>NZ_CP035492.1:1200000-1500000 GCF_004135365.1 Paenibacillus protaetiae | reverse complement strand
AAACTGCTCAGGGTCGAAATCGCCGATCCGTACGGACAAATTGCCGCTTGTACCCGGGAACCAGCTGCGGGATGCAAACAATTGCTTGACGTCCCGCAGCTCATCAAACGACTGCTGTTTTTGTTCCAGCGTAAATTGCTCAAAGCTGCTCATTTGTTTATTTCCTTTCTCGTTTCAAGTCCGCGATAATATCGTGGAAGGTTTCAAATTCAGTATGGGCGATGCCAAGCTCGCTGCATTTTGCCGTAAGGTGCGAACGCGAATAGACGACATCCGCCAGCTTGGCGCCTTCGAAGTCGGTCACGCTGTCGCCGATAATGATCCGTTCATAACGATCGGCAGGAAAACGGCGCATAATGGTTGTTTTGCACATGCCGCAATGGTTCGTGCAATGCTCATCGCAAGGATGAGGCCACGTAATTTCGATAAATTCGCCGGTAAAATCGCTGCCGTTGCAATAGATATGGCTGGTATCAATGCCAAACCGCTCAAGCACAGGGTACACAAAAAAGTCGATGCCGCCGCTTGTCACATAAAACTCGATGTCCTGCTCCTTGCAATAAGCGAGAAGCTCTTCGAAGCCGTCGCGGATGCGGACGTTCGAGATGCCGAAGTCCACCACTTCCGCTTGCAGCGATGCCGGGAGCAGCCGGAACATGCGGCCGACGCCTTCCTGAATGGATATCTGTTGATCCAGCACCTGCTGGGCAATGGCTTCCCAGCCCGGCGGGTTAAAATGCTGAATAATCGCTACAATATTATCGTTGACCGTAATCGTCCCGTCAAAATCGCAAAAAATAATCCGTTTTTTGCCTGCTGCTAATGGATTTGCCGTACTCATGAATGTCTGATCCCCCAAGCATCAATTGCCGCCTTCAATGGCTCATTGCCGGCTTGCTGAGCGGCTTCCTCCAGCGTTTGTCCGGCCAATACGGCGTCAATAGCCTGGCGGAACGCTTTGCCGCCTGCCGCTGTCCCCATCGGATGACCGTGAATACCGCCGCCTGCATTGACGACCACATCTTGTCCAAAGTCGCGCAAAATAAGCGGGACGAGCCCCGGATGGATGCCGGCCGACGGCACCGGGAAGCTCGTGCGCATGCCGCCCAGCTCCGACAGCAGCACGTCTTTGACGGCTAGATTTTCTTCTTTGGGCATAATTACCGAGCCGTATGGCGACGGGAACAGCACCAGGTCGGCGCCGGCGAGCCGCATCAGTTTGCCGAACAGGACCGATGCTCCAATGCCGTAATGCGGCGACTGGTAATAAGCGCCTCCCATAGCCGGATGTACCGCGATCGGCACGGTAATGGAAGGGTCCGTGCTTAGCTCATGCAGTACATCGTAGCCATAGGACAACACGTTCAGCAAAATCGCGTTTGCCCCTGCGGCAATCGCTTTGCGCGCTTGTTGTGCCAGCCGAGAGGTAGGGCCGGTGATGTTCACGGCGTACAGCAGCTTTTGCCCGGTTTCCTCCGATGCTTGGCGCGCCGCCTCCATGCACGTTTCTACCCGTTTCTCCAGCGGCGTAAGCGGGTTCTCGAACAAGATTTCATCATCTTTAATCAAATCGACACCGCCAAGCGCCTGCTTGTAGAACTGCTCGCGCAAGTTGCTTATGTCATGGCCGATAACGGACTTGAAGATGCTCATCAGCAGCGGGCGGTCATAGACGCCAAGCAGCTCGCGTACGCCCGGCAGCCCGAATTTCGGGCCGGGGAATGCGGACTGGAACTGCTCCGATACGTCAATATCGATCAGCTTGATTTTGCCGTCCATTGACAGCTTGCCGAAGATGGTTACGAGCAGGGCGGGGATATCCCGGCTAAAGTTGATGTCCGGATAGGCGATACGGATATCCGCATAACGTTCGCCGCCGGCAGGCTCATGAACTTCGACGGACAATACTTTGCCGAGATGTTTTTCCATCTCGGCTTTGCGCGCCTCCGGCAGATCGGTCCAACTGCCTACCGTCAAGCCAACGGCAATGGACAACGCGCGTTTATGAAAGTCCGCTTTCTCATCAAAGCAGCGGTAAGTGGCTATACACATGCCATTCATCTTTGAATATTCCTTTCCAGCTCCGCGCCGATTTCGCCGGCACGCTCCGTGGAGCGGAGCATTCCTTTCATTACCGTTTCCTTCAGGTTGCCTGCGGCCATGACCTCGATAGCCGCCTGTGTCGTGCCGTTTGGCGACGTCACTTTGCGCCTCAGCACGGCAGGCTCTTCGCCGGTCAAACGGACCATCTCCGCGGCGCCAAGCACCGTCTGGACAACCAGCTCGCGTGCGGTCTGCTCGTCGAAGCCAAGCTGTGCAGCACCTTCCATCATTGCTTCCATAAAGTAATAGACATAGGCCGGACCGCTTCCGGATACGCCGGTAATGCTGTCTTGTTTAGTTTCATCTACCGTTTGCGTCATGCCCACCGCCTGGAACAGCTGGTCGGTCAGTTTGCGCTGCTCCTCGGATACGCGCGAGGAATAGCTGATCCCGGTTACACCGAGGCCAATCGTGCTGGAGGTGTTAGGCATGGAACGGACAACCGGAATGTCCGGGCCGATAAGTTTGCCAATCGAATCGATAGACAAGCCCGCGATAACGGAAATAACGAGCTGGCGTTCCGACAGCAGATGCCGGATGCCGCCGATGGCTTCCGCCGCGTCCTTTGGTTTCATTGCCAAAAAGATAATGTCGGCTTCCCGAATAAATTGTTCATTCGTTGCGCCTTGCAATATCGTTTGCACGCCGTAACGGTCGTTCAGTTCCTGCAGCCGGTCTTTATTTTGCCGGTTCAGCATCGAGATTTGCCCCGGCGGCGTCAGCTGATTTTCGATCAGGCCGCGGGAGATGGCTTCTGCCATCGAACCTGCGCCGTAGAAGCAAATGCGCATGGTGGAGATCGGTTTTCCAGCCTCTGTAGAATAGTTCATAGATGTTTACCTCCAATACATTGATCAATTCGTTATGTTCTCAAGCAGGTTAACTGCGAATTTGGCCGTTGCCGTAAATGCGGAACTTTGTTGATGTAAGCGCCGGAAGCCCCATTGGGCCGCGGGCGTGAAGCTTCTGGGTACTGATGCCGATTTCGGCGCCAAAGCCGAATTCGAAGCCGTCTGTAAAACGGGTAGAGGCGTTATGGTATACGGCTGCTGCATCAATCTCCTGCAGGAAACGTTCGGCATGCGCTTTGTTTTCGGTAACGATACATTCGGAATGCTGCGTGCCGTTTGCGGCAATATGCGCCAATGCTTCGTCCAGGCTGTCTACGATTTTGACATTCATAATATAATCGTTGTATTCGGTCCGGTAATCCTCTGCCGTCGCGGGTTTGATGCCCGTTACCAGAGCAGCCGTCCGTTCGCAGCCCCGGATTTCCACGTTGGCATCAAAGAACGGCTGGAGCAGCTGCTGCATATGATCCGCTGCAAAAGCGCTATGTACAAGCAGCGTCTCCAGCGAGTTGCAGACGGAAGGGCGTTGCACTTTGGCATTAAAGACGATAGGAACAGCCATTTCCAGCTGGGCGGATTCGTCGACATACGTATGGCAAATGCCCGCCCCGGTTTCAATAACGGGTACGGTAGCATTCATGACGACATTTTGGATCAGGGCAGCGCCGCCGCGCGGAATGATGACATCCAGCAATCCGTTCAGCTTTAGCATTTCGTTAACGGAACTGCGATTGGAGTCTTCAATAAGCTGCAGAGCGTCGGCCGGCACATCCGTGCCCGCAATCGCTTGCTTCATCACCGCAATAATGGCGCGGTTCGATTCGAGTGCGGCCGACCCGCCGCGCAGCACGACGCAGTTGCCGGTTTTGAGGCATAGGCCGGCGGCGTCAACGGTTACATTCGGGCGCGACTCATAGATCATGCCGATAACGCCAAGCGGCACGCGGCGTTTCTCGATCCGCAGCCCGTTTGGCCGCTCGAATTGCTCCAGCAGCTCGCCGACCGGATCGGGCAGCTCGGCAATTTGCCTTAAGCCTTCGGCAATCGCTTCGATACGGTTTTTAGTCAAGGCAAGCCGGTCCAGCATCGACTCGCTTGTTCCAGCTTTGCGGCCGTTGTCCAAATCGATTTGATTGGCGTCCATCAACAGCTGATACTGATCGGTTAACGCGCTAGCCATCGCGAGCAGCGCCTTGTTTTTTTGTTCTGTCGTCAACGTGTTCATTACAGCCGCCGCCTGCTTGGCGAGCAGCGATTTTTCCCGAACTTCGCTCATGGCGCAAATCCTCCCTTTATATACATTGTGTCACCGGAGTGAAATCCACTCGTCGCGGTGAATAATTTCCATGCGGTGAACGTCGATTCTGCGGCGCACTTCGTCTGTGTTTAATCCGGCAACGGCCTGTACCTGCCAGGCTTCGTAATTTACAACGCCGCGTCCGATCGTAATGCCTTGCTGATTGCGGACCTCGACGACGTCGCCGGGGTGAAAGTCTCCTTCGATATGAACGACGCCTACCGGCAGCAAACTTCTGCCGTTCGCCAGCAGCGCTTTTTCCGCTCCGGCGTCCACCGTAATATGGCCTTGCGGCATGGAATGGAACCCCAGCCATTGTTTTTTAACCGGCAGGCTGTGCATGCTGGTATCAAAATACGTGCCTCGCCCGTGGCCGGCCGCCGCATCGTTCAGTTCGCCTTTATCCTGCACCTTGCCGACGAAAGTACGGATACCGCCACGCGTAGCGGTCCGCGCCGCTTCAATTTTGGAACGCATTCCGCCAGTGCCGACGGCCGAACCTGCTCCTCCGGCGATTTTTAAAATATCTTCGGAAATTTGATTGACCCGGTCGATTTTGACGGCGTTCGGATTTTTGCGCGGATCTTCCGTATACAAGCCGTCCATGTCCGTGATGATAATGAGCTGTTCTGCTTTGATCATATTGGCGACAAGCGCCGATAAATTGTCATTGTCGCCGAATTTCAGCTCGCCGGTCGATACGGTATCGTTTTCGTTAATAATGGGGATTGTGCGCAAGCGCAGCAGTTCCTCCATTGTCATAAGTGCGTTGTTAATCCGTTTACGGTTGGAGAAGTCCGTCCGTGTCAGCAATATTTGCGCCGCCACCATGCCGAAGCGGTTAAACTCATCCTGATACGCCTGCATGAGCAGTGCTTGGCCGACGGCCGCCGCTGCTTGCTTCTCATGAAGCGCTTTGGGGCGGGACAAATAGCCGATTTGACGGAAGCCCGCTGCGACAGCGCCTGATGTAACAAGAACGACGCCGTGCCCTTGCGCATGGAGGGAGGCCAGCTCCTCTGTAAAAAATGCGATTCGTTCCCGGTTCAGCCCGCCTTCTTCCGATGTGATAGAGCTGCTGCCGATTTTGACTACGATAATATCCGACATGTTCATCCCTTCCCGTCCCAATGAAAAAAAGACCTTCATCCTCAAAAAAGGACGAAAGTCTTCTGCTTCCGCGGTACCACCTTAATTGACGGCTCGCTTCATGTATACATCTGCCGGGCAGAGTCAAAGAAACGGTTATAGCCATCCTGCTTGAGCCTTATAACAGAGGCGCTGTCCGACTCATCGCCGGCCGTTCGGGGGTGGGTTCAGCAAGGGACCGGGACGAATTCTTGCAGCCAAGGAATCCGCTCTCTGTACACGATCTTTCAAGCTTACTAGTCCCGTCATTACGTTTAGGGCAATAGATTATGGTTAGCATAACATGATCGTTACACCGCTGTAAAGGGATAAGGAACGCCCTTAACGGCTGAATAGGCCGAGGCTTCCGATCCGGTGAATCGCTTCGACGAGGCGTGGTTCGTCGGTCAGCAAACCGAGCCGGACATAACCTTCGCCGCTGCGGCCAAAACCAATGCCAGGCGCGACGACCACATCCGCCTTCTCAAGCACAAGATCCGCGAAAGACTCCGAAGTATAGCCTTCGGGTACCGGCAGCCAGCAGAAGAAGGAACCCCCAGGCTTCGCCGCTTTCCAGCCGATTTCCTCCAGCGCCTGGAACACGGCTTCCCGGCGGCTTTCATACATGCCGGACAATTCGGCCACGCAATGCTGCGGGCCGGTTAATGCAACTGCGGCGGCTGCCTGAATGCCGCCGAACAGGCTGCAGTAATAATGATCCTGAATTTCATTGATCAGGGATACGATTTTGGCATTGCCAAGCGCAAAGCCTACGCGCCAGCCGGCCATATTATATGATTTTGACAGCGTATAAAATTCCACGCCAACTTCTTTGGCGCCCGGCGTCTCCAAGAAACTGACCGGCTTGATGCCGTCAAAGCCAATCGCGCCGTATGCAAAATCGCTGGCAACGATGACGTTGTGTTCGGCTGCAAACCGGACCGTTTCTTCATAAAAAGCCCGGTCGGCTACTGCGCCTGTCGGATTGTTCGGGTAGTTAATAAACATCAGCTTGGCTTTATCCGCCGTTGCTTGGTCAATCGCGCTGTAATCCGGCAGGAAGCGGTTCGCTTCCGTCAACGGCATATAGGACATGGCTGCCCCGGCAAGCGCAACGCCCGACCAGTAATCAGGATAACCCGGGTCCGGCACAAGGCAAATATCGCCCGGGTTGAGCAGGCATTGGCTTATTTCGACCAGTCCGGTCTTCCCGCCAAACAATATGGCAACCTCGCTCGCAGGATCTAGCTCGACGCCGTAATCTTCTTTATACCGTCTGGCTACAGCTTCCTTTAAAAAAAGGTACCCGCTGAAAGGGGGTAACGGTGATAAAGCGGATTTTCTGCGGCGTCTTTTAAAGCTGCAACAATATGGGGAGGGGTTGGCTTATCCGGATTGCCTTGCCCCAAATTGATGACATCGCGCCCTTTGGCCGTCTGGGCGTTTGCTTTGGCGACCAGCTTGGCAAAAAATTGAGCCGGCAGACCGGTCATCCGCTCAGCCGGCTCAATATGAAACGGCTTGTTCGATACAGTACTCATTCGCTCACTCTCCACTATCAATGCTGCGCTGCATGGAACGGCAGACAATATACTAAATGTAGCATGCGGCTGACGGCGTGTCGAGCGGCGAATCCGGATTATCCTATCGGGATAATCCCGTTATTACAGTTCAGGAATCCCAACCTTCCGGATAAAAGGTTTAATGTCCGCTTTGAACAAAAGCAGATAAGGTCTTCGCTTGTCATCAAAAACAAGCAGCATCGGCGGCTTATCTTCGCAATAAAATAAAAAGACATCCTCTGAATGAATCGTTATGTCGTTTAATTGCGCGGTAATCGGCTTCTCCAGCGGAATCCGGTATACATAACTGCAGCTGTCGTCTACCTGCAGCTGGGGAGCAAAGCGGGTAACGGAGTTCATCCATTCCGTTACAAAGTGCTGGAACTGCTGGTCATTCGGCACGGACTTGACGACCTTCTCCGCTTTGACGTCAAAAACCTGCACCGGCCGCATCGTAGCTGGAGCAGCGGCATTAGCGGCGGCTGTATGGCTGAACGGCAATAGGAAGCACAAGAGCATAAGCAGAGCAAGGAAACGTTTCAACAGCATGGTGAACACTCCTTTTGCAGCGGCGCTTTTACAATAAAGCGGGGAGCTGCCGTTTAGTTGTAGGGAAGGAAGCTGTTCCTTTTGCTCATTACTTTTTCCTGTGCATCCGTTTCTATGCGATACAACAAATGGCACCTGCGCGGCCATCGCCCTTGACACTCCTGTCCTCATTTACGATGATTAAGGAAACAACACTGCGGCGAGCAGAGGAGAGAATGATATGAAACAGCAGCTGAAGCTTGCTTTATTGCAAATGGATATTGCCGTCGGGCAGCCCGATGCGAACTTCGCGAAACTGGCGGATATGATGGAGGAAGCGGCAGGCGGTACTGCCAAACCGGATGTCATCGTCATGCCGGAAATGTGGAATACGGGTTATGCGCTAACGGAGATTACCGGGCTTGCGGATGAGTACGGCGAGCGTACGAAAGCTTTTATGGCGGATTTTTGCCGTAAATATCATGTAAGTGTAATTGCGGGCTCTGTTGCGGAGAAGCGCCGGGACGGCGTGTACAATACGATTTTTGCATTTGACCGGGAAGGCAAGGAGATCGGGGACTATTCCAAAATTCATTTGTTCCGGTTAATGGATGAAGAAAAATATTTGCAGCAGGGCGGCAAGACCGGCCGGCTGCAGGTGGAAGGTGTCGATGCGGGCATGATGATCTGCTACGACATCCGTTTTCCGGAACTTGCCCGCAAGCTGGCGCTGGACGGGGCGAAACTATTGTTTGTACCGGCGGAATGGCCGCATCCGCGGCTCCATCATTGGCGTACGCTGCTGACCGCGCGGGCGATTGAGAACCAGCTGTTCGTCATCGCCTGCAACCGGACGGGGCAAAGCGGCGAGACGGTCTTTTTTGGCCATTCCATGGTCATTGATCCATGGGGGGAAGTCATTGCCGAGGCCGGGGAGGGAGAGACGATTGTTTATGCCGAGATCGACCTTTCCCTCGTTGATCAAGTGCGGTCAACGATACCGGTTTTTGATGACCGCCGCCCGTCGCTTTATTAATGAAAGGTTTTAAGTTTCGGCGTAGCGGTTCACCGTTTCATGCATCGTGTCGATAAATGCTTTCGCCGCTTTGGATAAATACCGGTCCTTTCGCCGGGCGATAACAAGCGTGCGGGAAGGCCTGCCTTCCAGCTGCAAATAAGCAGGCACGAAGCTGCCGCCGCGCGGGCGTGTCAGCATTTGCGGCACAAAAGCGATGCCCATGCCGCCGGCCACAAGCGATTGGACCGTTTCAATGTTGCTGCTTTCGAATACGATGTCCGGCGTAAAGCCGGCTTTTACGCACAGATCTACTGTAATTTGCCGGAAGCCCTGCCCTTTTTTCAGTCCGATAAAAGGCTCCTCCTTCAGCTCGGAAACGGCTATCCGGCCGGAATGTCCGGCAAGACGGTGCTGCGGCGGTACGGCCAGGCAGATTTCCTCCTCCATCAGCGGTTCCCAGGCAAGGGAATTGTCCAGCATCGGAAGCGTAAGCAGGCTGATATCGGTGCCGCCGCTTGCGGTCAGCTGTTCCAGCCTGGCGGTAGTATCCTCCACAAGCACAACTTCAATCTGCGGATATTTGGCGCCGAAGGCGGGGAGCACAATCGGCAAAATATGGGAGCCGGTGATCGGGAGTGTGCCAACGACCAGCCGGCCGCGGCGCATTTGGGCCATATCGTCCATTTCCTGCTTCAACTGCTCGACCGCATCAAGAATCGTTTGCGATTTGTCGACAAAAGCTTGGCCTGCCTGCGTCAGCTCGACCGAGTTGGTTGTGCGGCGGAAGAGCAGCACACCGATTTCCTGCTCCAGCTTGGACAACTGCTGGCTTAAGGAAGGCTGGGCGATATGCAGCTTTTCGGCTGCGCGCGAGAAGTTTTTTTCTTTGGCGATTTGTATGACATATTGAAGCTGTCGTAATTCCATCGTTGAATGAACGCCACCTTTATCTATTTTTTATAATAGAGAGATTCGTATTGTCATAGTTCTTTCCTATAAACATTATAGATATTATATCTTGGAACAATCAACGTAAATGTTATAAGCTTTCATTAACGAACTTATAGAACGAATCGATGAGGTGAGTGCAATGGCGAAAAAGACAATGTTTGAAAAGATTTGGGACAATCACGTCATTCATCAGGAAGAAGGCAAACCTAGCATTTTGTATATCGATCTTCACTTGGTGCATGAGGTAACGTCCCCGCAGGCGTTTGAAGGCCTCCGCATGACGGGCCGCAAAGTGCGCCGTCCGGACCTGACATTTGCAACGATGGACCACAATGTGCCTACGAAAGACCGCTTTAACATTAAAGACCCGATCTCGAAGCAGCAGATCGACACGCTGACGCAAAACTGCGCAGACTTTGGCGTAAAGCTGTATGACCTGAACAACCTGGACCAAGGTGTCGTTCACGTTATGGGGCCGGAAATCGGCCTCACGCATCCGGGCAAAACAATCGTTTGCGGCGACAGCCATACTTCGACGCACGGCGCATTTGGCGCATTGGCGTTTGGTATCGGCACTAGCGAGGTTGAGCATGTTATGGCGACGCAATGCCTCCAGCAAGCAAAACCGAAAACGATGGAAGTCCGTTTCAACGGCAAACGCAAGCCGGGCGTAACGGCAAAAGACTTGATTCTTGGCGTTATTGCGAAGTACGGCACGGACTTTGCTACCGGCTATGTTATTGAATACACGGGCGAAGCGATCCGCAGCCTGTCGATGGAAGAACGGATGACGGTCTGCAACATGTCGATCGAAGGCGGCGCTCGCGCCGGCCTGATTGCGCCGGACGAAACAACTTACAACTACCTGCGCGGACGCGAATACGCTCCAGCCGATTTTGACGCTGCGGTTGCACGCTGGAACGAGCTGACGACTGACGAAGGCGCAGTGTACGATACGGTTGTTGAATTCGACGTAGACTCCCTCATCCCGCAAGTAACGTGGGGAACAAGCCCGGGCATGGGTACCGACATTACGTCGAAAGTGCCTGTACCTAGCGAGCTGCCGACGGAAAATGAACGCAAAGCGGCTGAAAAGGCGCTTGAGTATATGGATTTGAAGCCAGGCACGCCAATGAACGAAATCGATATTGATTATGTGTTTATCGGCTCCTGCACGAACGGCCGGATCGAAGACCTGCGCGCAGCAGCTGAAATTGCCCGCGGTTACAAAGTAAGCGACCGCGTTACGGCGATCGTTGTACCGGGCTCCGGCCGCGTGAAATTGCAAGCGGAAAAAGAAGGCCTCGATAAAATCTTTATCGAAGCTGGTTTTGAATGGCGCGAAGCAGGCTGCTCGATGTGCCTCGCGATGAACCCTGACGTATTGCAGCCTGGACAACGCTGCGCATCGACGTCGAACCGCAACTTCGAAGGCCGCCAAGGCCGCGGCGGACGTACGCATCTGGTATCGCCTGCTATGGCTGCTGCCGCAGCGATTAAAGGACGGTTCACAGACGTTCGCGAATGGAACATTAAATCGGCTGTTGCCAACTAATCGAACGGTGAGAGGAGTATAACGACTATGGAAGCTTTTAAACAACTGACCGGTATTGTCGCTCCTGTCGACCGTGTCAACGTCGATACGGATGCGATTATCCCGAAACAATTCTTGAAGCGTATCGAACGGAGCGGCTTTGGCCAGTTCCTGTTCTTCGAATGGCGTTTCCACGAAAACGGCGAAATCAATGCCGATTTCGAACCAAACAAACCGCGGTACGAGGGCGCTTCGATTCTCATTTCCCGTGCCAACTTCGGCTGCGGCTCGTCCCGCGAGCATGCGCCTTGGGCGATTCTTGACTACGGCTTCAAATGCGTCATCGCGCCTTCGTTCGCCGACATTTTCTACAACAACTGCTTCCAGAACGGCATTCTGCCGCTGAAGCTGAGCGAAGAGCAGGTTGAAGAGCTGTTCCAGCGCACGGCGAAATATGAGGGCTACAAGCTGTCCGTTGATCTGGAAAACAAACGTTTGACCGATGAGTACGGACTCGATCTTGCGTTTGATATCGACGAGCACCGCCGCCAGTTTCTGCTGCTTGGCCTCGACAACATTGGCCTTACGCTGCAGCATGAGGACAAAATCGCAGCTTACGAGGCAGCACGAGCTGCTCTGTAAGAACCGCAGGCATATGCAAAACCGGACATCCAAGCGGATCGTCCGGTTTTTTTATGGTCTGATCGCTGCCGCGTTTGACAATCGGACAATTGGTGGCGGCCAAACCGTTGGAGCAGATTCAAAGCAAATTAACGCCGGAATCCGGCAAGTTTACATTAGGGGCTTTTCAAGGAGACGAATTGGTTGGCATTGTGACCTTCGCAAGAGAAACACATCCGAAAACGAAACATAGAAGCGGCGTCTATGGCATGTATGTGTCGCGTGTCGCCCCGGACAAGAAAGCAAGGCATCGGCAAAACGTTTGATCCGGGAGCTTGTGAATCGGGCGTCCGGGCTCGAAGGGCTGGAACAGCTGCATCTGGCGGTGGTATCCGGCAATCAGCCGGCCGTGTCCTTGTATGAAGGCGCGGGGTTTACGGTATACAGCACAACGCGCCAAGCTTTTAAGCATGACGGCCGTTACTGGGACGAGCATTTCATGGCGCTGTTTTTGGCGTAAATGAAGGCTGCGGCATGCAAAACAATTAAAATCGGTTAATATTTCCGCAAAACGCAACTTTTTTAGACAAAGCGCGTCTAAATTGTCGTCTGTTTAAGTCGAATGAGCACATTCGATGCGGGCAATATCAGTCATCGAGGTGGAGAATGAAGAAGTTTGTAGCAATCCTGTTGTTTATGTCATTCCTGTTTACGTTGTTTACAGGCACCGGACAAGCTGCGTCAGCAACCGTTACGCCCAAATTGTATTTGGACAACAATCTGCTGACACCCGCGGTTGGCCCTGAACTGGTGAACAACAAGTATACGGTTGTGCCGATTCGTGTCATATCCGAAAATATTGGCGCAAAGGTCAATTGGGACCAAACGAATAAAACGGTCACCATATACAGCGGGAATGATACCGTATTCTTGAAGATTAACGACATCCAAGCATTTGTAAACGACAAAGGGCTGCAAATGGACACGCCTGCTATCGTTAAGTCCGGAACGACGCTTGTTCCGCTGCGGTTTGTGGGTGAAAGCTTAGGCTTAAAAGTGGACTGGGACAACACAACCAAAACCGTGTATTTGAAATCGCCGGAACCGGCAGAGACTCCGCCGCCAACCGAAACAACCGATCCGGGGAACAGCGGAGAAGAAACGGCCGGCAGCTTGACTTCCATCACTTACGACGGTAATGGAGGCGTTATCGTTACCTATGATGGACAAGCAGTAATGAGCAAACCGGTTTTCCTGGACAATCCGAAACGGCTTGTATTCGACTTTCCGAACGCCGGTTTTTCGGATAGCTTCGAACCTGCTTTCCCAAGCAGCGCGGCTATTGGACAGATAAGTGTAACCGGTCATCCCGCTCTTGCCCAGATCCGGTATTCGCTTTACTCGCTGGCGCCGTCTACCGTCCGGGTTGTATTGGATTTGACGGCAGACACCACGTATACCGTGACAGAAAGCAGCGGGCAATATCTCATCCAGCTTGGAGCAGACGGCGGAACGCCAACGAATCCGGGAACGGTGCCGGGTACTGATCCGGGCACAGGTAATTCGGACGGCAGCAATCCTGTCCCAGGCAAAAAGTATACCGTTGTCATTGATGCCGGGCATGGCGGTACAGACCCGGGGGCGCAAAGTATTCTTAGCGGCAAGTGGGAGAAGGAAACGAATCTGAGCATTGCGCTCAAAGTAAAAGCGCTGCTGGATAAGGAACCTCTTATTAACGCCCAAATGACACGCAGTACGGATGTGTTTGTCGAGCTGGACGAACGTGTCAATATTGCACAAAAGCTGAAAGCCGACCTGTTCTTGTCGATCCATGCCAACAGTTCTTCGCCGTCCGCAAGCGGTACGGAAACCTACTACACCCGCGCGAACAGCAAAACTTTGGCCGAGACGGTACATAAGTATTTAATCAAAGGGACAGGCCTGAAGGATCGCGGGGTCAAAACGGCTAATTACCGGGTAACCAAAGCAACCACGATGCCTGCTATTCTAATGGAAACGGGCTTTGTTACCAATTCGAATGACGCTGCCATTTTGTTTGACCCGGCTAAACAGCAAGTGATCGCACAGTCGATTGTACAAGGCATCAAAGCCTATCTGAAAATATCCTGATCGTTATTTAAGGCTTTGCCAAGCGGTTCGCTGGAGCAAAGCCTTAAATGTTGGTTTTTTCATTTTTTTATCTTTTTTAAAGGAATCATCGCAGGAATCGTCGAAAGTAATATATTCCAATTCACACAAGGGAGCTGTCTTAAGCATGCCATTTACACGCAAAACAATTGTAGCAAGTGCACTGGCCGTTTCGCTGCTTTCCGGCGGCGCAGCTGCCGGCAGCGTTTACGCAGCCGCTTCGTCCCCCGTTACTTTTTCAGATGTCGTCAGTACGCATTGGGCGGAAAAAGATATTACAAAACTGGCTATGCAAGGCATTATTACAGGATATAACGGGCTGTTTCGTCCTTCAGATAGCGTAACACGGCAGGAGGCCGTATTAATGGCGCTCCGTTTTGCAGGGCTGGATGATGAGGTGGAAACCAACAGTGTTGTCGTATTCCCATCCTCGTTTGAAGTAAGCAACTTTTACAAGTCGTACGTCGCGCTTGCATTTGATAAAAACTTGCTTGACCGGAACGACGAATACGCGCTCGCTTCCAGCCAAACGGCTACAGCCTGGGGCACGGCGCCCGCATCCCGCGAATGGGTGACGAAGCTGTTAGTCCGTACCATCGGCGAGAAAACCAAAGCTGATATGCTGCAATCGACGCCGTCTTCCTTCGGCGATGCCGGAAACATTGGCAAAGATTATTTGGGTTATGTGAATGCCGCTGTATCGCTTCAGCTGGTGAAAGGCGTTACCGAAACGAAGTTCGACCCGAAAGCGAATGTAAACAGGGCGTCTCTTGCAACATTGTTCAGCCGTGCGGAACGTCAGTATCCGGTTGCATATGCAGGCCAGCAGGACGGCATTGTCTCGAAGCTGAGCAGCTCGTCCATTTCGGTGTATAGCGATAACAGTGAGAATACTTATTCCATCGACGGCAATACGCGTATTTACCGTTACGATTCGGAACAAGCGGTATCGCTGGATGCTTTGAAGCTGTATACGGACGTTACGGTTATCGGCCAAAACGGCAAAGCGCTGTATATCGAAATAAACGGGGATGAACAACATGTCCAATCGTACGAAGCGGTATTGGATCGTGTAATTAAGTCCGATAATCTGATGTACGTATGGATCAACGATAAACCGGTGGAAGTGCACTACGGGGATGATCTTATCGTTCAGGACGGCAGCGGCAAAACGATTCCGCTTGAACAAATCAGCCGCGACAGTGTGATTACGATTACAGAAGATGCGTTCCGCCCAGCGCCGGTTGCCTTGTCCGTCAAAGTGAAGTCGGCTGTAGAAGCCAGCCTGGAAGGCACGTTCTATTCGGCGGGAGACGGCATTATTACGATTATGCAAAACGGCTCGCCGGTGTCCAAGGTGCTGGATTCCGATGTAACAGTATCCATTCCTGGCGTTACAGGCGCCGTGCTTTCCGATCTGACGAAAACCGTCGATTCGGTCAAACTGACCTTGGATGACAACGGCATTGTGACCAAAATCGAAGTAACGAACCGTGATGTCAAAGCGGTAGCCGGCGCTTCGATTACAAGTTACGACGCCGTCAACAAACTGCTGACGATGGTGGATTCCAACGGAACGACGCCATATGCGCTGTTTGTAAATGACAAGACCAAATTCAAATATGACGGCAATACGATTACGTTATCCGAAGCGAATTCCATGCTGAAAGCGGGACGCACTATTTCCGTTACGTATTCCGGAACTACAGTGTTGTCGGTTGAATTTTTAACGAGTTATTCAGGCGTGCTGACGAATACCGGCGTATCCGGCAAGCTGACGCTGAAACTGGATAACGGCTCTTCGGTCACGGTCCCTTACACATACCCGGATGTGGAAATTGCCGGCGACAGCACGCCGGCCGTATCCGATTTGAAAGCGGGCCAATATGTAACCATTAAGCTTACGGCCAGCCAAGACCGGGCGTCGGTCATTAAAGTGCATCAAACCATTCAATATGATGTTGTAAAATCAATAGAGGGCAGCAACAAGCTGCAGCTGCTGGGAGTGGACGGCACAGCGCTGCGTCTCGATCTCACCGGCGTGGATTTGATGGATACAGACGGCGAAGAGGTGTCCCTGTCCGATTTTGTCCCTGGATCGGTCGTTAATGTTGCGTATAACGGCAACGCGCCTGAGACGGTAACGGAGGTGCCTTTAACGGTCGGTATGGTGAAAACGGTAGGCACCGGCAGCTTGACCGTTACAGCCAATAACGGCAAGTCGATTATTGTTCCATTTGATGGAGGCACGGACCAGCTGTATATCGACGGCAAAAAAACAGCCGCCCTCAGCTCGGTGAAGACTGGTCAAGGGGCCGCTGTGATGACCGACGCTGCGGGCAATACGGTTATTTATGCAAGCTCCGGGCTGTCGCGTGCCGTTTCGTCTTACGATGCGGTTTCCGATCAGCTGATTACGCTGCAAACATCGGCTTCCGACCAAAATAACTATTTCTTCCTGCTGCCTAATACAGCCTTTACAGCCAAAGACGGTTCGACGATCTCTCCGGCTTCGCTGAACCACGGAGATACGGTCACCGTTTACGCGTTCCGGAATACGGCAATTGCAGTCGTCAAGAATTAAATTCGTAAGGTTATGTGAAAAACTGCCCTTTTGGGCAGTTTTTTTGTTTGTTCACGCTTGTAATCGGTTGCGATTCATGGCGTTTTTCGCTACACTTTGAACGATAGTGTTATGACTAGGAGAGAGGACGATGAATGCGAAGCAAAAAATGCGCCATATTCTGGATCAGTTGGCGGAGATGTTTCCGGATGCGCATTGCGAGCTTAACCATAGTAATCCGTTTGAGCTGACGATTGCTGTTTTGCTGTCAGCCCAATGTACCGACGAGACGGTTAACAAGGTGACGGCCACGTTGTTTCAGAAGTATAAATCGCCGGAGGATTACTTGCGCGTCCCGCTCGAAGAGCTGGAGATGGATATTAGAAGAATCGGTTTGTTCCGCAATAAAGCTGCTAACATTCAGAAGCTTTGCCGCATTCTGATCGATAAATACGAGGGTGAAGTCCCTTCGAAGCACGAACAGCTTACCGAGCTGCCGGGTGTTGGCCGCAAAACAGCCAACGTTGTCGTCTCCAACGCTTTTGGCGTTCCGGCTATAGCGGTTGACACGCATGTAGAACGGGTATCGAAACGCCTTTCCATTGCCAAGCCCGATGATTCGGTTCTGGAAGTGGAAAAAAAGCTGATGAAGCTCGTGCCGAAGGAAGAATGGACATTAACGCACCACCGGCTTATTTTTTTCGGTCGCTATCATTGCAAGGCGCAAAACCCTGGATGTCCGGTATGCCCGCTGCTGGATATTTGCAAGGAAGGCAAACAACGTATGAAGCCGGGCGTAATAACAAAAAATAGAGTAGTGAAACCGAAAAAAGCCAATGAAGGATGATGAACATGAAATGCATTTCCGTGTACACAAACAACTTTGAACAATTCTCCGATATTTATGAGCAAGTATTAGGCGCACCGCCGCAAGAAAATGAGGATATTGTAGTAGAAGGCATCACAGTGAGCGGTTCGGGCGATGTGCCAGAGCAATATATTGAACGTATGCGTCAAAAACCGGAGGTTGTGGTGATGCGCGAGAAATCCCGCAACATTATGATTTTACAGCACGGCGACGTATTTGAAATTTGCATTCCGGCTGAAGAAGAAGCGGCCGTGTAACCAAAGGGAGAGCATCAACTTACCCGCAACAACGAGAATGAGGCAGGGATTCGGATGAGCGAGAAACCGGAAACAACTATTTTCGAACAAGCGATACAAGCAGCGGCTGCCGAAATGGCGGCTCTGGGGGATGTTAAGCATGCGGGACAATTGAAGGAGCTGAACAGTAAGCTGGCCGACGGCCGGCTTACTGTCGCGTTTTGCGGCCATTTTTCGGCGGGCAAGTCTACGCTGATTAATAGACTATGCGGAGCGAAGCTGCTGCCTTCAAGCCCTATACCAACTAGCGCCAACGTGGTGTCGATCCGCGGCGGCGAGCAGGCGGTTGCAGCAATCCATTATGAGGCGGATGGAAAGTCCAATACACGTGAAGTGCCGGTGGACCAGCTGGAGCAGTATTGCGTGGACGGCGAAAATTTCACATCCGTATCAATTACGTATCCTAGCGAACTGCTGGGCAACCATACCGTTCTGCTCGATACTCCGGGTATAGATTCAACCGATGATGCCCACCGGATGGCGACAGAGTCCGCTCTGCATCTGGCGGATGTCGTGTTTTACGTCATGGATTATAACCATGTCCAGTCGGAGATTAATTTCGCGTTTGCGAAACAGTTGAAAGATTGGGGCAAGCCTTTATATTTTATCGTCAATCAAATTGATAAGCACCGCGAGAACGAGCTGTCGTTTGAGCAATACCGCAAAAGCGTAAGCGAGGCGTTTCATGCTTGGCATTTGGAGCCGGCAGGAATCGTCTATTTGTCGATGCGCGAACCGGAGCACCCCCATCAGGAGCTGCACAAGCTGGAGGAGCTGCTGGCGAAGCTGGCCGAGATTCGGGAGCCGCTGGCGGTGTACAGCGTGGACGCCTCGCTCCGCCATCTGGTTAAAGCGCATTTGAAATGGCGCGGCGAGCAGGAGGAGCCGGAACGCGAGCAGCTGATTGCGGAAGCAGGCGGAGAAGATGAAGCCGCCAGGGTCAAAGGCGAAATCGAGCGTCTGACAGCTGAACGGGAGCGCTTGCTCGAGCAGCCTGCGCGGCTGCGCGACAGCTTGCGCAAAGAGCTGCAGTCGCTGCTTGACAATGCGAATGTGACCCCGGCTGTTACTCGTGATTTTGCACATTCTTTTCTGGAAAGCCGTAAGCCGGGATTTAAAACAGGCCTATTATTCGCCGGAGCGAAAACAGCCGCCGAACAGGAACGGCGCGGCCAGGTGTTCGCAGAAGATTTTGCTTCGAAGGTGAATGCCAACATTGATTGGCATGTGAAGGATTTGCTGCGCCATGCCGCAGAACAATGCGGTTACGCGCACGATGCGCTGGAAGCGCAGCTGGACGCTGCTTTTACATGGAAGCCCGAGCTCCAGTGGCTGATCGGTAAAGTCAACACCGGCGCGGTATTCGGCAACGAGTATACGATGACGTACAGCCGGGATATTGCGGCTGAAGTAAAAAGCATTTACCGCAAGGAGGCGCTGGTTGTTATCGACACGCTTGCGGATCATATCAGGCAAGCCGGCGAACTTGCCGCCGCCGCGAAGGAGCAGGAGCTTGCGGCCCTTGGCACGCAAGCGGGCGCTCTTGCGCGCCTCGCGGCGCTGGCGGAGCGCGCCGACGCCTATGCGGCGCGGCTGGCCGCCGTGCTGCCGCCGCAGGCGCAGCGCCCTGCGCTGCCCGCGCCTAGCGCCGGCACGGCGCAGCCGCCGCGCAGCGGCGCTGCCGCAGGCGCAGCGCGCGCCGAAGCGGCCGCTGCCGCGGCGCCCGCCCGCAAAGCGGGGCGGGCAGCGCCAGCGGAGCGCGTTCCGCGCTCGCCGGCGGAGCCGCGCTTGCGCAGCAGCGCCGCGCGGCCGAGCGGCTCGCCAGCGCTGCTGCGCTGCTGGCGCCTTATCCGGCGCTTGCGCAGGCCGCGCAAGCAATGCAGGAAAAAGCGGCGCGGCTCGCGAACAGCCGCTTTACGATCGCGCTGTTTGGCGCGTTCAGCGCGGGCAAATCATCGCTCGCCAATGCGCTGATCGGAGAGCCGGCGCTGCCTGTGTCGCCGAATCCGACAACCGCCGCCATTAACCGGCTTGTGCCGCCGACGGCGGAACGCCCTCATGGCACAGCTCGTGTCGTTATGAAATCACGTGAAGCGATGCTGGAAGATTTGCGTTATTCGCTTGCGCTGCTTGGAGATGACGCTTCTGAAGCTGCGATTCCGGATGCGGCCGCTTTAATGAAAGCGATCGACCGACTAACGCCGGACGCCATTCATGCCGGCGGCCGTCCGCATTACAGCTTCCTGCGCGCAGCCCGCGCAGGCTGGGAAGCGCATGAGCAGCTGCTTGGCAGGGAGCTGGACGTCCAGCAGGATGAATATGAACGGTATGTCGCTGAGGAGTCCCGTTCCTGCTTTGTCAGCGAAATCGAGCTGCACTACAGCTGCCCGCTTACGGAGCAAGGAATCGTTCTTGTCGATACGCCGGGAGCGGATTCCGTCAATGCCCGCCATACAGGCGTCGCGTTTAATTATATTAAAAACGCCGATGCGGTTTTGTTTGTAACGTATTACAATCACGCCTTTTCCCAGGCGGACCGCCAGTTTTTGGCGCAGCTTGGCCGTGTCAAAGACCAATTCGAGCTGGATAAAATGTTTTTCCTCGTCAACGCGGCTGATTTGGCTGCCAGCGAGGAAGAACTTGCCGGCGTACTGAAGCATGTCGAGTCTAACCTGCTGCAGCATGGTATCCGCAATCCGCGCTTATTTCCGGTATCCAGCCTGCAGGCGCTTGAAGCGAAGCAAGCAGGGGATGAAGAGGCGCTGTCCGGTTCCGGACTGGCTATGTTTGAGCAGTCTTTCTTGTCTTTTGTCCAAAATGATCTTGGCCGGCTGGCCGTGGAAGCCGCAGATCTTGAAGTGGAGAGGGCGACGTCTACTGTACGCGGTTGGCTTCAAAGCGCGGAGGGCGATGCCGAAACCCGCAGGGCGGAGGCAGTTCGGCTCGAGCAGAATGCTGCTGAAGCGAGCGGGATTATCCAATCATTTGGTCATTCCGCGTTGCCGGCACAGCTTGCACAGGAGCTTAGCGAGCTGATGTATTATGTCGTTCAGCGGATTCAGTTCCGGTTTGGCGATATGATGAATTTATCGTTTAACCCGTCGACGCTGCAGGATGACGGGCGTGATTTGCGCAAAATGATCTGGACCGCCTGGCTGGAGCTGCAGCGGTATATTCGCATCGAGCTGTCGCAGGAACTGCAAGCGACTTCGCTGCGGATGGAAACGGCGTTCCATAACCTGCTTGGCAAACGGTACGCCGCATTAGCGGAGGAGGCAGCTGCCAAAGCAGGGGGACCGGATTTGCGCCGTATTCGCGGACGGAACTTCCTATGCCGGCTGAGGGCAAGGAGTGGACGCCGGATACGATTGATGCCAAATGGCTGTGGGCAAGATTCAAATCGCCGCGCCAGTTTTTTGAAGGCGAAGGAAAAGCCCGTCTTCGGGCCGATCTGGAGTCGATTGTAAGCCCGTCGCTGCAAACTTGGATGGATGAACGGATAGCGGAGTGGTCGGCTTTTTATGCGGAGCAATGGCTTCATGCAGCACGCAATGCGTCCGCGAACTTACAAGGGGAACTGGCATCCTTTGTCGAAGGAAAGCTCGCGCTATTGTCCGACGGCGCGGATAAAGAACAGATGGCGAAGCTGTATGAACAGATGATCCATCTAAAAAAAATAACAATAGATGAATAATCGTTCGCATAACAAGATAAGCCTTTGCCGGGTGGTCATCCCGGCGAAGGCTTTTTTTGGATATGCATATCCGTTCATTTGATCGGAATGAGTTGACTGGCAGGACGGGAATCGTTCCGGGAGACTAGCGTATTTTTTTTAATCATTGTGTGTTTTTATGCAAAAATTGAGGAATTGGCATACAATGGGGACGATTTGCGACTATTTAGGAGGAATCGCATTACTTTTTTTCCATTTCGCCAATATCGGCTCCATTGACCTGTTATACGGTATTATCTCCTCATTGCGGCGTTTGGGTGATGCTGATAATATTCACTCATACTTACAAAAAAGGAATGGGGAGTTGGATTTCTTGGAAGTATTCAGGCAGTTGAAAGACTTCTATTGGGTAGAGCGCAAGTACATGATTACTTCAATTGTTTGCCTTATGTGCGCCACTGCTCTTGGGCTTGTCTATCCGAATCTGCTGCGCATTTTGATTGACGATGTCATTAAACCACGCGATTTTGACAAAGTTCCCGCTTTGGCATTAACCGTAGTTGGCGTTGTTGCGGTTAAAGCGACTTTGCAGTTTTTTCACGGTTTTTTTGGCGGAAGGTTAGGCAACCGGGTCGCCTACCGTTTGCGGAATGCTTCCTATGACAAATTGCAGACGCTTTCATACTCTTATTATGATAAAGCCAAAACCGGTGATTTGATGTCGCGGCTGACCGCCGATCTGGAAGCCATTCGCAACTTTATCGGCTTTGGTTTTGCGCAAATTTTAAATATGTTCCTGATGGTTATATTCGGCGCGGCTATGATGTTTTCCATCAGCTGGCAGCTTACGCTGGTAACGCTCGTCACGATGCCGTTCCTTGCACTGACGGCCGTCCGGTTTGAGAAAAACATTCATCCGGCATTTCGCCAAATGCGTCTCGCTATGAGCCATTTGACGACAGCTGTGCAGGAAAATATTACCGGTGTACGAACGGTGAAATCGTTTGCCCGCGAGCCGCATGAAGTGAACAAGTTTTCCAAGCGGAATGAGGAATATAAAGAGAATCAGGTCGGAGCCGCCTTATTATGGGCCAAGTTTTTCCCGGTCATGGAGCTGCTCGCAAACTTAAGCATGGTCATCCTGCTGGCGTTCGGCGGATACCTGGTTATTCAAGAAAATTTGAAGCTTGGCGAATTTGTAGCATTCTTCAGCATGATTGGCTACATTATCGGACCGATGTGGAATATGGGCTTCCAAATTAACAACTACACGCAGTCGAAAGCTTCCGGCGAGCGGGTGCTGCAGCTGCTGAACGAGCATGTCGACGTCCGCAATACCGAGCATCCGGTCGTAGTTGACGAGCAAATGATAAAAGGGCATGTACGCTTTGAGCATGTCACGTTCAACTATCCGGATAAACAGCCTGCTCTGATTGACATTAACATTGATGCTCCCGCAGGATCGGTCATCGGTTTGCTGGGCGCTACAGGTTCAGGCAAATCAACAATTATTCAGCTGCTTATGCATGCTTATAATGTCAAGAACGGACGCATAACGCTGGACGGCATTCATATTCAAGAAATGGATGTACAGCATTTGCGCAGCCAGATCGCGCCGGTGTTCCAGGAAACATTCCTTTTCTCCTCTTCGATCCGCAACAACATCGCTTACGGGGTAAAAGATGTCACGCAGGAGCAAATCGAATATGCGGCAAAACTGGCGAAAGCGCATGATTTTATAATGGAGCTTCCATTAGGCTACGACACCGTTGTAGGGGAACGCGGACTTGGTTTGTCCGGCGGGCAAAAACAGCGGATTGCCATTGCGCGGGCGCTGATCCGGAACCCCCGCATTCTCATTCTGGATGATGCGACAAGCGCTGTCGATATGGAAACGGAGCATGAGATTCAAGCCGGCTTTAAGGAGCTGATGGCTGGACGCACAACCTTTATTATTGCGCACCGCATTTCCTCGCTCCGCCATGCCGATGAAATTATCGTGCTGGATAACGGCCGAATCGTTCAGCGGGGGACGCATGATCAGCTGATCCGGTCATCTGGACCTTACCGGGATACGTACAATATCCAATATGCCGACCGGCCGCAGGCGGAAACGGATGAAGCAAGCTTCGAGCTGAAAAGGAGCGTTAGCCGATGAGCACTCGTGCAAGCCATACTACGGACCATACGGACAACAGCGCAAAGCTGAATAAAAACGAACGATTTATTTACCAGGACGACGATGCGATCGAAAAGCCTTTTAACTGGTCGCAAATGGCCCGATTGTTCCATTATATGAAGCCTTACAAAAAGCAGCTGATCCCGGTATTTGCATCTATGGTCATAGGAACGTTGACGAGACTGGGCATTCCGGCCTTGTTCATATGGGCCATTGACGATGCGATTCAGCCGGAAGGCAAATCGGCAAGCATTCCGCTTTTGTTCACTTATGCAGGCATAATGCTGGCGCTTTATATACTGCAGTGGGCGTCCAACAACTACCGGATCAAGCACATTAACATCATCGGGCAAAAAGTAATTTACGATTTGCGGCATCATGTGTTCAGCCATATTCAAAAGCTGTCGTTCCGATTTTACGACAAACGGCCGGCAGGCTCTGTGCTCGTCCGCATTACGAATGATGTTAACGCGCTGCAGGATTTGTTCACCAACGGCG
The DNA here is from genome assembly GCF_004135365.1 of Paenibacillus protaetiae. NCBI lineage: Bacteria > Bacillati > Bacillota > Bacilli > Caryophanales > Paenibacillaceae > Paenibacillus > Paenibacillus protaetiae. The sequence goes on along the minus strand of NZ_CP035492.1, from coordinate 1,476,182 downwards.
TCGTTAACTTGATGATGGACTGTGTGCAGCTGGTTGGCATCGTTATCATTTTGCTCATTTGGAACTTTAAGCTGGGCCTTGCCGTTATGATTACGGTTCCGCTTATGTTTGTCGTATCCACCTCGCTGCGCAAACGGATCCGTTTTGCCTGGCAAGACGTTCGGATGAAGCAGTCCCGCATCAATTCTCATTTGAACGAAAGCATTCAAGGAATGAAAGTGACGCAGGCGTATGTGCAGGAAAAAGATAACTACAAGTTTTTCGAGCATATGAATACCGTTAACGTCAAGGCATGGAACAAAGCTTCGGCCATGAACCAGGCATTTGGTCCAATTATCGAATTGACTTCTGCGCTTGGTACGCTGATCTTGTTCTGGTATGGCTCTTATTTGATTCAGCATGATGTGATCACGATTGGCCTGCTGGTCGGTTTCGCCAACTATATCGGCAACTTCTGGGATCCGATCAACCGGCTTGGGCAAATGTACAACCAGCTGCTTATTGCAATGGCATCCTCTGAACGTATCTTTGAATTTATTGATGAGAAGCCGACGGTTGGCGAGCTGGAGCAGGCGAAAGAGCTTCCTCCGATTCGCGGCGATGTCCAATTCGACTCGATTGTTTTTGAGTATGAAGCGGGCCGTCCGGCTTTGAAAGGGATCAGCCTGAATGTAAAAGCGGGACAATCTATTGCGCTTGTGGGCCATACCGGCTCCGGCAAAAGTACAATTATCAATTTACTGTGCCGTTTCTATGATCCGGTGCAGGGACGCGTGTTGATTGACGGTCAAGATATCCGCGACATTTCGACGGCCAGCCTTCGTTCGCAAGTTGGCATTGTATTGCAGGATACGTTTATTTTCTCCGGTACGATCCGTGATAATATCCGTTATGGGCGTCTGGACGCAACCGATGCCGAAATCGTGGCGGCGGCGACAGCTGTCCACGCGCATGATTTCATTATGAATTTGCCGGACGGTTATGATACGCAGGTAGAGGAGCGGGGCAATGTGCTGTCGATGGGGCAGCGCCAGCTCCTGTCATTCGCCCGCGCGCTGCTGGCCGATCCGCGAGTATTGATATTGGACGAAGCGACGGCGAGCATTGATACGGAAACCGAATTGAAAATTCAAGAAGCGCTCAAGACGCTGCTTGCCGGACGTACTTCGTTTATGATCGCGCACCGGCTGTCGACTATCCGCCATGCGGACCAGATTGTCGTGTTAGACCATGGCGTCATTATGGAGCAGGGCACCCATGACGAGCTGCTGGCGAAGGGCGGCATCTATTATGGACTGATTGATGCGCAATACCGGTTTTTATCGGCATAAGCAGTACCTCTTCCGTTCTTCAAAGGTTTTAACAAACGCCGGAAAGCCAATACTTGGCTTGATTTTTCAGTAAGGAACCTCCACAATGGAAGGAAAAACATGCTGCCTGGTTCCCGTGTGGCTTGCTGAAGCTGCGGGACGGGCAAATTGGCTTCCAGGAGGTTTCTTTTCGTTATGTATGGATCGCCTTTATCGAAACAAGCCCGTAAAGTATTGCTGCTAGGCTCGGGTGAGCTGGGCAAGGAGGTTGTGCTTGAAGCGCAGCGCCTTGGCGTAGAAACCGTAGCCGTTGACCGGTACGCGAATGCGCCGGCGATGCAGGTCGCTCATCGTCATTATGTAACCGATATGCTGGATGGTTCGGCTATCCGGGAAATTATTGAACAAGAGCGCCCCGATTATATCGTGCCGGAAATCGAAGCCATTGCGACGGATACGCTGCTGGAGCTGGAGCAGGAGGGCTTCCGGGTAATTCCTACCGCACGTGCAGCGAAGCTGACGATGGACCGGGAAGGCATTCGCCGCCTTGCAGCGGAAACCTTGGAACTGCCGACAGCTCCATACCGTTTCGCCGATAGTCTGGACGAGCTGAAGCAAGCCGTACAAGAGCTGGGACTCCCCTGTGTGATTAAGCCGATTATGAGCTCGTCCGGCAAAGGACAAAGCGTCTGCCGGACGGAAGCGGATATCGAGCAGTGCTGGAACTATGCTATGGAGGGCGGCAGAGCGAAAAAGCAGCGTATTATTGTAGAAGGATTTATTACATTTGATTCGGAAATTACGCTGCTGACGGTCCGTTCCGTCTCCGGAACAACTTTTTGCGCGCCAATCGGCCATGTGCAAAAAGACGGCGACTACATCGAATCATGGCAGCCGCATGGCATGACGCAAAAGCAAATCGAAGAAGCGCAGCATATTGCGCAGCGTATTACGGACGAGCTGGGCGGATACGGCTTGTACGGCGTCGAGCTGTTCCTTACCCGGGACGGCGTATTGTTCAGCGAGGTGTCGCCTCGGCCGCATGATACCGGCATGGTAACGATGGCTACGCAGGACTTATCCGAATTTGCGCTCCATGTCCGCGCCATTTTGGGTTTTCCGATTCCTGCGGTTCGTTTGCTGACGCCCGGGCATCCCATACGTTGAAAGCGGACAAGGAAGCGGCTGTTTTCCGCATCGGCGGCGTAGATAAGGCGCTCGCAGTGCCCCAGACGCAGGTGCGTGTATTCGGCAAGCCGGAAACAAAGATTGGCCGCCGCATGGCGGTTGCATTAAGCACGGCGGCGGATGTCGAGCAGGCAAGAGCTTCGGCGGCCGCTGCAGCTGCCGAACTGTTTATTCAATACGAATAACTTTGTGCGCCAGGAGCTAGTTGAAGCCATTCAGGGACTATAGTCCCTGAATGGCTTTTTATTTATGATGATAAGTTCCCGTTCACTGCTGCTTATATCATTATAGAACAAATGTTCGATATGATCAACCTGACTTTTCTCCTTTATGACTGCAGAAGCTCCTCTCCATACATAATTTCGATTCATTTGCAGAAAAATGGGAAAAGCCGTTTATTTTGGAGGGGATCCGAAATGCGTTTTCGTTTATGGCGCAGCTCCAGACAGCTGTGGGTAATGATTGGTTTTACATCGTTGTGCGCAACGATATTGCTTCTGTATGGCTTTGGATTTGCTGCGTATACGCTGCTTCATCCAACAGCCGGGCCGAAGCATTCGGCTGCCGCGCCAGCACGGACAAAGCCGGCGGCAGTATTGGCTGATGCCGGCGAAATCAAAATAACAGCCATCGGCGACTCGCTGACCAAAGGGACAGGAGATCCGTCGGGCGACGGCTATGTGAAGCAGCTGATGCGCGGGCTGCAGGAGGAGACGGGAAAGCCGGTCCGGCTTGTCAATAATTTAGGCATCGGCGGGCAGCAGACTGCTCAGCTGGAACAGCGTCTGCACAGCAACGGCTATCAATATGCGCTCAAACAGGCGAATCTGATCGTGCTTACAATTGGGGGCAATGACTTGTTTCGTGCTGCAAGGGAAGCGATGAACGGAAAAACGGACAGCGAGCAAGCGTTAACCGCTATCCATAAGCGTCTTCCGGACGGCCTGGCTCATATGAAAGCCATTTTGCATACGATCCGCCAAACGAATCCGGAAGCCGAAGTAGTGTATATGGGGTTGTACAATCCGTTTTATGACATACCCCGGCTGAAAAACGGCAGCCTTCAAGTGAGCGAATGGAACAGCGAAGTATACAAGCTTTTGCAGGCAGATGATCATATGCTGATGGTTCCGGTTTACGATTTGTTTGAAGACCGGATCGGTTCTTACTTGTCATCGGATCATTTTCACCCGAATCATGACGGGTACGGCAAAATGGCGGAACGGATCATCCAGTCTTTAAGCGTGGAAGGGGCGTAAGGCAGTTATGGATAAAGTGCTGTCGGTTAACCATTTGACGAAAACCATTCAAGGACGCCCGATTGTGCAGAACATTAACTTCGATGTGTTCGCTGGCGAAGTGTTTGGTTTCCTTGGTCCTAACGGCTCCGGTAAAACAACGACGATCCGGATGCTCGTCAATTTGGCCAAGCCGACATCCGGCGAAGTCTACATATGCGGCCATCATGTGCACCGCCATCCGGAGCAGGCGCTGCGTCATGTCGGCTGTATTGTGGAAAATCCCGAGGTGTACGGCTATTTGACAGGCTGGGAGAACCTGGAGCACTATGCCCGCATGCAGCCGGGAATTAGCCGCCAGCGGCTGGAAGAAGTGGCGGACATCGTACGGCTGAGCGGCAACATCCATGACAAGGTGAAGACGTATTCGCTGGGCATGCGCCAGCGGCTGGGCATTGCCCAAGCTTTGCTTGGCCGCCCGAAGCTGCTGCTGCTGGACGAGCCGACCAACGGCCTTGACCCGCAAGGGATCAAGGAGCTGCGCTCCTTTGTGCGGAGGCTGGCGTCGGAAGGGATCGGCATTTTTATATCTAGCCATTTATTAAACGAAATCGAGCAAATGTGCGACCGCGTCGCGATTATCCAGCATGGGAAAGTTCGTGCCGCCGGCAGTGTAGCAGAGCTGTCCGGGCAGGCGCCGGGTATGTATTGTGGCAGCTGGACGATCCGCAGCGCGGCCGCGAGCTGCTGACGGCGGGAATACGTGCGGACGCCGGTGCTTATTCCGTTCCGGCTGCCCATCCGGCGTTTGCATCATCCGGGGCGCCGATTGCCTATGCGAAAAGCGCCGCAGCCAGCCCGGCTGCGCCCCCAGATGCCCATGAGGCTCATGAGGCCGTCTTATCTCCGGTTATCCGTACGTTGCAATCCGATTGGGCTAATACGCTGACGGACGGAGTGCCGAATGCCGTTGCCGTTCGAATGGACCGCGAAGCGGTGCCGGCCATGATTAACCGTCTGACGGAAGCGGGTATCGGCGTCATGGCGGTGCAGCCGCTTAACCATTCGCTTGAGACGCTGTTTCTTCATTTAACTTCGTCATCCGACAGGCTGAAAGAGGAGGAATAACGATGCTGGCGATGATCGGATTAATTCAAAATGAAACGCTTAAAATATGGCGTAAAAAAAGGTTTTTTGTCATTTTGCTATTATTGCTGGCGCTTATTCCGATATTTACTTATGCGGAGCAAAGAGTTTTGCACCATAATCAGGCTCATTTCACCAACTGGCGGAGCCAGGTGCTGCAGCAAATCACCGATTTGGAAAACACACTGTCCAGCGACCGCATGCCGGAGGAGTGGAAGAAGCACCGCAAAGTGGTTGTTCAGCAGCTGCAATATTATTTGGAGCATGATGTTAATCCAAGCGATATAAGCAGTGTAACGTTTACGCGCGAGTTTTTGCAAAATGCGATGACGCTCCTCATTCCGGTGCTGGTGCTGGCGCTTGCGTCCGACATTGTATCGGGGGAGAGGGCGGAAGGGACGATCAAGCTGCTGCTCGCCCGGCCCGTCCGCCGCTGGCGTATCTTGTTCAGCAAGCTTGCGGCGCTGACGCTGTATGTATCGCTCATTGTCGTTTTGACAGCGGTGATCAGCTATCTGGTATCCGGGCTTGCATTTGGCTACGGGGGCTGGACTATGCCCGTGTTCACAGGCTTTATGGTCAAAGGCTCCGCCATTGACAGCACGTATGCGCATATTGTGCCGCAGTGGCAGTACTTGCTCATGCAAATGGGGCTTACCTGGATCGCGGCCATGACGGTTGCATGGCTATCGTTAATGGTATCTGTTCTGCTGCGAAGCACATCGGCAAGTATTGTGACGATGACTTCCGTGCTTATTGCCGGGACACTGCTGTCGAACATGGCCTCGTCCTGGCATGCGTCCAAATATTTGTTTTCGGTGAACTTGAATTTGGCGCATTATTTGAACGGATCGCCCCCGCCGGTTGAAGGCATGACGTTTTTGTTTTCGCTTGCTGTGCTTGGCATTTGGGCGGCTGCATCGGTAGTCGTGTCGTTTACAGTCTTTACTAAACAGGATATATTGAATTAAAATAAAAGCTCGAAGAAAGGGAAACGCGATTTTCAGATTGGGGGACGCTCATGACTGAGCAAATGGATCTCTTCAAAGCGCCATCCGCCGCTGACCGCAGCTACGAGGCAGATGACATCCAGGTACTGGAAGGATTAACGGCGGTACGCAAGCGGCCCGGGATGTACATAGGGAGTACAAGTAGCTCCGGACTTCATCATCTCGTTTGGGAAATCGTGGATAACGCGGTTGACGAGCATTTGGCGAAATTTTGCAACGCAATTGAAGTCACTTTAAATAAAAATGGTTCGGTAACGGTTTATGACAACGGACGCGGCATTCCGACCGGCATGCACAAAACCGGCATCCCGACGCCGCAGGTTGTATTTACGATTTTGCATGCCGGAGGCAAATTTGGCGGAGCCGGCTATAAAAAATCCGGCGGCCTGCACGGCGTAGGCGCGTCGGTTACAAACGCTTTGTCCGAATGGCTAGAGGTTGAAATATACCGCGACGGCAAAATACATAAGCAGCGTTATGAATATTGGGTTGACGACAAAGGCAAAGAGCATGTCGGCGAACCGGTAACCGGTTTGGATATCGTGGGCAACACGAACCGGACAGGCACTAAAATTACGTTTAAGCCTGATGCTCGCGTATTTCATTCCGGGATAACGATCAACTATGACACATTAGCGGAGCGGTTGCAGGAAATCGCTTTTTTGAACTCCGGCTTGAAGGTCACGATCAAGGATGACCGCCATGACAAGCAGGAAGTGTTTCATTATGACGGCGGCGCCAAGCAGTTTGTTCAATTTTTGAACGAAGGCAAAACCGTGCTCGGCGACGCCATTCATTTTGCCGGCGAACGCGACGACATCGAAGTGGAAATCGCGCTCCAGTATAACGACGGGTATACGGAGACGATTGCTTCGTTCGTCAACTCGATTCCGACGCGCGGCGGCGGCACGCATGAGACCGGCTTCAAAACGGCCTACACCCGTGTCATGAACGAATATGCCCGTAAGACGGCTTTGCTCAAGGAAAAGGATAAAAACCTGGAAGGCAGCGATCTCCGCGAAGGCATGATGGCTGTCATCAATGTGAAGATGTCCGAGGTGGAATTCGTCGGCCAGACGAAGGATCAGCTGGGCAGCGTATCCGCCCGCAGTGCCGTGGACGCCATTGTAACGGAGAAAATGCAGGTGTTCCTGGAGGAAAACCCGCAAACGGTGCAAATGCTGCTGAAAAAAGCGGTACAAGCGGCCAAAGCGCGCGAAGCGGCGCGCAAGGCGCGCGAAGAAATACGCAGCGGCAAGAAAAAAAGCGAAGGCTCCAACCTGGGCGGCAAGCTGACGCCGGCGCAGTCGAAGGATGTATCGCGCACAGAGCTGTTTATCGTCGAAGGCGATTCGGCTGGCGGTTCGGCGAAGCAAGGTCGCGATTCGAAGTATCAGGCGATTTTGCCGCTGAAGGGCAAACCGATGAATCCGGAGAAAGCGAAGCTGGCGGATATTTTGAAAAACGACGAATACCGTGCCATTATATCAGCGATTGGAGCCGGCATCGGCTCGGAATTCGAGTCGGAAGAAAGCAATTACAGCAAGATCGTCATTATGACCGACGCGGATACGGACGGCGCGCATATCCAGGTGCTGCTCCTGACGTTTTTCTACCGGTATATGAAGCCGCTCATTGATAACGGCAAAGTGTATATCGCACAGCCGCCGCTTTATAAAATTACCCGGAAGTCGGGCAAGCTGGAGACAGTCCGTTATGCGTGGACCGATGAGCAGCTGCAAAACTATTTGAAAGAATTCGGCAAAAGCTATGAGCTTCAGCGGTATAAAGGACTTGGCGAGATGAATCCCGAGCAGCTATGGGAAACGACGATGAACCCGGAAACGAGAACGCTGCTGCAGGTGCAAATCGACGATACGGCCAAAGCGGAACGCCGCGTATCGGCGCTCATGGGCGATAAGGTTGATCCGCGCAAGCGCTGGATTATGGAAAACGTCGACTTTACGGAATTTGAGGAATAGGAGGAACGGGACATGAGTATGCTGGAGTCTTTTTTACCGGCGTTTCTGGAGGAGGTCGTAGGCGACCGCTTCGGGCGCTATTCCAAATATATCATCCAGGACCGGGCTATTCCTGACGTGCGTGACGGGCTGAAGCCCGTGCAGCGCCGGATTCTGTATGCGATGTACGAATCCGGCAATACGCCGGACAAGCCGTACCGCAAATCGGCGAAAACCGTCGGCGACGTCATGGGCAATTACCATCCGCACGGGGATTCATCGATATATGAAGGGATGGTCCGGATGGCACAGCCTTGGAAGATGGGGCATGTGCTGGTGGACGGGCACGGCAACTGGGGGTCGCTTGACGATGACCCGGCTGCGGCGATGCGTTATACGGAAGCGCGGCTTTCTTCCATCGCAATGGAGCTGCTGCGTGATATTGATAAGCGGACGGTTCAATTTAAAGATAATTTTGACAATACGGCAAAAGAGCCGGTTGTGCTGCCTTCCCGTTACCCGAATTTGCTGGTGAACGGCGCAAGCGGAATTTCGGCCGGATTTGCGACGGAAATCCCGACTCATAACTTGCGTGAAGTTATCGACGCTTGCATTGCGGTTATGGCCAATGCGGACATTACGCTGGACGAGCTCATGCAGATCGTCAAAGGCCCGGATTTCCCGACCGGCGGCATCATTATGGGCGGCGAAGGCATACGCGAAGCTTATACGACTGGCAAAGGGCGGATTTATGTCCGCGCCAAAACGGAAATTGAAGATCTTCGCGGCGGCAAGCAGCAGATCGTCATTACGGAAATTCCGTATCAGGTGGTCAAAGCCCGCCTAGTTACCGCGATGGAAAACATCCGCCTGGAGAAAAAGGTGGAAGGCATTGCCGAGGTGCGCGACGAAACGGGCCGGAACGGGCTCCGCATCGTGGTGGAGCTGAAGAAGGACGCGGATGCGGAAGGGATTTTGGCTTATTTGCTGAAAAAAACCGATCTGCAGACGACGTATAACTTCAACATGGTAGCAATTGTGAACAAGCAGCCGCAGCAGCTTGGCCTCAAGCCGATTTTGCAGGCATATATCGGGCACCAGAAAGAAGTAGTGACCTACCGCACCCAATATGAGCTGGAGAAAGCGGAGGACCGTGCCCACGTTCTGGAAGGCCTTGTGAAGGCGCTGAATTTGCTGGATGAAGTGATCGCAACGATCAAAGCTTCCAAAAACCGCGCCGATGCCCAGCACAATCTCGTCGAGAAGTTTGCGTTCACCGAACGCCAGGCTGACGCGATCTTGACGCTGCAGCTGTACCGGCTGACGAATTTGGAAATTTCGTCGCTTGAAAAAGAACATAAAGAAATATTGAAGCGGATCAGCTACCTGAAGTCGATTCTGGACAGCGAGAAGAAGCTGCTTGGCGTCATCAAAGACGAGCTGGTTGAAATACGTGACAAATATGCTATCGAACGCCGCTCTGCGATTCAGCAGGAAGTGGAGGAATTGAAGGTCAACCTGGAGGTGATGATCAACTCCGAGGATGTGCTGGTGACGCTCAGCCGGGAAGGGTATGTAAAACGGACAAGCATGTTGTCCTTTACCCGCTCAGGCGGCGAACTCGACAGCTCGGGCGTCAAGGAAGGCGATGTCATCTCCGACCTGCTGCTCGTGAATACGCTTGACAATTTGCTCCTGTTTACGCGCAAAGGGCAATATTATATGCTTCCGGTGCACCAGGTACCGGAATTTAAATGGAAAGATAACGGCACCGCGATCGTCAATGTTATCCCGCTGCCAAAAGACGATTCGATTGTTAGCGTCATACCGGTGAAAGATTTTAATGACGAAGCAAGTTCGCTTGTGTTTGTAACGAAACGCGGCAATGTCAAGCGGACACTGCTGAAGGACTATATGACGACCCGCTCAACTGCTATTGCGGCATGCAAAGTAGCCGATGGCGACGAGGTCGTGGATGTGAAGCTCAGCGACGGCAAAAAACAGCTGCTGCTTGTCAGCAAGCTTGGCATGAGCATCCGGTTTGAAGAAAGCGAAGTGAATCCGATGGGGCGCGTGGCAGGCGGGGTGCGCGGCATGTCGCTGAAGGATGACGATGAAATAATCGGCTTTGAATTTGTGTTTGACGATGAGGGCGAACTGCTGGTGTTGTCGGATATGGGTTATGCCAAACGAAGTTTGCTGCTTGATTATCCGATTCAAGGCAGAGGCGGCAAAGGCGTGCAAACATTTGAGTTTAAAGAGGGCAAGCGGGTGAAACCTAACGGTACAGCACTTGTATCCGCTTATTATTGCCGCGAGCCGCTGCAGCTGCTGCTTGTCACTTCGTCTGGCGCAAGCCATTTGCTCAATTCGGAAAAAACACCGATAGAGGAACGCAAATCGGTCGGCCGTATTGTTGCGCAATTAGATAAGGACGAACGTATCGACATTGTAGCGAAACGCCGTTAAGCCGGCGGCAGCCTTTAATCAAAAGGCTGATTAGGCGGGTCAAGCCGCTCAATCACACTTAATAGTGCTTCCAACAGGACCCACAATGGAGCGGGATCGTCTAAACGCTCGAGCCATTGCGGGTCTTTTATTATGCCGTAATCCATCACTTTGCGGACAAGCTCCAATTTATTATCCACTCCGGAACCTCCTTACTGTACATGTCAAGGGGTTGTGACCTGTTGTCAATCGCCTATATAAAGTTTATGTCTACTCCTGTCAAAACGTTCGGATTTATAGCGATTAATGGCGCAAATTATTAATTGTATTAATCTTTAATTCGACATTTTCAGATGGTATAATTTAGGTTAGAAAATGATTCGGACAAGGAGCGATGCGCTAATGGTTTCTGATGATTTTACTAGAGTATGGTCCAAATTAACGCGGGAATGGAAGCTGACACTGGAACAATCGCTTGCTCCGTTGACGGAGGGCCAGCTTGGGGTGCTGGAGCTGCTGCTGCAGCATGAACCAATGAAGCCTTCGGATTTGCTTCAGTATTTATCGACGACGCCGGCTGCCATTACAACCTTGCTCGACCGGATGGAACGCAATGAGCTAATTGTACGTACAAGAGATGAAAGCGACCGGAGAATTGTATGGGTGACAGTTACAGAGAAAGGAAAGGCGGAGACCCAGCGCGGTCTGGAGGTCCGCTCCAAAGTAATTGAGCAGTCTCTGGACCGCATCTCCGCCCATAATCAGCAGCTGCTTGTTTATTTGCTTGGCAAAGTCGCCAATATGTAACCGGCTACTGCCATTCATGCAGCCGCGTCTGAAGCGCATCGTACGTTTTTTGCATAGCAGCGTATTCTTGATCCGTTAGCTGCTTGCTCGCTTCTTGCGCTAATGTCTGTTCGACTGGAAGAATGCGGTATTGGAAAAAGTCGCCTTCGCGGTACCGGTAAACCCATGTCGGAATCGCTTCAATATCGTCCAGCTGGATGGAACCGTCTTCCCTGTTTTGTTTGACGGTCAACCGGAATATCGCTCCATAGTCTTTGGTATCGCCCCGCTGATTGGAAAGAAAATTGCCCATCGAATAAAGGATAAGTCCTTCGCGGGGTTTGCCGTCCTCTGTTGCGGTCTGCACCACTTCATAAGGCTGCAGCACATGCGAATGTGAACCTGCCACAATATCTGCACCTTCCGCAATTAACGAGCGCGCAAGCCTCTTTTGTTCCTCATTAGGCTCCGTTTCATACTCGACTCCAAAATGCAAGGCTACCACTACAAAATCAGCGCCTGCTTTCCTTATCGTTTGAATATCCTGTTTCATCTTAGCTTCGTTAATATAGGAAGCAAGGTAGCTCCGGCCGGATGTAATCTGATGGCCGTTCGTCCCATAGGTGTACGCGAGCAGTCCCATCTTGATGCCGTTTTGCTCGACAATAACGGCTTGGTCCGATTCTTCCTGGCTCGCTGCCGCCCCTTTGGTTGCAAAGCCGTAGTGCTTGATTTGCTCGACCGTGTTCAGCAGCCCTTGCTCGCCTTGATCGAGCATATGGTTGTTGGCGAAAGTAAGTACGTTAAAGCCGCTGTGCTGAAGCGCTTCCAACAGTTCGTCCGGCGCGTTGAAATTCGGGTAGCCGTTGTAGCCGTATTGTTTGCCCGCTACCGGCGTTTCCAAATTGGCCAGCACCCAGTCCCCTTGCCCTAAAATCGGCTTAACCTGTTCGAAATAAGGATCAAAATTATATCGCTTTTGCTTTCGGTCATAAGCGCCCGGAAGCTCCGGCGTATGCATCATAACGTCCCCGACCGCCATCCATACGGCAGTACGGTATTCAGGTTCCGATCTGGGGGTTGGAACGGGGGATGCAGGATTGGGAGAGGCCGAGGAGCCTGGCAGCCCTGACGGGCTGCTGCCGGCCGTCTGAGCGCTGTCAGACGATGCCTGAGGACTTCCAGCTGCAGGCGGGGATGAATGATGCGAACCGTTAAGAGCGGCCGGTTCCGTAAATATCCGGTCCCAGCCGGCGGACCAGCCTATGAAGACGAGTCCTGCTAACGAGAACACCAGGAGCCATAGGTTAAGCACCCGGTGTTTTCTGCGCTTTCGTCGTTGCCTCATCAAGCATCAAATCCTTTTCTTTTTATAGAAACAGGGAGGACGCTCTTTCCAGCTCGTCGCGGCTCCACCATTCCCACGGCTGGCCATGCGGGATGGACGTAAAGGTGAGCTGTTCCTTCGTTACAGGATGGGGGACGGTCACGGAAGTTGACCATAACGCAATGTCCGGCACGCCGGAAACCGGAGCCGTGCCATATTTGCGGTCACCAACAAGCGGGCATCCGATGTGCGCCATTTGCGCTCGGATCTGATGCGGCCGGCCGGTATGAAGCTTGACGGAAACCAGGGAATAACTCCCGTTTGAAGCAATAACCGTATAGTCAAGCACGGCATCTTTGGCTTCCGGTGCGGCGTAATCAAATACAGTCACCTGGTTGCGGCTTTTATCCTTCCGGATATAATGCTTCAACTGGCCTTTCGCAGCGGCAGGCTTGCCCTGCACGATACAGATATAGGTTTTGCCAAAGGTACGGCTGCGGACCGCTTCCGATAGGCGGGAAGCGGCTTTGGACGTTTTGGCGAAAATCATCGCCCCGCCGACAGGCCGGTCCAAACGATGGACCAGACCTAAAAAGACGTTGCCGGGTTTGCCGTACCGCTCTTTCAAATCCAGCTTCAGCAGCGTCAGCATATCGGGATCGCCGGATTCGTCCTCTTGCGAAGGAACGCCTGGCGGCTTTACGACTGCAAGCAGGTGGTTGTCCTCAAACAAGATCGGGATAGCCGGCGTTAAGCTTTTGCCGTCCTTCATTACTTAGACTCCCATCGTCCCAAAATGCCGCATGGCAGGTTAAGGCCGGAAGCGGTTATCGGCAGCCCGATTTCGCCGCAGTTAATCATGCCGCCGTATTTGCCGTGCATCGTCATATGAAGCAGATTATGCAGCACGGACGGCGACAGGCCTGTCGTATAGGAATTGATCAGCAGGAACAATGGATTGTCCGACAAGATCGTTGTGCAAAATTCGAGGAACGGATACAAGTTTTCTTCCAGCTTCCATGTTTCGCCTTTTGGACCGCGGCCATAGGATGGCGGATCCATAATTATGGCGTCATACTGCCGTCCGCGGCGCTGCTCGCGTTGTACAAATTTAAACACGTCATCCGTAATATAACGGATCGGATGATCCTTCAGGCCGGACAGCTCGGCGTTTTCTTTCGCCCACTGCACCATGCCTTTGGCGGCGTCGACGTGAACAACTTCAGCGCCTGCAGCAGCTGCGGCTATCGTTGCGCCGCCGGAATAAGCAAACAGGTTAAGCACCCGAATAGGCCGGCCGGCGGATTTGATTTTATCCATCATCCAGCTCCAGTTAACGGCCTGCTCGGGAAACAATCCGGTATGCTTAAAGTTGGTCGGGTGAATATGAAACGACAGATCGCCGTATGAAATCGTCCATCGCTCAGGGAGATTTTTTTTGAATTCCCATTGGCCGCCGCCGGAGGAGCTGCGGTGATAGTGCCCGTCCGCCTGCTTCCACAAGCCGCTTTCGTTCGCAATGGGCCAAATAATTTGAGGATCGGGCCTGCGCAAAATATAACTGCCCCACCGCTCAAGTTTCTCGCCGCCGCCTGTATCTATGACCTCGTAGTCGGTCCATTTGTCTGCTAAGTACATGTTATAATAATCCTTCCTCGTTGTTCGCATGGTATTATAATAAAGTCAACGATTATTATAACGAAGCAAATCTAATGAATCAAACACTGGCGGCGCAGAAATTGGTGCGTTTTCAAAAATAGCCGCCGGAAAAGAGACGCGGCCAAACCTGTATTGGCTAAAAAAAACGTTTTTTCCGCGTCACTTCAGCTGCCAATGGTTACCGGCTGTCGGTACGGATGGCATTCAGCATTTTGTCAATGGATTGCTTGCGTTTGCTTTCGTCCATCGTATTCAACAGCTCAATAATTTGCTGTGTCTCAGGCGCCACTTCCGCCGCTGATTTGCGGGAATCTCCTTCAATAATGTAATCAATGGATACATTAAAAAAAGAAGACAGCTTAATCAGCGTCTCGTAAACAGGCTGGCGGTTGTTGATTTCGTAATGGCTGTATGCGGATCGGGTAATGCCAATGGCTCGCGCTACCGCATCCTGAGACAAATTCCGACTGACTCGAAGCAACTTGAGGCGATCTCCCATCGTCATTCGTTCTACTCCTCACGTTATGGCCATTTAAACATAGCAATACCTATTACTATTAGTAATTTATGATACATTTTGTATCAGTGTCAAGCTTATTTTAAGAAAATAAAGGAAATGAGGCGATTTTTTAATGATTTTGACCTTTCAATGCGATTGCGGTAACCGGACGGCTTTTTTTGCTACTGGCGACAAGGATGTGCAGGGGAGAGAGTTTATTGAACCGGAAGACGATGAGCGGGTGACATATGCCATTGGCGAAACGGGCGTTATGCTTCAATGCGGATTTTGCAAGCAAAAATACCGCTTGGAGAAAGCGGCTTCATTAGGGGATTGAAAAGAGGGGGTAATCAAGGTATGATAGTGCTTGCAGGTTGTTCGTACAACTTGTAGGAACGGACAAAGATATCTTCTTTATTTGTTCGTACAAGTTAAAGCGATAAGCCTACCTTGTTATTTATTTCGTTTATCCAAACGGGTTATTCAAGGAGGAAGCACTTATGCTGCAAGTAAAACCCTACACGTTTTGGTTCGTAACCGGCAGTCAGCACTTGTACGGACCGGAGACGCTGGAAGAGGTTGCTGATCACTCCCGGGCGATCGTTCATGCATTTAACGAGGACCGTACGTTTCCGTATGCTCTTGAATGTAAGCCGGTGGCGACAACGCCGGAAGAGATTTACCGATTATGTGTCGAAGCCAAAGCGGACAGCAGCTGTGCGGGCATTATCGCCTGGATGCACACGTTCTCTCCGGCAAAAATGTGGATTGCAGGCTTGGCGGAGCTTCGCAAGCCGCTGCTGCATCTGCATACGCAATTTAACCGGGATATCCCGTGGGACACGATTGATATGGATTTTATGAATACGAATCAATCCGCGCATGGCGACCGCGAATTTGGCCATATTTTCGCGCGGCTTGGCTTGGAACGGAAAGTCGTGACCGGCCACTGGCAGGATGGGGAGACGCGCGGGCGGATAGCCGGCTGGATGGCATCGGCTGCTGCACAGATGGAAAGCCGATGCCTGAAAGTGGCGCGATTTGGCGATAATATGCGGGAAGTTGCCGTTACCGAAGGCGACAAGGTCGAAGCGCAAATTAAGTTCGGCTGGTCGATTAGCGGCTACGGTATCGGTGATTTGGCTGAACGAGTAAACGCTGTCTCCGACGCACAAGTGAAAGCGCTGCTGGAACAATACTTAACGGTCTACGACATTGCGCAGGCAACGCGCGAGAATGAAGTTTCGTGGGCGTCGATTGGCTATCAGGCGCGAATCGAGCTTGGCTTGAAGTCATTTTTGGAAGAGGGCGGTTTCACCGCCTTCACGACAACATTTGAGGATTTGTATGGCATGAAGCAGCTTCCAGGCCTTGCAGTACAGCGCCTGATGGAACAAGGCTACGGCTTTGGAGGCGAAGGCGACTGGAAGACAGCGGCTCTAACCCGGGTCGTGAAGCTCATTGCCGGCAATCAAGGAACGTCCTTTATGGAGGACTACACTTATCATCTCGAAAAAGGCAATGAAATGGTGTTGGGCGCGCACATGCTGGAAGTATGCCCGACGATTGCGGACAGCCGTCCGCGTGTCGAAGTGCACCCGCTTGGCATTGGAGGCAAAGCAGATCCGGCGCGCCTTGTGTTTGACGGCCGAACAGGGGCGGCGGTTGTCGCCTCACTTATTAATCTGGGCAGCCGCTTCCGGCTTATTATTAACGAGGTGGACGCGTTGAAGCCGGAACAAGCGATGCCGAAGCTCCCGGTCGCGCGTGTGCTCTGGAAACCGCAGCCGTCCTTGCGGGAATCGGCGGAAAGCTGGATTTATGCCGGCGGGGCGCATCACACCGTATTCTCATATACAGCGACAACCGAACAGTTGCTGGACTGGGCGGCAGCCGCCGGGATTGAAACCGTTGTTATTGACAAACAAACAACGGTGCGCGGGCTGCGCAATGAGCTGCGCTGGAACGATATTTATTACCGGTCGTAACAGGCGGGTATCGCCAGGCTACTAAGATAAGCTGCGTCTTTCCCGTTAACTCTGGGGGTTAACGGGAAAGACGCGGCTTTTTTTGTGCGCGCATAGCTTAAACGGCTGATTCGGTGCGAATAAGCTGTCTTGATAAACAAATGAAAGCCGGATAAGCTGCACGGTAGAGCACCGGCGCCATGCAAGTAATGTTCGTGTTAATAAAGTTGACATGAAAAAAGATTGTCTATTACAATATTAAAAACAGGATCAGCAAGCAAGCGGCATAACCGCATGAAAGACTAGAGAGAAAGGCGGGAGACGGAGATGCGCATAGCGGCGTTAAAACATTTTTCTTTTGACGATGAATCGGTGGTCGAACGGTGGGCAAAGCGCAACGGATTTACGATGGCTGTCATGGAGCCGAATAACGGAGGAGTGTTTCCGCACCAGGACAACTTCGATATGCTTGTTATATTTGGCGGACCGATGAGCGTATATGAAGAAGAAAGCCATCCTTGGCTGCGCGAGGAGAAGGCGTTTCTCCGCGAAGCGATCCATAGCGGCAAGCATATACTCGGCATCTGCCTTGGCGCGCAATTGATTGCAGAAGTGCTAGGCGCTAAAGTAACGCGCAACCGGGTGAAGGAAATCGGCTGGCATACGGTTTATCGAACGGCTTCTAAACATCCGCTTTTTGCCGGTATGCCAACTTCCTTCCCCAGCTTTCATTGGCATGGGGATGTGTTTGAGCTTCCGGACGGGGCGGAGCTGCTTGCGTATTCCGAAGCGACGCCGCATCAGGCGTTTGCTTACGGCGACCGCGTACTGGCGCTGCAATTCCATCTGGAAACGTCGTACAGCTGTATGGAGACGATGGTGGACCGCTGGGCGGAGGAGCTGTGCGAAGCGCCTTACATCCAATCCGCCGGGGCTATTCGCGGCCAGCATATCCAAAGCGGGCGGTCCGAGCTGCTGCTGCATCATTTGCTGGATCGCGTAGCCCAGCCGGCGCTGCTTATATAAGCTTTATAGAAATCTATGCAATCCGCCCATTACAAACAAAGCAGGTTCTGCCCCTGGGCAGAACCTGCTTTGTTTTGTTTATGACATTTGCTGAAGCTGGACGTTGTGCTGGCGCTTCCGCCGTACAGCAGCCAGTGTAATGATATAGATTACAACAAACAGCACCATGGATAATGAGCTGAACCGGTACATCATGCCGTAGCTGGTGGCGGAGGCGATGACGCCAAGCAGCATTGAGCCGATAGCTACGCCAAAATCCAGCGCATTGTAATACAAACCGTTGGCCGTGCCATGCTCATGCGGCTGCGAGATTTGCAGCATCCACGCCTGCAGCGTCGGCTGAATAGCGCCATATCCAATGCCATAAAATAAACCGGACAAGATCAGAAGCGGCAGCGACGACGTGTAAGAGATGAGAATAAGCCCGATAAAGCTGAACACTGCGCCGGGTACAATAACGGCGATATGCCCCTTGGAGTCGAACAGGCGGCCCGAAATAGGCCGGACAATAAAGGCGGCTAATGCGTTAAACAAGAAAAACAACGCAATGCTGCCGATATGTTTTTCCTTGCCGTACAGTGCCAGAAAGCTTAGCAGCCCGCCGTACGTAAGCGATAGAAGCACATTAAGCGCACATGGCAGCAACAGCTTCTTATTAAACGGGCTTTTTGGTTTAGGAGCGGCGCCGGGCGATGATGGTGCAGTTCGCACTGAAGCGGCGTTTGCCGCCGGCAGCTTGCGCCGGCCCGCTGCGATATGGGCAAGCGGCATCGAAATGATGCCTGCAGCCGTTCCCATCGCGGCGAGTGTTCCAAAACCAAAGCCGTCCAGAACGGAAAGGCCGATGATCGGGCCAACCGACATGGCCAGTGTCGTGGACATTCCGAAGTAGCCGATGCCTTCGCCCATCCGGTTCCCCGGGATGATTTTGGCTACAATGGTCGGCATAATCGTGCTGGCCATACCAAAGCCGATGCCAAACAGGACGCGCAGCACGAGCAGCACTGCAACTGAACTTGCAAACGGGTATATCGCCGTTGCGACAGAGGCAAGGGCAAGGCCGGTAAACATCATCGGCAGGTTGCGTTTATGGTTCCGCATCAGAGAAGCGGTAACAAAGCGGGAGATGATGGCTGCAAAAGCAAATACGCTGATGACGAGGCTGACGGTAAAGTCGCTTGGATTAAATTTGTCTTTTACATAAGTCGGAAATGGGGATAATAACATTTGCAAACATAAAAAAAGCAGCAAATAGCTGACGGTGAGCGCTATAAACGATTTGGTCCAAAGTTTGGCTGAAGCAGGTTGCTCTAGTTGTTCTTCCACTATTCGATCTCTCCTCTTAATTTCTCTGTTAAACGGTCGACGTTGCGGTCAATTTGGCGGATCCAGTCCAAAAGCTGCTCGTATTGCTCGGCAGACAGCCCTTCCGATGCATCTTCGACCATTTGCATTTCAATGGGGGCTATAGTGCGAATCACTTGTTTGCCGGCTTCGGTCGCATAAATTTGGAAGGAACGCTTATCTTGTTCGCCGGGTGTGCGGTAAATGTAGCCTTTGCCTTCCAGCAGATCCAATATCCGTGTCGTTGTTGGCTTGTCCTTGCCTGCGCGTTCGCCGATTTCTTTCTGGATCATGCCTTCCCGTTCGCTGATCCGGTATAACACGCTCCATTGCTCCGGCGTCATATCCAGGCTTTTGATCTGCAGCTGAAGCAGATTGGACAATTTACGATAAGTGATGCCAAGCAAATAGCCGATTGAAGTATCCAATGACGTGCATTTCATCCTGAATCTCTCCCGCATCCTAATTAGTTGTCATAACAACTATAAGGACATCGAAATGATTTGTCAAGCCGCCATGATCAGTCGGAGAGAGAATATTGGTTCTCTTTGCATATAAAAAAAGCTCCGCGTCAGCGCGCGGAGCTTGTAGAAGCTGTTAGCCTTTAATTTCGAGAAGCTTGTACGAAATGATGCCGACGGGCGCTTCAACATCAATTCTGCTGCCGACAGTTTTGCCGATAAGCGCTTTGCCAAGCGGACTTTCATAAGAGATCCGGTTGTTGTTAACATCCGCTTCCGCAGGTCCAACCAGCTTGTACTCCAGCGTTTCATCGAACTCGACATCATGCAGAATGACGGTGGAACCTACAAATACTTTCGATGTATCCAAGCTGCGGGAATCAATAACACGCGCTTTGCGCAGCATTTTTTCGATCGTAGCGATACGCGTTTCCATAAAGGCCTGCTCTTCTTTGGCGGAGTGGTATTCGCTGTTTTCTTTCAGGTCGCCGTAGCTGATCGCGACTTTGATCCGTTCCGCAAGCTCTCTGCGCTTGACGACTTTAAGCTCCTCCAGCTCCTGTTCGAGCTTTTCGATGCCTTCTTTGGTTAAAATAACTTCTTCTTGTGACATGTATGACAACTCCTTTATCTTTATCCTACACCAAATGAAGCCGTTTCGCGAGAACAATAGCTTGTAATATTTTATGGTACACGTACAGCGCCTATGCCTATACATCGGTTTGTATGCATTTTAAAACATTTTTGAACCGGTTATTCAGCCGGAAACCGATTGCTTAACAAGCGAAGCATCTTTTACAATGGCAATATCGCTATTTTTGTACATAGAGGACGTGACCAGACGGTGGAACAATATGCAACAATCGGCTTGCTTGCCCATGTTGACGCAGGGAAAACAACATTTGCCGAGCAGCTTCTTTATCATACCGGAAGTATACGCAGCCGCGGAAGAGTGGATCACCGGGACGCTTATTTGGACAGCCACGAGCTGGAAAAGGCGCGCGGCATTACGATATTTGCCGATCAAGCGGTCATGAAGCTTGGGCATATTGTACTTGATTTGATTGATACGCCCGGGCATGTCGATTTTTCGGCGGAGATGGAGCGGGCAGTCCAAGTGATGGATTATGCAGTGGTGATTATAAGCGCGGTGGAAGGCGTGGAAGGCCATACGGAAACCGTGTGGCGGCTGCTTGAGAAACACCGGATTCCAACCTTGTGCTTTATTAATAAAATGGATCGCAGCGGGGCCGATGCGGAAGCGGTGCTGGACCATATCCGGCAACATTTGTCGCCGGACGTCCTATTGCTGGATGCCGGTATGAGCGGAGGCATTCCGGAACATGCGGCAGAGTTTGCAGCCGAGCGGGATGAAGAGCTGCTGGAGTCGTACCTGGAAGGAGAAGCAGCCGGGGAGCAGGTGCTGGCCGCTATGCAGAAGCTTGTAGCCGAGCGCCGGCTTATTCCGGCCGTTTGCGGATCGGCGCTGCTCGATCAAGGGATTGATGTTTTTCTTGAGTGTTTGTCTTTATTGATGGCACCCGATTATGACCGGCACAAACCGTTTGCTGCAAAAGTATACAAAATCCGCCACGATCAGCAAGGGGTGCGCCTCACTTACATGAAGCTGACGCAAGGAGGGCTGAGCGTCCGCGATGAACTTGCTTACACGGATGCCTCCGGTGAGGCCAAACAGGAGAAAATTACATCGATCCGTAGCTGCAGCGGACCCAAATGGATAGCTTCGGACCGGGTATATGCCGGGCAGCTGGCAGTTGTCACCGGCTTGTCTTCGGCAGAGGCCGGGGACGGGCTGGGTGAGCAGAAGGAGCGCGCCCGCTATGAACTGGCGCCTGCGTTAAAGTCAAAAGTGCTGCTGGAGCCGTCTATGCCTGCCCGTGAGGCGCTCCGCTTTTTCCGGCAGCTGGATGCAGAAGATCCTTCGCTTGGCGTCGTTTGGGATGAAGCGCTGCAAGAAATTCAAGTCCATGTGATGGGCACGATCCAGCTGGAAGTGCTGGAGCATCTTATTGCGGAACGCTTTCAGATGAACGTTTCCTTCGGCCCGCCGGAAATTTTATATAAAGAAACGATAACCGGCACAACGATCGGCTACGGTCATTTCGAGCCGTTAGGCCATTTTGCCGAGGTGCATCTGCAAATCGATCCGGCCCCCCGGAACAGCGGCGTAACGTTCATCAACCACTGTCACCCGGATGATTTAGCAGGAGGGTTTCAGCATGTCATCGGCCAGTATATGACAGAGAAAGAGCATCGCGGATTGCTTGCCGGCTCGCCGGTAACAGATGTGACGATAACGCTCCTCACCGGCCGCTCGCACAACAAGCATACGTCCGGCGGCGATTTTCGCGAGGCCGCGCTGCGGGCGTTCCGCCAAGGTTTGGAGAAAACAAGCAGTATGCTGCTGGAGCCGTATTATGCGTTTAAGCTGACGGTCGGCATTGATCAGATCGGCCGGGCCATGTCAGACATCCAGCAGGCGCACGGCACCTTTGATCCGCCGGAAATGTATGGCGATACCGCCGTTATGTCCGGCGCAGCGCCGGTCGCCACTTTTATGAATTATGCAGCGGAGCTCGCATCCTATACGAAAGGCAAAGGGGCATTATCGCTGAAGCTGGCCGGATACCGTCCATGCCACCAGGCGGAACGGATTATTGCAGATAGGCAATACGATAAGGACGCCGACCCGGAATATACGTCATCTTCGATATTTTGCGCCAAAGGCAAAGGCTTCAGCATCCCGTGGACAGATGTTGAATCGTATTTAAGCATCAAAATCAAATAAGCACCGTCAAACTCCGATCGCGCTGCGGGTTCATCCGCTGCCGGCCGGCGTTTTTTTTGATGCGGATTTCTCGTGAAGATGAACAATGAATGCCGGCTTCGTTAGGCGCAATGACGAATATTGCCTTCTGCTCTTTCCGCTATGGAGCGTTCAAGTTACAATCAGCATTATATATGTTAAGTATTCTGACATGAATGTGGTGGCAAGAAAGGAAGGATAGCTATGAGCCTGGAAGCTTTACATGAACGGGTGCAAATGGAGCTTGCCTGCCTCGCATACGGCGGTGCCGGCTGGGTCATGCCGCATGCGCACTCCGAAGGACATGTTTATGATGTTGTAATTGTTGGCGGCGGGCAAAGCGGGCTTGGCATTGCATTTGGGCTGATGAAGGAACGGGTTGCCAACATTCTGGTCATTGACGAGAATAAAGCCGGCCTGGAGGGGCCGTGGGAAACCTACGCCCGGATGCGGACGCTGCGGACGCCTAAACATTTGACGTCCATCGACCTTGGCGTGCCGTCGCTGACATTTCGCGCATGGTGGGAAGCGCAGCATGGACCGGAGGGCTGGGAAGCGCTTGATAAAATTCCGCGCAAGGAATGGATGAGCTACTTGCGCTGGTACCGGGACGAGTTAAAGCTGCCGGTGCGGAACGAAGTGAAGCTGACGCTGATCGAACCGGTCCAAGATGGCGTCTACAGGCTGTCCATTGAAGGAGCGGGAGCGCCCTCTTCCAGGCTGCTGGCCCGTAAAGTGGTGCTGGCAACCGGTATACAAGGCGGCGGAGAATGGCATGTGCCTTCGTTCATAGCGGATCATTTGTCGCCCCGCTGGTATGCCCATACGTCCGGGATGGTCGATTTTGAACCGCTGAAAGGCAAGCGGATTGCGATACTGGGCGGCGGGGCGTCCGCTTTTGATAATGCCCATTTTGCGCTGGCGGAAGGGGCGGAAGAAGCGCATGTATTTGTCCGCCGCAAAGAAATGCCGCGCATTAACCCGATCCGGCAAATGGAGACATCCGGCATGATCGAACGTTACTACAGCTTGCCTGACGAAGATAAATACAGCGTGATGGCGCATTTCTTCAAAAATAATCAGCCGCCGACGAATGATACATTTAACCAGGCGTCTGCCTGGCCCGGATTTCACCTGCATCTTGATGCGCCGTGGCTGGAAGTCCGCGAGACGGCGGACGGACCGTCTGTCCGCACGCCACAAGGCTGGCATTCGTTTGATTATTTGCTTATCAGCACCGGCTTATTAACGGACCCGGCTTTGCGTCCGGAGCTAAAGCTGCTGGAGAAACACATTGCCCGATGGGGAGACCGGACCGGCCTGCCGCATGACCCGGCTGCTAGTCCTGTTCTCGACGCCCATCCGTATTTATCGCCCGGTTTTGCGTTTACAGGCCGAAGCGAAGAAGGAAGCAGGCTGCTGCACGGCTTGTTTGCCTTTAATTATTCCGCGCTTATTAGCTGCGGCATTTCCGCATCTGCTCTGTCAGGCATTCGGTTTGCAGTGCCCAAAATCGTATCCGCCATCGCCGATCAGCTGTTTTTGGATGATAAGGAAATGATTTTGCGACGATTCTTTGAATATGACGAGCAGGAGTTTACCGGCCATTGGCCGGCAGATTCCAAAGCGAATATAACATCGGGTTAAAGTTTATTAAAGCTTGGCCTCGGGGAAGGATTATAGCTTAGCGGCAAGAATGTATAGGGGGAGGTTAGCTGAAAGGGGAATAAACGATGCCAATTGACGTATATTTTAATTTTAACGGGAATGCGCGTGAAGCAATCGCTTTTTACGCGGATGCATTTGAGGCGGAAGCGCCGGCTATTATACGATTTGGCGATTCTCCGCCAAACCCGGATCATCCGTTGCCGGAAGAAGCAAAGGATCTCGTTATGCACGCCAATATGAAAATATTGGGCAGCACGGTCATGTTTTCCGACGTTTTCCCTGGAATGGCTTTTACCGTTGGCAGTAACATCACCTTGTCGATTTCCACCAACGATGAAGAGCAGCTGAAGCGTATTTTTCATAAGCTGAAAGTTGGCGGGGAAGTTAATATGGAGCTTCAGGAAACGTTCTGGAGCAAGCTGTACGGACAAGTGACCGACCCTTACGGCGTATTATGGCAGCTTAATCTTGGCGAAGCCTAACTTTGACGCCATTTCATTACATGCAAGTCAACAAAAGCCGCCCGGCATTGTAACGCCGGGCGGCTTTTTATGTAAATACATAAAATATAAAATATGTCAATGTGATAATTTATAGGAAAATATATGAAGAAAATGAATTGTGAGGTTAATTTGTTCGGTGTTAAAATCTCTCTCGAAAGCTGGCGCAAAGCCACTAAAAAATGAGGGGGTATTTATTTTGAAAAGAAGTTTGAGAGCGGTTACATTAGTGCTGATTATGCTGCTTGTTGCTTCAGCTCTGGCTGCATGCGGCGGTAAAAGCGGAAGCGGGGGCGGCGTTCAAGTCGGGATCGTGCTGCCGACCAAGGATGAACCGAGATGGGTGCAGGATGAGCAGCGGTTTAAAGATGCTTTGAAGGATACGAAATATTCCACGGAAATTTTGTTCAGCCAAGGCTCCTCCGCTAAGGAGCAAGAAAACGTAGAATCGCTGATTGCGAAAAAAGTTAAAGTGCTGATCATTTGCCCACAAGACGGTGATGCAGCAGCGGCAGCGGTTGAAAAAGCGAAAGCAGCCGGCATCAAGGTTATTTCGTACGACCGTCTGATTACGAAAACGGATGCAGTCGACTACTATGTTACATTTGACAGCAAGTCTGTAGGCGCTGCACAAGCCCAATATTTGGTTGACCATGTAAAAGGCAGCGGAGAGCCGCTTTACCTGTATGCCGGAGCTGCATCCGACAACAATGCCTTCTTGTTCTTCCAAGGGGCATGGGAAGTGCTGCAGCCGAAAATCGCTGACGGCACATTTAAAATCGCCAACTCCAGCGAAGCGGAAGCTTTGAAGGATAAAAAAGATTTAAGCCGCGATGAGCAAAGCAAAATTATTAGCCAGGTTACGACAAACTGGGATGCCAACGAAGCGAAAAACAAAGCACAAACGCATTTGACAGCAGCGGCTGCCGACATGAAAGGCGACGTGGCGATTTTGGCGCCAAACGACGGTACTGCTCGTTCCATTGCCGACGTATTTGCGGCTGATTCCGCCATCAAAAGCTATGTTGTAACCGGCCAGGACGCTGAGAAAGCTTCCGTGCAATACATTATCGACGGCAAGCAATCGATGACCGTATTTAAAGATGTACGCACGCTTGTTAAAGACGCTATGGGCATGGCGGTTACGCTGCTTGACGGAGGCACGCCTGAAGCAACGGGTTCCTACGACAACGGTAAAATCCAGGTGCCAGCGAAGCAAACGCCTGTTATCGTCGTAGACAAAGACAAGGTGCAAAAAGAGCTGATTGACTCCGGTTATTACCAAGCCGGCGACTTCACAGGGTTATCTTCGTAACCCCATATTGATTGGACGGAATAGTGGTAGATGGTTGTGATCTATCACTATTCCTCTTTTCCGCTGCCTGTGATTTTTTCAGTTGAAGGGTGCTGAAGCAGAATGAGTTCTTATCTTTTAGAGATGAATCATATTTCAAAACAATTTGCCGGCGTCAAAGCGTTGGCCGATGTGAATTTCAAGGTGAAGCAAGGTGAAATCCACTGCCTGATCGGCGAGAACGGCGCCGGCAAATCGACGCTGATGAAAGTGTTGAGCGGCGTATATCCATACGGCACTTACGCCGGAGACATCGTATTCGACGGGCAGGTGCAGCATTTTGCCAAAATAAACGACAGCGTGAAAGCCGGAATCGCCATCATCTACCAGGAGCTTGCTTTATTCCCCGATTTGACCGTCTATGAAAATATTTTTGCCGGCAATGAAGTGAAAAAAAATGGAATGGTGGATTGGAACCAGACGATTGCCCGTGCCAAGCAGCTGCTGAGAAAAGTGAAGCTGGACGTTAATCCGGATACGCTGGTGAAAGATTTGGGCGTAGGCAAACGGCAGCTTATTGAAATCGCCAAAGCGTTAAGCAAAAATGTTAAGCTGCTTATTCTCGATGAGCCAACGGCTGCGCTAAACGAAAATGACAGCGACAATCTGCTGCTGCTGTTAAAGGATCTGAAGCGGCAAGGGATCACCTGCATCATGATTTCCCACAAATTAAAAGAAGTAATTTCCATCGCTGACAAGGCTACGGTGCTTCGCGACGGACGGACCATCGTTACGCTGGACGCAGCCAAAAACGAAATTTCGGAAAACGTCATTATTAAAAATATGGTTGGCCGCGAGATTGACGACATCTACCCTAAGCGAGAACAAAAGAAATTTGGCGAGCCTTTGCTGGAAGTCCGCAATTGGTCCGCATTTGACCCGCAAATAGGGAGGGATGTTGTCAAAGATGCCAGCTTATATGTCCGGGAAGGCGAAATTGTTGGTATAGCCGGATTAATGGGCTCCGGGCGAACCGAACTTGCGCTGAGCCTGTTCGGCAATCCGAAAGGCTACAGGGTGCAGGGGGAGGTGTGGTTCAACAAGCAGAAGCGGTCATTCCGCCATCCGAAAGATGCCATACAGGCAGGCATCGCTTATGTGACGGAGGACCGCAAAGGCGACGGGTTGTTTTTGCTGCAGGACATTAAGCAGAACATATCGGTTGCCAATCTGCGCTCGTTATCTTCGCAAGGAGTCATTAACGAAAATGAAGAAGTGAAAATTTCAAATTTCTACAAGCAGTCTTTAAATATTAAAGCGCCCTCCATCGAGCAATTGGTCGGCAATTTGAGCGGCGGAAATCAGCAGAAGGTGTCGCTGGGCAAATGGCTGTTTGTCAATCCGAAGCTGCTCATTCTGGATGAGCCTACACGCGGGATTGATGTAGGGGCGAAATTTGAGATTTACACGATTATGAACAAGCTGATTGGCGAAGGCATGAGCATCATTATGATTTCGTCCGAGCTGAATGAAGTGCTTGGCATGAGCGACCGCATCTATGTGATGGCAGAAGGCCGGATGAAGGGCGAGATGGCAATTAGCGAGGCAAATCAGGAAAACATTATGAAGCTTGCTACGCAATAGGGGAAGACATGTGAAATTTTTAGGCGAAGCGAAGTCAGTACTTAAAGTGAATATTCGTGATTACGGCATGTATATCGCATTATTTGTCATCATGCTCATTTTTACGATACTAACGGACGGGTTGTTTATTTCCTCTCAAAATATTAGCAATTTGCTGGATTCGACAGGGTATATTGCCGTTCTGGCTGTTGGCATGACCCTTGTTATTGTCATCCGGCATATCGACTTAAGCGTAGGCTACGGTGCCGGCTTTATGGGGGCAATCGCTGCGATCTTCTTGACTAAGCTTGGCGTCCCTGTCTATATTACAATTCCGGTTATTTTAGTATTTGGCATTATTATCGGGCTGTTTAACGGCCTTTTAGTTGCGCAGATCGGCATTCCGTCATTCGTCGCTTCGCTTGCCGGCATGCTTATTTTCCGCGGGGCATTGCTGAATGTAACGGAAAGCACAGGAACCATTATTATTAAAAATGATCATTTTAATGCCATCGGCAACGGTTTTATCCCGCCGATTGCGACGATAGGCGGCTTGCATCTGCTGTCGCTCATCATTGGTGCGGTGGTTATTTTTTTCTATATTTACAGCGAGTTTTCAAAGCGAAGAAACAAAATGAAATACAATTTTGACGTTATATCCAAAAGCATGTTTGCGGTTAAGCTTGTTTTTATATCCGCCATTATTGCTTATATTACGTACATTTTATCCGGATATAACGGATTTTCCTGGACGGTCATCATTATGCTTGCCGTCGTA
Source organism: Paenibacillus protaetiae (assembly GCF_004135365.1). Lineage (NCBI taxonomy): Bacteria > Bacillati > Bacillota > Bacilli > Caryophanales > Paenibacillaceae > Paenibacillus > Paenibacillus protaetiae. The sequence continues at coordinate 1,448,122 of NZ_CP035492.1, read as the reverse complement.
ATCATTTATCATTTTTGGACGAATTCGACGGTGCTTGGCCGGCATATTTATGCAGTCGGCAGCAATCCCGAAGCGGCAAACTTAAGCGGAATCAGCGTCAAAAAAATTACGTATATTGTGTTCGGATCAATGGGGCTGCTGTCCGCTTTGTCCGGCATATTGTTTACAGCACGCCTGCAATCGGCTACGACAACGGCCGGCACGCTGTTTGAGCTGGATGCGATTGCAGCTGCTTACGTGGGCGGCGTATCCGCTGCCGGCGGCGTCGGCAAAGTGACCGGGTCCATCATTGGCGCCATCGTAATGGCTTCGTTGTCCAACGGCATGAACTTGCTTGGCGTCGGCATCTCGTATCAGTACATGATACGCGGGGCTGTATTGGCGGTAGCGGTTATATTTGACGTCGTAACCCGGATGAAACGTTCTTGACAGGAAGAAGCGGTCTCATTGTCCCGTTCAGGGCGGCCTAGTGCTAGGCCGTCTTTATTTTTTATATTTAACGGAAGTATTTCCCATAATAAGGGCAGCTGTTACTGGATGAGAGGGGGAAGCTGCGGATGCGGGAAGCGTTGGTGTCGGATATCACCAAAACAATAGGCAGGAAGCGGCTGTATCACTTTACAAGAGTAAGCAACTTGCCGGCTATTGCTGAAAGGGACGGTTTATTGTCCAGTTATGAGGCATATCCTCATCATCCGGGCATCCGGAGGACCTCTCCCTTCACTGTCATGCTGGACGGCAAGCCCGCCACGCTTAATGCGCATTTGCCTATTCCAGACAGCATGATGGAAGAAGGGACTACGCTTGCAGCTTTTCGTGCATATTTGGACCGCCATGTGTTTTTGTGGCCGACGGCTGAAGCGTGCAAAAAAATGCTGGACATGTACAGCCGCAGAGAAAAAGGCGAGAAGTTTGCCATCTTGGAACTGGATGCCTACCCGCTGCTTGCGGATCATTATGATGCGGTTAAATTATCCAAATACGATTCGGGAAGTTCACCGCGTTATCCCCATCATTGCAAATATCGGAAAAGCACGAATATGTTTGTGCCGATTGATCAATTTAAAGCTTTTCGCAGCGGTCCGGTGCCGGTAAACGTATCTGAAATAAAAGAAATATTGATAGAGCGCCAGATCCGGGGGCTGTCCAGCTATTTGCAGGCTGTTTATACGGAACAGGCGGAAGATGTACCTTCACGCTGGAGGAAACTGGCCAAACCGTTAACCGGTTTCGCCGCCAGGCGGCAATAAAAAAACAGCCCCCAGAAAGGGGCTGTTTTCCGGAAGCCAGGCGGTTATTTAATTAAGCCTAACGTTTGCATCAGTTTGCCGAACACTTCGGTATTATCGTAGATGCCGGAGAACAGCTCGGCGTTTTTGCCCATTGCCGTAACAGGAATGTCGATAGCGGTATGCTCATTTGTTGTCCAGTCAATCACAAACTTCTGATCAGACCCCGCAATTGAGAACGGTCCGTCTTCTTTGGACATGCCGTCGCCGGATTCGTCTTTATCGTTCACCTCTTCAATCGAAAGACCGCCGGTTTCATGATCGGCGAGCACAAGCACAAGCGTATCCGGATGCGTTCGTGCAAATTCTTTAGCGATCGAAACGGATTTATCCAGCTCTTGTCCGGATTTGATCAGCTTCTCACCATTGTTTTGGTGGCCAAATTCATCCGTGCCTTCTTCTTCAACCATCAGGAAGAAACCTTGTTCGTTTTTGGAGAGTGTTTCAAGCGCTTTTTGAGTCATGGTCGGCAAAGACACGACAGGGTTGTAAATGTCGCCTTGCCCTTCCGGTTTTTGCTGGAACATTTCCTCGTTGGCAAACAAGCCAAGCAGCTTCGTTCCATCTGCTTTTTTCAAGTCAGCTTCGTTTGATACATAGCTATAGCCAAGCTCGTTTGCTTTGCTGATCAAATTGCCTTGTGTGCCTTTGCTTTTTTCTGAAGGATCTTCGGAAGGCTCGTCCTTAAATTTGCCCGGGTTTCCTGCAGGATACCAATAATCTTCGCCGCCGCCCAGAATGACGTCGATTTTGCTTTGCGTGATCATTTGCAGGGCGATATCGCTTTGCTTCGAACGGTCTTCCACATGCGCGCCGAATGCGGCGCCGGTAGCGTCGGTTACTTGGCTGGTCGTTACGACACCAGTAGATTTGCCGGCTTCTTTGGCGTATTCCATAATCGTTTTAACGTTTTTTTTGTTGGCATCTACACCAACGGCGCCATTATACGTTTTTACGCCGCTGGCATAAGCCGTTGCTGAAGCGGCGGAGTCTGTCACCGGAGTCGTCGAATTCGTGTGAATCAAGCCGACATAAGGCATATCATCCATAGCAAGCTTGCCGTTTTCCCCAACTGTAGCAAGGCGGATTGCGTTGCGTGCCGCCAGCCCCATACCATCCCCGACAAATAAAATAACGTTTTTCGTTTGCCATGAAGCGGCATGTGCACGATTAGGCAGCTGAGCGTTAACAATTCCTGTTACCAATACAGCAGCGGCAACTGATCCGGCGGCTGCCATTTTCCATTTGCTTTTTTTCATCAATTTCATATGAACCCTCCTAAACTCGTAATAGGCTTCTTTTTTTATGTTAGTAAAATTAAGTAAAGAGAATGTTTTCGTAATATCTAGTTTTTGTTAATAAATTACATAAATAGGATAGTAGACCTAGTTAAATAATCCCTTCATCTGCAGATTTGGACAATTACAGAAGGGGATCTCCGGAAGCGGCATGCCTCATTTTTACGAACATTGATCGAGAATTGACGAAACAATCTTTATAATTATCAGAAAATTCTACAAATTATTTATGAAGCATCTATTAAACTAGTAACTAGCATCCAACAAATGGAAAGGGTTCTGCTGGCTGCGAACATGAAGCTCCGGTATCGGATCAGGAAGGAGGGCAGATGAAGTCGTATCCGGCATAAGGGATGCGGGATTATGTCGTTTAGTCATTGGGGTATGAAGTCGGAGAATAGGGAGGAAGCTCATGGAATCGAATCAATATCGCAAAAAATGGCTGGCTGTGCTGTCGTCTGCCATATTGTTATTTTCGCTGGCAGCACCGGTAGCAGGAGCCGCTGCGGCAGATAAACCTGCTGCGCATGCATCCAGCACAAAACTGAAACCAAAAGCTTTTCCGAAGCAGGCGCTTGCTTTGCCATTACAAGTGCAGGCAAAAAGCAACAGCGGCCTGGTAGCGCAATCGGGACATGTACCGTCGGATTCGCCGGTCAGCAGAGCGGAAGCCATTGCAGGAACCGCGAATGCCGAAGCTGTAGAGCCGCAAAATTTTGTGCCGGAATCGGACAGCACGAAAAAAATAACGGTTATTGTCGAATTGCAATCAGCTCCACTTGCCGTACATAGCAAGCAGGCTGGGAAGGGGCTGCTCAAGGCGGATGCCAATTATGCTTCGAAGCTGGTTAAGGAGCAGACCGCATTTGCGAATGGCGCCAAAACGCTAAAAGCTAAGCTAGGCTCCCAATATTCTCAAGCTTTTAACGGTTATTCGGTTGAAATCGCCGCTAATCAAATCGACAGCCTGCTGAAATTGCCGGGCGTTAAGGCGATTTATCCGAACCAGACGGTTCACGCTTCTCCGATTGACAGCATTACGCCTAATATGGATGAAAGCGCGCCGTACATCGGTTCAACCTCGCTTTGGGATACCGGCTTTAACGGCGAAGGCATTAAAGTAGGCGTTATTGATACCGGCGTCGACTACCTGCATCCAAGCTTAAAGGATGCCTACAAAGGCGGTTATGACGCGGTAGACGAAGATGATGATCCTTATGAAACGCCGCCGGATCCGAATGACCCGGAAGCCGCTACTGCTCACGGCACACACGTATCGGGCACGATTGTCGGCCGGGGAGATCCGACGGTTGAGAACAATCCGACCGGTTGGGTAAAAGGCGTCGCCTACGGCGCAGATTTGTACGTTTACCGTGTGCTTGGACCGGGTGGAACAGGATCCACCGAAGATGTACTGGAAGGAATCGATAAAGCGGTCGGGCAAGGCATGGACATTATTAACCTGTCCCTCGGCGACAGCTTTAATAATGAAGGCAGCGCAGAATCCGTAGCGATCAACAATGCTGCGCTGGCCGGCGTAGTCCCGGTTATTGCCAACGGCAATGACGGACCCGGCGATTATACAGCCGGCAGCCCGGCTACCGCCCAGCTGGCTATATCGGTAGGCGCATCCTATCCGCCGCTTAATGTTCCGGCGATTACAAGCGCTGATATCAGCAGCCCGATGTACGGCAGCATTATGGCCTATTCACCCGATCTTGGCAGCCTTGCAGATACATCCGTCGAGATTGTAAACGCGGGGCTTGGAACAGCAGATGACTTTAAGAACATTGATGTAACCGGCAAAGTAGCATTAATTTCACGGGGCGACATTTCGTTTGTGGAAAAATCGTTAAATGCCCAAAATGCAGGCGCGATTGCAGCCATTATCTATAACAATGCAAAAGGCAATTTTGGCGGAACGCTTGGCGCTCCGGGCGATTATATTCCAACTTTAAGCATTTCGCAGGAAAACGGCCAGCTGCTCGTAAATGCGATTGGCGATCAGCCGTCTTATACGATTCATCTTGGCATTGAGATGGTAGAGGACTTGATTGCCGATTTCAGCTCGAGGGGCCCTGCGCTTCCTTCCCTCGCCGTTAAGCCGGATATTGCAGCTCCCGGCGTTGGCATTCGTTCTTCCGTTCCGGCTTACGGAAAACAATATCCGGATGCCGATTATACGGATGCATATGCCGATATGGAAGGCACAAGCATGGCTTCGCCGCATATTGCCGGCGCAGCGGCTTTGCTGCTTGAGAAATACCCTGATTTAACGCCGGAGCAAATCAAAGGCTTGCTCATGAACAATGCGGTTGAGCTTACTTCCGAGAAAGGTCAAGTATATACGCATATGGAACAGGGGGCCGGCCGGGTTGATCTCGCGCAATCCATCGAAGCAAAAGCGGTAGCGTTAGCGGAAGAATCAACCGCGAATGTGGAAAGCGGGCTGGATACGCCGTATTTGACCGGCAGTTTGTCATACGGGCAAACGGCGGCAGGAGCATCGCTTGCGAAAACGGTGAAGGTGGAAGATATTGTTGGCGAAGCTTCCAGCTATGAGATTGGTTTTGGCTGGACCGGAGCTTCGGCGGGAACCGTCAGCTTTGATGCCGGCTCGGTTGCAGTAAGCGCCGGCGGCAGCTCGGAGTTTTCGGTGACGCTGAATGTTGCCGATGATACGGCTGAAGGTTATTACGAAGGCAATGTGACATTGACGTCGGATTCCGGGCATGTGCTGCATTTGCCGCTTGCCGTTTATGTAGGGGAAGTAGAATTGCCGGGAGTTGTTTCCGGCGTTCGTCTCGACCCGATCATTTTCTCGCCGAACGGGGACGGTTTGCAGGATACGTCCGATGTGTACTTTGACATTAATGGCCAGAACGATTATTTCTCGCTTGATGTTCACGATTACTTTTATCCGAATCAGTATGACTATGGAACGATAACGGAAGAGAAGCAAGGTGTGCGCCCTGGCTCTTATTGGGTAGAGAATTGGGATTCCACCGTGCAATATCAGGCGAATAAGTTCCAGAAGCTTGGCGACTTTGGCGATAATATCTTTTTGGTCGTCCCATGGGTCATCCAAAATGGCGGGAATTTTACGCCGATCGAAGAGGAGATCACACCGTTTATTACGGATGTGACCGCGCCGGAATCTACGCTTAATCCGGACATTCAGGTTAACAACGGAGTAGGGGAGATTACAGGAACGATCGACGGCGACTTCTTGGTTGATGCTTTTGGAGATTATGAATCGATTGGCGTTGCGGCTGTATTTGGGAATGAACAGGTAGACGGCACGATTGATGACAATGGCCATTTCCAAATTGATGTGCCGATCCGGTTCGGCTCCAATTCGTTTGACATTTACGTATATGACGAAGCCCTTAACGGCGTTCTGGATCCGGCATATACCGTAAATTATGAGGAGACGACCAAGCCGGATGCAACCGTATCCGCCGTCGTGTCTGCGGACTCCGCACAGACGGGTGATGCATTCAGCGTAAGTGTAGATGTCAGCGGGGTTCAGGATCTGTATTCCGCACAATTCAGCTTGACGTACAATTCGGACCTTACAAGCGGTTCGGTTGAGGCAGGCACAGAGCTTGCCGGATACGAGGAGGCAAATAATCCGGGCGTATCGCTGATTACGAACGAAGCTAAAGCGGATGCCGGAGGCGGGAAAACCCGTTCGGATTATATTTTATCGCTAGCCGGCGATTTTGACGGCTACAGCAATGATGGCAGCACTTCGCTGGCAACGTACCATTTTTCAGCGGAGGATGCGGGGACATACAACTTTGACTTGTCCAACATCCGGCTGCTGGACAGCAACGGAGAGGATATTCCGCTTGGCGGAGCAAGCAGTGGCACGATCACCATTACTGAAACGCCAACCGCTCCGGACTACACGATCTCCGGCCAAATTACTGCCGAAGCGTTCGGCGATGGTATTGACTACAGCACAACCTGGTATGACGGCACTGACGGCACTCATAAGGTAACGGTTGAAGCGCTGGATCAGGACGGCAGCGTTGCAGGTGTAGGAAGAGTTGCTGCTGACGGAACGTATACGATTAGTGTTCCGGAAGGCACATACACCGTACGTGTTGTGGTTCCTGGCCATGTATCTGAAACCGATTCGGTGACGGTAAACGGCGACACAACCCATAACTTTGGCCCTCTCGTTGCCGGCGATGTGAACGGCGACGGCAAGGTTGACCTCGTTGACCTGCAGCTGACTGCCAAAGAATTCGGCAAAATAAAAGGTGCGGCATGGCCTTCGGCTAAAACCAGCGCAGCGGACATTAACCGCGACAATGAGGTTGATTTGCTGGACGTTTCCTTTATTTTGGACAATTTCGAGCTGTAACTTTTTGGAACCCTGAAGCTGCACCTGATAAAGTGAGGCAACAGCTTCAGGGCACCCTGAAGCTGCACCTGGTAAAGTGAGGCAGCAGCTTCAGGGTACCTTGAAGCTGCAACTAGATAAGCTAGGATGCAACTTCCGTGCTACAGACTAACTGTGGCTGGAAAGAGGATAGGCGAAAAGTCTATCCTCTTCCATCCATAAAAGACAGGGGATAGGTCAATGAAAAAACAGTGGATGGCAAAGGCGCTGCTTGCATGCATGGCGCTGCAGCTTACCTATACAATTGTTGCTGGCGGCAGTCAAGCGAACGCGGCGGACAAATCGGCGAAGCTTCCGGATGTGCGCATAGCAGTCTCATCTGCAGGCGTCAAAACCGGCGATACATTTGAAGCTGCCATATGGCTCCAAGGTTTTACAGGCGATTACAGCGATATCGAAGGTTACGAAATTCGGCTAAGTTATAATCCGGAGCTGCTGCAGCCTGTTATTCCGGCAGCGTCCGTACCGCTGCAGCCTAATGTGTTCCAGCAGGCGGCCAGCCCGATGACGCTCGCCAATCAGTTTGACGCTGCTGCAGGCAATATCACCATATCGCAAATCACGGCCAAAAAGGGGAGCTTGCTGTTTGCAGGTTACGGCAAAGTCGGAACGGTAAGCTTTAAAGCGCTGAAAGAAGGCGACGCCAAGCTGATTTTGGCCAAATCGCTTATCATCAAAGAAAATAACCCCGGCGTTAATATCATACATACGATAAACAGCCCCGTTGTCCATATTTCAGCAGCAGGCAGCGGTTCGGCGGCAGCGGACGAGCACAAAGAAAACATAGGCGATGCCCCATCCGCCAAAGGAACAACCGTAACGGCAGAGCAGGCTTTGCAGGCGTACCGTGATTTCGAAGCTATTCATTCGATCACATGGGCGTCGGATGCCATAGCCGCTTTGTCGGTAGGAAAAGTAATGCAAGGCACAGCAGCCGGTTCCTTCGAGCCGTCGCGCAATATGACGAGAGCGGAGCTTACAAAAACAGCGGTCGTAGCCCTTCACCTGGATATGGTGCAGCAGCAAACGCCGGCGTTCCCGGATGTCAGCAAAACCGCTTGGTATTATGACTATATTGAAACAGCAGCCCATTATGGCTTAGTACAAGGAACAACCGTCAACGGCCAAAATGTATTTCAGCCGGATGCGCCGGTTACAAGAGCGGAAATAGCTGCCATTATCGCACGCGTGCTGAAGGCATCGGGCATGGCAGGCAGCCCGTCAGCAAGCCAGTGGCCTTTTACCGATGTGCCGGATTCCTATTGGGCAACGGATGATTTGCAGCTGTTGTACAGCTTGCAGTTGATGAAGGGGGTATCGGCCGACAAGCTGGCTCCTCAACAATATGCAACCCGCGCCGAAATTGCGGTTCTGCTCAACCGGCTGGCCGCTCTGCTTTAGGCAAGGGGGCTGCCTGTTTGTTGCATCAATCCTGGAACCGCAGCAAGGACATAAAAAAAAGGGAGGCATTCCGCCCCCCTTTTTTTTCATCTAATTATCAAGACTGCTTCATGCGAAGCATCATCGTCCACAAATCAGGCTGCTCGTAACCGAGCCGCCAGGCGGCTACGCCTGCCAGATCGTATTTTTTGGCTAAATTGATGCGAGCTGCAGTCGTTTCCGGCGTTTCGGCCCAAAACATATACGTATAGCCGTTTTTCTTATACGTATATTTCGTTTGGCCGGATACAGGGTCCTGAATGCCGGAGGCTCCGGTGGAAGCAATCAAAGTGCTCACATCTTTCATCAGCACCGCGCGGTTGCTGATCAGCTTGCCGCTGCCGTCCAGCTGCCATTCCCGCACATAAAAAGGAATGCCAAGCATCAGCTTGCTGCGCGGAACCCCGTAAGCGAGATACTGCTTGATCCCTTCCTCGGTCCACGCAAGGCCGGCTACTGAACCGGGGGTATCGCTGCCGCTCCAGTGCTCGTCATAAGCCATAATAATGACGGTATCCACAAGCCCCGACAGCGCCTGCTGGTCGATGGCCGTTTGGGCGTTCCAGCTTTTGTCGCCGCGCGGCAAATCAATCGACAGCTTCAGCCCTTTGTCATGCACCGCTTTGGCAAGAGAAGAGACAAAGGCCGTGAAAGCGGCGCGGTCGCTGCCAGCCATATTTTCAAAATCGAGATTGACACCGTACACGCCAAGCGATACTAGCTTGGCCGTCAGTGCGTTAATAAAGCTCGTCTGCGCCGCTTTATTTTTTAAAAATGCGGTCGTCATCGCCTTGTCGAACTGGTTATGGACCAGCGGAGTTACTTGAATGCCGCTGTCCTTCAGCTGTTTGGCGACGGAACCATCCGATGTATCCGTCAGGCTGCCGTCAGAAGCGGCGAGCTGGAACCATGTCGGCGAATCAATGGACAAGCTTTGCGTAGCGGAAGCCTGCGCCAGTACGGTCTGGTTCGCCACTTCGCCGTTCCAGCCTAAATATACAAGCGATTTGGCATTGCTCCAAATCATGCGCCCGTCAGCGGTCTGAATGGCGCTGTTAGCGTAACCTTTTGCATAGCTCACAGCGGCCTCGCGGGTAGAGAAGGCGTTAATTTTTTTGCCGTTCTGGAGGACGGTCAAGTAAGGGATGTTGGTCCACCATGTTTCGCCGTTATGGACCACTTCGCTGTTGGCGTAATATTGGGCGTAAGCAACAGCTTTCGTCAAGCTGATCAGCGATTGGATCGGCTTGCCGTTTTGCAGCACGTCATAGGTCGGATACGAGGAGAAGACAACTTTGCCTGTGGACGTATCATATACATTGGCTGAACCGGATGCATTCGCAGCTTGGATGGCATCGTACAAAAACGAATAGCTGTCCGATGCGCCAGAAATGTTTTCTTTAACGATCACAAAGTTTTTGCTGCCTGCACGCTGGGCGGTTTTTTGCTGTGCTGTCAAGTTATCCCATACCCACGTATTCGAATCCAGGTCGATAATGTGGGCATTGCCCCATTTTTTCGCTTCCTGCTTGGCGGCCGCAAGCGTAGCGAATCCCCAGCTGTTTTTCGTGTTTGTGCCTTGATACAGCTGGAAGTGCGGATAAGAATTATAAACCCATCCCGGCTGCTGCAAATCTCTTATATGTACGTAGGACATTTTGCTTGCGGCGGCCAACGCCTCCGAATAAGTGCGGTATTCCCAAGCCGTCTTCGAAGTTCCCGCCTGATAAATTTTGTAGCGCGGAAAGTTGTCCCACACCCAGGCTCGTCCCGTAATTTGCTCCACATGGCTGTAGGCATACCCTTTGGCATAAGCGATGGCCTGCTGCTCGGCTGCAAACTCCTTAAGCGGCTTGTCGTTCTGGTATACGCGGTAATTGGTTGCCGCAGATGCGGCTGCATGAAGCGTCGGAGCGGCAGTCCCAAGAAGCGGGATCATGAGCAGGGCGATCAGTATTTTCTGTAGTTGCGGCGGCATAAAACGTTCCATCACACTCCTCCCGTTAATAAACAGTTAAACGCCGGGAAAGGCGCCGGGGTTGCGCTATATTTTGATGAAAAATAGTTCATAAATCGGTTTTACTTCTTTTTTTGCTTTGCTGGATAAAATAAAAGGAAAACAATAACAATAAAGGAAAATGGAATGTGAAATGAAAGAGGGCGAAATGTGTGTGAAGAGGGAATATGCCAAAGAATGGCTGGATGAAGCCGAGCTGGAACTGCCGGAGCTGGAGCGCAGTTTGCGCGAAGTATGGCATGTGAACCGCTATTTGGGCGGCAATCCGGCATTATATGCCCATATGGAAAAAATGGTTGCGAAAGTTGACGGGGGCAAGGTCCGGGTGCTGGATGTGGCAACCGGGCTTGCCGATATCCCCGTTGCCCTGCTGAACTGGCGCGGCCTTCGCGGGCGCCATGTCTCGATCTCCTGTGTGGATATCCATCCGCAAATGATTGCCCTTGCGGCCAAACGTACGTCCGGCTACCCGGAAATTGAAGTGTCGGAAGCGGACGGAACGGCGCTTCCATACGACGATAACAGCTTTCATATTGCAATTTGCAACCTTGCTTTGCATCATCTCGACGAGCAGCAGTCGGTGAAGCTGCTGTCGGAAATGAACCGTGTCGCCAGCATCGGATGGATCGTCACCGATCTGGAACGGAGGCGCCTGGCGTATTGGTCGGCGAAGCTGCTGGCAGGGCTAGTCTGGCGAAGCCCCGTCACCAGGCATGACGGGCCTTTGTCAGTCCGCCGCTCCTATACGGCTTCCGAGGCGCGGGAACTGCTTAGGCAGGCTGGCATTGCCGGCGCTTCAGTACATAAACATTTTCCGTTCCGGCTGGCGTTAGTCGGTCATGGATGACGTTATAATTATCGGCGCAGGACCGGCAGGAAGCATGACAGCAAAGCTGCTGGCGGAGCAAGGCTGCCGCGTCCGGCTGCTGGAAGCCGGTGTTTTCCCGAAGCGAAAGCCATGCGGAGAATCGCTGAATCCCGGGGCCGTTGCTGCTTTGGCCAGGGCCGGAGTACCTGTGCAGCAGCTGCTGCAAACAGGCGGAACATGGGAAGGCAGCATAGTAAGAGGCTGGAGCCTCGGCAGCGGGAAAATAGAGCTGCAGGCATCGTTTCCCGCCGGGAGGTACGGCGTATGCTGCCGGCGGGAGCTGCTTGACGAGCGGCTTGTCCGCACTGCCTGCGAGGCTGGCGCCGTACTCGAGGAGCGCGCCAGAGTAGACGGCTTGCTGCGCGATGAACAAGACCGGGTAACCGGCGTATACGGCCGGTTCACCCATATAGGCGCGCCGTTCGCACTGCAGGCGCGGCTTGTGGTCGGCGCGGACGGCTTGCGCTCCGCCGCCGCCCGGAGTGCCGGGCTTGGCGCTGCCGGCAAACTGCGCAAGGCCGCTTTTACCGCGCGGGTCGGCCATGCGGAAGGGCTGGCCGACCGGGTAGAGCTGCATGTGGAGCCGCAGCTCGTCATTGGCGTTGCGCCGCTTGGCGGCGGGCTGGCGAATATGACTGTCGCCATGCCCGGCCGCACTGCGGCAGCCGCCGCCCGCGACAAGGCGGCGTTTATGCTGCAGGCTGCCAGCCGCTCCCCAAGGCTTGCAGCCAAGCTGGCGCACGCCAAAATCGAGGGCGAAGTGCTCGCCAGCGGGCCGTTTGACCGGCCGGTGAAAGCGGCTGCTGTACCGGGGCTGGTGCTTGTTGGCGATGCCGCGGGTTATTATGACCCGCTAACGGGCCAAGGGATTTACCGGGCTGTCCGAAGCGCCGAAATGGCTGCGCTCCGGATCATGGAAGCGCTTGCCGGCGGCTTCAGGCAGCCGCTGCAGCAATACGAGCGGGAGCGGCAAGCGGCGTTTGCCCCGGGTCTCAGGCTGCAGCGGCTAATTGAGTGGGGAAGCCGCAATCCGTACCTGTGGCATTCCGCTATCCGGGGACTTGTATCATCGCCGCGTTTAAGCGGCAAGCTTGCCTCTTGGATAGGCGATTGCTGACTTTTGGACAAGAAGGAGAAGATTCAACCTGTTTACTTATAATGAAAAAATTTTTTCATGTCCGCTTGCCGAAGCCGTCGAGCTGGCTGCAAGAGTGGAGTTATGGCCGGAGCGGCTATCGCATTACCGGAGGACGGCTTTCCGCCAAGGCAGCGGCGAAGACGGCGGGATCGTGGAGATGGCGGCTGTGCGTGCATTCCGAAACTTGCGCTGGCCGGTATGGTGGGTAAGCACGATGGAAGTGAACCGTACGCTTCCGGTCATCCGTTACCGGCATATCAAAGGCGTTACGAAAGGCATGGATGTGGAGTGGCGTTTCCAGGAAACAGACGGCGGAGTAAAGGTGAGCATCATTCATCAGTGGATGAAGCCGCCGCTGCTGAGAAGGCTTGCGGCTAATGGCATCGGCCGGATCTTTGTCCATCATATCGCGGACCAGACCCTCGCGGGGCTGGCGCGGCAAATCAAACAGGCTCATCATCAGAAGGAGGGAACTGGCATATGGCAGACCAGCGGGTCGTTGTAACCGGAATCGGGGCGGTAACACCAATTGGAACGGGGGTGAAGCAGCTGTGGGATGGCGTACAAACCGGCAAAAGTGCAGTGAAAGCGATTAACCGGTTTGTGCCGGAAGGGCTTCGGAGCCAAATAGCAGCTCAAATCGAAGATTTTGATCCGCTGCAATACATGGATAAGAAAAGGGCGCACCGGATGGACCGTTATTCCCAGCTTGCCGTTTCGGCCGGTATGCTGGCTATGCGCGACGCGGCTTTCCTGCCAACGTCCATCGAACCGGAACGTGTAGGCATCTTTATGGGGAGCGCGCTTGGCGGCATCTCATATGCCGAAGAGCAATGCGGCAATTATTACAGCGGAGGTTACCGCTCCGTTTCGCCAACGCTTGGATTTTCAGTATTTGGCGGAGCTTCCTCCTGCAATATGGCAATGGAGTTTGGCTTTACAGGCCCGAATGAAACAAACGCGATGTCCTGTGCATCGGGAGCGGTGGCAATCGGCAGAGGAATGCAGGCGATCCGCCGCGGAGAAGCGGATGTTGTGATCGCCGGCGGGGCGGAGGCGCCGCTTGCGCCGCTTTCATTCGGCGCCTTCGATATGCTGAGGGCGATGTCTACGCGCAATGAGATGCCGGACAGCGCCAGCCGCCCGTTTGATAAAAACCGCGACGGCTTTGTGATGGGCGAAGGAGCGTCGGTTCTCGTCATGGAGTCGGAACGCCATGCCCGTGCCAGAGGGGCGCGCATTTACGGCGAAGTGGCAGGCTTTGGCTTGACGAATGACGCTTTTCATATGAGTGCTCCGCTGCCCAGCGGCAGCCAGGCCGCCCGTGCGGTGCGCCTTGCTTTGGCTTCGGCGGATATGTCGCCGGACGATATCGGCTACATTAACGCGCATGGCTCTTCAACGCTGCTGAACGATGTAACGGAATCGCGCGTCATCCGCCAAGTGTTCGGCGACCGCCCTGTTGCCGTCAGCGGCACGAAAGGGCTGTACGGCCATCCGCTTGGCGCTTCCGGCGCGATTGAGGCGGCTATTACTTTGCTGTCCATGTACAACGGCTGGCTGCCGCCTACTACAAACTTGACGGAGCCCGACCCGGAGGCGGAAATTGATCTCGTCTCCGGCTCTGCGCGGCCGGAGAGGCCGGATGCAGCCATCTCGAATTCGTACGGCTTTGGCGGCGTAAACGCAGTGCTGGCATTCCGCAGAGCGTAGGCTCGCGGCATCCCGCATGGCGTCATTGCCGTTCCGGCAAGCAAGCATGCAAGCAGTCATAGTCATACTGCCTGCGATCATTGCCGGTCCGGCAATAGCGGCAGACTTGCTGCCGGAAGCACAAAACCTCACTGCAAGCTTCTGCTTGCAGTGAGGTTTTGTTTGTTTTTATTCGCGTATATCGGCCCAGAAATCGTCTTCCGCATCAATGGTAATATCTTCGGGAAATACGCGTTTATTATATTGCTTGTACATATATTGCACGATCGCTTCGATCAGATTCGCTTCTATTAAATATTGGCTGCGGCCGCTGACCCATACCTCTGCGGTAAAACCGTATTCCTCTTCCCAGGAAAGCTGAGCTTCGACATCGGTAGGTTGTACACCTTTGCGGTCAGCGATATGAAGGCAAATCGCATTAATGATCTCATCGGTGTAAATACGCATTAATACGGTCTCCGTTGATCCGGTGTCCGTTTATTGCGGAAGTAGGCGAACACGGCACGAATAATAGCGATCACGGCAAAGATAGCGATCAAGTTAATGATCAAACCGAACATTTGGGCGAAGGCGCCGGAACCAAGCATGCTTCCGAACAGCATGCCGGCCAGGCCGCCGATCATCATGCCTTTCAAAAAACCGCCGCCGGTTGTTCCGGTTTTTGCAGCGGTGCCGGCGGTGCCGGTTGTAGTTTTGGTGCCGGAGCCCGGTGTCGACTGGTGCGAGCTGTCCGACTTGCTAGGCGTTTGTGTAAAGCTTTGACGGGGAGATTTCATCCCGCCCCGCGGCTTGGCATCCACTGCATTTGCTAACCCCAATGTGAAGAAAAGCGTGAAGGCGATCATGAGCAGCATACTTTTTTTCATTTGCTTTGACTCCTTTTTTGATCTGGTGTATTTTAATTGTGCTTGTATAGGTTTACGTCTAGGAGGATAGCAGGTTTCATTTTTTTAATTGGAGCGGCTGATTATAATGCCACAGTATGGCGTAACGAAGGGGAAGAATAACATTGCAATATCCTTCATCTTATATTGCTTATTTAGTTGAATTTCATGCTACCCGGGATTATTTTGAATGCCATGAGCTTCTGGAGGAATATTGGAAGGAGCATCCGGGAGACCATCTGTCCCGTTTATGGGTCGGGCTTATTCAAGTCGCTGTCGGAAGTTACCATGAGCGGAGAGGCAATGCGGCCGGCGCCGGGAAGATGTATTTGCAGGCATTAAGCCGCTTGAATCCGCAGCTTTTGCAGGAAGCGGGCATTGACGGACCGCCGCTGCTCGCACAGCTGAAAGCACGGGCTGAACGGCTGGAATCAGGCGCAATGGAGGTTTTCCAGGATTTGTGCTTCAGCATTGCGGACCATGAGCTGCTGCTGGCTTGCGAAGCGTTATGCTCAGCCCGCGGCCTTGTTTGGGGCAAGCCAAGCGATATGAACAGCGAGGCGCTAATTCACCGCCATAAGCTTCGTGACCGCAGCGATGTCATAGCGGCAAGGGAAGCGGCAATTGCAAAAAAACGCAGCAAGCAGGCTTAATGGAAGCCGCATTGCTGCGTTTTTTTCTTATTCGTCCGGGTTTAAACTTGTTTTTCGTCCGAACCTTCCGTTACCAGTTCCAGCTTGCCCGTTTCCGGGTCGATGACCAGCCCGTGAATCGGAATGCCTGCCGGGAGAAGCGGATGGTTCCGCAAAATTTTGACGCTGTTTTCGACGCTTTTGCGCACATCTTCAATGCCGGCGAGCCAGCGCATCATATCGAGGCCGCTGTTTTGCAGCGTCGTAATCGTTTCTTGCGGCACGCCGCGCTTCACCATATTGCCGACGACGCGTTCCGGGTCCAAGCCGTTCATGCCGCAGCCGTGATGCCCGACGACAAATACTTCATAAGCTTGAAGCTCATAGATCGCAACAAGTACGCTGCGCGCAATGTTGCCGAACGGCTGGGTAATCAGGCCGCCTGCGTTTTTAATAATTTTGGCGTCGCCGTTTTTCAGGTTCATCGCTTTCGGCAGCAGTTCGGTCAAGCGCGTGTCCATACAAGTAACGACGACCATTTTGCGGTCCGGAAATTTATCCGTTAAATACTGCTCGTACCCTTTGCCTTCAACAAATTCCTCGTTGTGTTTCAAAATTTGCTCCAAGTTGCTCATGTTATACCTTCTTTCCGTATGAATAAAATGATCGCAAACCCGATATTAAGCGGTTTCCGCAGGAGGATGTGCCAGTTTGACATTCACCGAATAAATCTGGCTGTCGCTTTTCAACGAAAAGATCCCTTTCGCCGGATTAAAGTCGATGGTCATAACGGGCTCATAATAGATTTCATGGCGCGGTTCATACCAGAAATCAAACGGCTCTCCGTGTGCCAGCCGGTCATCGGCTCCATGCTCCCGAATAAGCTCCAGCGCCGGCACTCCGCTAACGACGCAACCGCATCCTTCAGTATCGTGCAGAAATTTCAACTGCAGGCCGGAGCCGTCCAAATAAGGCTTCAGCTTGTTGACCGCAGAAGGAGTAAACTGTATTCGCATATGTAATCGTCTCCTTTTCCATTCCCGCACATTCACTTTAGATTAAAGTTGATTATACGTTTATCACCCGTTAATATCAAGATTACAGGCTGAATAGGTAAGCCTAGTCTACGATAGAAGGGCGGATTCATATGACTACATCAACCGTGCAGGCGCTTCCGAAATTTCTGGAAACGATTCGAAAGATTAAGAGCTACGAGGAAGCTTTAGGCGTGCTTTATTGGGATTTGCGCACAGGCGCTCCGCGCGGAGGGATGGAGGCCCGCTCCGAGGCGATCGGCCATTTGTCGGCCGACATGTTCCGCTATCAAACCTCTGCAGAGCTTGGAGAGCAGCTTGCCGAGCTGGAGCAGCCGGAGGCGTTCGCGCAGCTTTCCGAAATCGAGCAGAAACTTGTGAAGGAAACGCGCAAGGAATACGATCGTAATGCTAAAATACCGGCGAAGCTGTATCAGGAGTATGTTGTGCTGGCCTCGCAATCGGAATCGAAATGGGAAGAATGCAAAGACAACGACGATTTTGCAAGCTTTGAGCCATATTTAGACAAAATCATTTCGTATCAGCAGCAATTTATCGACTTATGGGGCGCCGCCAAAGGCACCCGCTATGATACGCTGCTTGATTTGTATGAACCGGGCCTTACGACCGCTGAGCTTGACCGTGTATTCGGCGGGCTTCGCGACCAGCTTGTGCCGCTTGCAAGCGCAATTGCCGCTTCGCCGCATCAGCCGGATACTTCGTTTTTGCAGCAAAAGTTTGCGATTGCGGGACAAAAGGAGCTTGGCAACTACATATTGAAGCAAATGGGCTTCAGCTTTGATAAAGGTCGCGTAGATGAAAGTGTACACCCGTTTGCGACGGGGCTGAATCCAGGCGATGTGCGTATTACGACCCATTATTATGAAGAGGATATAGCCAGCGCCCTGTTCAGCTCGCTGCATGAGGGAGGCCATGCGCTGTATGAACAAAATATTCGGGCCGAGCTGACAGGCACGACGCTTAGCGGCGGCACATCAATGGGCATTCATGAATCCCAGTCGCGTTTCTGGGAAAATGTCGTTGGCCGGAGCAAGCCTTTCTGGCACCGCTATTATCGGGAGCTGCAGTCGTTTTTCCCCGGTCAGCTGAACGTGTCAGCCGAAGACTTTTACCGTGCAATTAACGTAGTGGAGCCGTCCTTGATCCGGATTGAAGCTGATGAGCTGACTTATAACCTCCATATTATTATCCGGTATGAGATCGAGAAGCTGATCTTTAATGAAGGCGTTAAAGCGGCTGATTTGCCGGCGATCTGGAACGAGAAGTATAAGCAATATTTAGGCATCGAGCCTCCGAACAACGCACAAGGCGTATTGCAGGATGTTCACTGGTCCGGCGGCCTGTTCGGCTATTTCCCTTCCTATTCCCTCGGCAATATGTATGCCGCCCAGTTTGCCGCTACGATGGAGCAGGAGATCGAAGGGTTCTGGAATCTGGTGGAAGAAGGAAATTTGCTGCCGATCAAGCAGTGGCTTTCCGAGAAAATCTATCAACACGGCAAGCTGAAAACGCCATCGGAGCTTATCCAAGGCGTTACCGGCAAGCCGCTTGATTCCGGATACCTGGTCCGCTACTTGACGGACAAATATTCGGATATTTACAAGCTGTAAGCAGGACTTGACCTGCTTGGAACGCGCGCCCTGTCGGCGCGCGTTTTTTTTTGCTGTCCGGAACTGTGCGCAGGCGTAGGCTTTTTCACCAAGTCAGGTTTGAACGCATAGGCTATCGTACATCAAATTGTGCATTTTCAGAGGGAGGTATCTGCATGAGCAGGACAGGGTGGATGAGGGTGCTGCTGGGTGTCGTCATCGCTTCGGTTGCGATTATTGCCGGCTGCGGCAAACAATCGGACACAACAACGATCCAGCTTGGCGAGGTAACAAGATCATTGTTTTACGCACCGGAGTATGTGGCATTGGAAAAAGGCTTTTTTAAAGAAGAAGGTTTGGATGTCAAGCTGCAAACAACAGCCGGCGGCGACAAAACGATGACGGCGCTGCTGTCGAATTCCATTGATGTGGCGCTTGTTGGTTCAGAAACGTCGATTTATGTGTACCAGCAAGGCGCGGATGACCCGGTCATCAACTTCGCTCAACTGACGCAAACCGACGGCACGTTTCTTGTCTCGAGAGACGCCGTCGACAATTTTGACTGGAATTCGCTTAAAGGCTCGACCTTTTTAGGCCAGCGCGTTGGCGGCATGCCGCAAATGGCGGGTGAATTCACGCTGAAAAAACACGGCATTGACCCTCATAATGATTTGAACCTTATTCAAAACATTGATTTTGCTAACGTTGCCCCCGCTTTTGCTTCCGGTACAGGCGATTATGTTCAGCTGTTTGAGCCGACGGCTTCCGTTTTCGAGAAGGAAGGCACCGGGCATGTCATTGCTTCATTTGGCGTGGAAAGCGGCCATTTGCCGTACACCGTGTTTATGACGAAGCAAAGCTTTATGAACAAAAATAAAAAAGCGGTCCAATCGTTTACGAATGCCATCTATAAAGCTCAGCAGTGGGTGAACAGTCATAGCGCGGAGGAAACGGCCGACACGGTCAAATCCTATTTTAATGACGTTGACCGGGACATTCTGATCAGCTCCATCGACCGTTACAAGCAGCAGGGTTCCTTTGCGACAGACCCGATTATTGACGACGAAGAATGGAACAACCTGCTTGATATTATGTCTATGGCCGGCCAAATCAAGGAACGCACGGCTCATGATACGATTGTAGACAATTCGTTTGCCGAACAAGCGATACAATCTGCGAAATAATCCGGATTGTCGCTGAAAGAAGGTGATAAGATGACGGATCAATCAGTGCTCCGTCTCGAACAAGTGTCTCATGTTTATGTGGGCGATCAAGGCGCGCATCTCGTGCTCGAGAACTTCAATCTGTCGGTGGGCCAAGGCGAATTCGTCAGTCTCGTTGGACCTAGCGGCTGCGGCAAAACAACGGCGCTCAGCCTGCTCGCCGGCCTGCTCGTGCCGACAAGCGGGAGAGCGCTGCTGAACGGAGCGCGGGTGACCGGCCCTTCGATGAAAGTCGGTTACATGCTTCAGCAGGATTATTTGTTTCCATGGCGGACCATCTACGACAATGTGGCCATTGGCCTTGAAATTGCCGGTTATGATGTGCGGCCCGCAAGGATCGACGGGCTGCTGGAGGAATTAGGATTGCCCGGAGCGGGAAAAAGGTATCCCCACGAGCTGTCCGGCGGCATGAGGCAGCGGGTAGCGCTGGCGCGGATGCTGGCTGCAGATCCAGATGTAATGCTGCTGGATGAACCGTTCTCCGCGCTCGATATGCATATTAAGCTGCAGCTGGAGCAGCTTGTGCATGATACGCTGCGCCGGCGCGGCAAAACAGCAGTGCTGGTGACGCATGATTTGGCGGAAGCGGCAGCGATGAGCGACCGGGTCATTGTGCTTGCCCGCAATCCGGGCCGCATCCGATTCGAGCTTGTCGTTCCGGAGGCGCTGAGCAGTGCCGGACCGCTGGAAGCCAGGCGCCTTCCGGGATTTCAGGAAATATTCGACCGTCTTTGGGCGGAGCTGGAGCAGGTCGATGCCGATCTGCCGGCAGCAGGCGAAGACCGGAAGGGAGGAAGCTCCCGTGAGTAACCGGAATGAGAAGACCGAAGCAGATGAGGCAGCCGCCGTATCCGGTGTTCAAGAAGACCGGAGCGCCTGGCTTGGCCAGCTGCACCGCAGCCATTTGAAACGTGCCAAACGGATTGCTTCGGCCGCCGCCTCGCTTCAATTTATAATCCTTGCCGTTTTTATCGTTGCTTGGGAACTTGCCGGCCGGAACCGGTGGGTCGATCCGCTTCTGTTCAGCTACCCGACGAAAGTCGCCCGCCAGCTGTGGACCTCGATGGCAGACGGCACGGTATGGCCGCATATCGGGGTTACAGTAGGCGAAACGATCGTAGGATTTGTGCTTGGCACCTTATTTGGAACCTTGCTGGCCGCGCTTTTGTGGTGGGTGCCTTTTTTATCCCGAGTGCTCGATCCTTATCTGGTTGTGCTGAACAGTTTGCCTAAAGTTGCGCTTGGCCCGTTGTTTATCGTCCTGCTTGGCCCGGGATTTCTATCCATTGTCGCCGTTACTTTATCCGTTACCGTCATAATTACAACACTTAACATTTATAATCAATTCCGCGAAGTAGACCCCGGCCACATCAAAGTGGTGAAGCTGTTTGGCGCATCGCGTTATCAGCTGTTCCGGTTTGTCATATTGCCGGCATCTTTCCCTGTTATTATCTCGGCGTTAAAAGTAAACGTAGGCATGGCTTGGGTCGGCGTAATCGTCGGCGAGTTTCTGGTTGCGAAATCAGGCCTTGGTTATTTGATCATTTACGGCTTCCAGGTGTTCAATTTCACACTTGTATTATCCACGCTTGTCGTCATTGCCGTTGTGGCAACGATTATGTACCAACTGGTAGCTTACCTGGAGCGGAAGCTGACCGCCGGCTGGAAAGACCGTTAATCTCTGTTTCTTTCCTATCTTATTTGTGCCAAACGGCCGGACGGCTTCTTGCGATGTTTGCCGGATTAGCCGTTCACCGCTTGAAGCATACCGGACATCCTGCGGGAAAACTGCTTTATTTCCGCGTTTTGCGCGGCTTTTGCCTGCATGACAAAACTAAAAGTCATGTTGACCGAGCGATTGCCATAAAATAGTAAGGGCAAAAAAATCGTAGCGGCGCGGGAAAAGAAACAGTCACCCTAGACGAATGTCCTGCATACACTTTAATTGAATGATTGTATGGAGGAGGTTAAATCAATGACTATTGCAGATAAACAGCTTCAGTACAGAGAAATAATTACGAAAGCTGTCTGCGGCAAAGGTCGTAAGTTTTCCACTGTAACCCATACCGTAACGCCGCCTCATGTACCAACAAGCATTTTGGGCGCATGGATAATTAACCATCAATATGAAGCGGTTCGTTCGGGCGACGGCATCGAGGTTATCGGTACTTACGATATCAACATTTGGTATTCGTACAGTAAAAATTCGCAAACAGACGTAGCAAAGGAATCCGTACATTATGTAGAGCATATCCCGCTGTCGTACCTGGATCCGAAGCATAGAAGCTCTACAGAGGAAGTAACGGCTGAATGCCTGCAGGAGCCAAACTGCATCGAGGCCAATACTTCATCGAACGGTACGGATGTTGTCGTTCGGGTAGAACGGGAATACGCAGTTGAAATGGTTGCCGAAACCAAAGTTTGCGTAGCGGTTGTTCCAGGCGGCATCGACGGTCTGGACGGCAAAGAATTCGAATTCGGTCTCGGCGACGGAGACTATGAAGATCTCGACCCAGATCTTCTGGACGACGAGCTGTAATCGAAACGCTCTTTTGTAAGAGTATGATATGCTGAGCAATCGGCAGATTTGAGGGCGTGAGCCCTCTTCTTTGTTGATGGGCTCTCCGGAACGAGTGGTCCGGGAGCAGATGGCGGCCACCCGCCTAAACTATATGCGGCGAGAGGGAACAAACGGGGCGCTTGCCGTGCCGCTCGTTCCCTCTTCCGTAACATTTGGCCGGTATGACGAGAAACAGGTGACGTACGATGTCGGAAACGTGGCTGTGGTATGGCGATTATGATCGTTTGGAGCATGTCATGCCGGGGAACGGCGCAAAGCCGGCTTCGCGAGCTCGCGCCGATTCGCCGTTCAGGCGGTATGGGCATTGGTCGGAGGTGGGGCCGGGCGACGCCGTTTTTTCGCTGTCGGAACATAAGGCGGTTGATGAGCAGCGCTTTCCGGGCGCTTGGATACTTAACAGCAGATCCGCGGCGGCCGCATTGATGCCGCAGGAGACGCAGCAGCTCATATGGCAGCGTTCCGGGCTTATGCAACAAGAGCGCGGATACGTTCGTCTCTATTTGATCCGGGTCGTGCATTTGGACCCGATTGAAATGATCAGGCTGGACAGCTCCGGCAATCCGGTCAGCGGCACGAATCCGTTAAGCAAATCCGGGAGCGCGCAAGCGGCACCCGGGTCGTTATGGCCGCAGGATGCCGCTGTCCGGCGTGTTGTACGGACCGCTGTCCGGGCGCTTTATGTGCTTGGGCTTGATGTAGGCGAAGTTGAGGTGGCGCTGGGCATGGACGGCAAAACATCAGTCCGGGCTGTACATGCCATGGAGGACATCCAGCTGCGGCAAGCGAGCCTCCAGCGTTTTGCGGGATGGCTGCATACCGTCCGAAGCCAGGAATATGAAGAAGAGAAACCGCCGCTGCTTATCGGGGCCGATCCCGAGTTTCTGCTGCTGCGGCCGGACGGCAAAGTCGCGTCGGCTGCCCGTTTCCTGGGGGAAAGCACGGGAGCGGCGGCCGGAACGGATGTGCTGCGCGTAGGGCGAAGATTGTTGTATCCGGTTGCGGAGCTGCGCCCTGACCCGGCGGACAATCCGAATGCGCTGGCCGCTAATGTCAGGCTGCTGCTGCTCCGCGCAGCGAAGCGGATCGGCAGCGACTATTCGCTTCGCTGGGCGGCAGGGGCGATGCCTGCGCGGGGGATCGCGCTGGGCGGGCATATCCACTTCAGCGGCGTGCCGCTTACATCCAAGCTGCTTCATTTGCTGGACAGCTATACGGCGTTTATTTTGGCGATGGTGGAGGATCCTTCCGGCAGGGGCAGAAGGCCGCGATACGGAGCACTTGGCGATTTCCGGCTGCAGCCGCACGGCTTCGAATACCGCACGCTGCCCAGCTGGCTTGTTTCTCCTGCCGCAGCGAAGGGAGCTTTTGCTTTATCGCTGCTTTGCGCCAAGGAGGCGTGGAATTTATCGTATTTGCCGTCGATGGACGAACGGTTTATTGCCGCTTATTACGAAGGGGACCGGGCCGAGCTGCTTGGTTGCCTCGACGGCCTGGCCGCCGAGATGGCAGCGACGGAAAGCTACGGACAATATGCGGCTTATATCGAGCCGCTGCTCGATGCCGCCCGCAAAGGGGCGGTATGGGATGAAAGCCAGGATATCCGGTTCAAATGGCGCATTCCGCCCTTGGGTTAACCGCCCGAAGGGCGAATGCGCTTTTTTTGGATTGCGCCGGATGATCCCGGCTGCTTGAACAGGCTGCGCCTCATCCGGGATCATGTCCGCAGCTTCCGCATCCTTCCGCACTGTGGCGTCCGGCAATAGCCCTTGTTATAATGAAACGGTAATGTTTCATTTTCTAGTAAACGGATAGGAGGGGCAGCATGGCTGGATATACCCCGATGATACAGCAATATTTGTCCGTCAAAGAGCAGGCAAAGGATGCGTTCCTGTTTTTTCGGCTGGGCGATTTTTACGAGATGTTTTTTGAAGATGCCGTTGCAGCGGCACGTGAGCTTGAAATTACGTTGACCGGCAGGGATGGCGGCATGGCGGAAAAAATTCCGATGTGCGGCGTTCCTTACCACTCGGCCGACAATTACATAGCGCGTTTGGTGGAAAAAGGGTACAAGGTTGCCATTTGCGAGCAGGTGGAGGACCCTTCCGCAGCTAAAGGCGTCGTCAGACGGGAGATTGTCCGCGTCATTACGCCGGGTACGGTTATGGAATCCAAATCGCTGGCGGATAAAAGCAACAACTTTATCGTATCGGTTGCAGGATACGGCGCCAGATTTTACGGCATCGCTGCTTGCGATCTGTCGACGGGCGAGCTGTATGTCACTTCCGTCGTGCCGACTTTGGAGGCGCTGCTCGACGAAATCAACGTTTATGAGCCTTCGGAAATGGTCGGCGAGGCGCCGCTCCTGGCGGAGCTGCAGCCGCTTGTGGCGGCAGCCGGCCGTCCGGTGCTGCTGACGCCAAGAGAACCGGCGCCGGCGGACAAGCTTGCCGGGCAGTTCGGCCATGAGCAGCTTGCGGGCCTCGCTGCCGAGCGGCTGGCGGCGGTAAGCCTGCTGACGGGGTATTTGGACGAGACGCAGAAACGCTCCTTGCACCATGTTCGTACGGTACGCACCTATGAAACGAACCAATACATGGTGCTGGATAATTACACGCGCCGTAATCTGGAACTGACGGAAACGGTTCGTGACCGCAGCAAAAAAGGATCGCTGCTGTCGCTGCTCGACCGTACGCAGACCTCCATGGGCGCGCGCCTTCTGCGCCGCTGGATCGATAAACCGCTGCTGAATGCCGCAGCGATTGAAGCAAGGCTTGAAGCGGTCGATACGCTGTACCGCAATTTAATATTGCGTGAAGACATTCGCACCGAGCTGAAAGAAATATACGACCTGGAGCGTTTGGTCGGCAGGGTTGCATTCGGCAGCGCCAACGGACGTGACATGAATGCGCTCAAAAACTCGCTGCTGCGTGTGCCTCAGCTGGCTGCGCTCTCCGCCTCGTCCGGTTCGGCAACGCTCGCCGCACTTGTGCGCGGCTTGGATACATGCGCCGACATTGCGGAGGCGATTGATGCCGTTATCGTGGACGAGCCGCCGGTTTCCGTCAGGGAAGGCGGGCTGATCCGGGGCGGCTGCGATCCGTATCTGGATCAGCTGAGAGAGGCGAGCACCAACGGCAAGCGGTGGCTGGCGGAGCTGGAACGCCAGGAACGCGAAGCGACAGGAATCAAGTCGCTGAAAATCGGCTACAACAAAGTGTTTGGCTATTATTTGGAAGTGACGAAAGCGAACCTTCCTATGCTGCCGGAAGGCAGGTACGAGCGCAAGCAAACGCTCGCCAGCGCCGAGCGGTTCGTCACGCCGGAGCTGAAAGAGAAAGAGCGGCTCATACTGGAAGCCGAAGAGAAGATGGTTGATCTCGAATATGAGAAGTTTCTGGAGCTGCGCGACCATGTTGCGCTTCATCTGAGCCGGCTGCAGAAGCTGGCTGAGACGATTGCCGCACTGGACGTGTACCAGTCGCTGGCGCTGGTCAGCGCCGAACGGCGGTATGCCAAGCCTTCCATTACAGAAGGCTACAATCTGAAAATTGAAGAGGGCCGTCATCCGGTTGTCGAATCCGTGATGGAGGGCGCTCCGTTTATTACGAACAGCGCTTCGCTGACACAGGAAGACCATTCGATGCTGCTTATTACCGGGCCGAATATGGCGGGCAAAAGCACGTATATGCGCCAAGTAGCGCTTATCGTCATTATGGCGCAGATCGGCTGTTTTGTTCCGGCCAAAGGAGCCGAGGTGCCGCTGGTCGACCGGATCTTTACGCGTATTGGCGCGGCGGATGATCTGATCGGCGGCCAAAGTACGTTTATGGTCGAGATGAAGGATATCCAGATTATGACGGAAAAAGCGACGCGTGACAGCTTGGTCATAATTGACGAGCTTGGCCGAGGCACTTCAACCTCGGAAGGCATGGCCATTGCGCAAGCCGTCATTGAGTTTGTGCATCATCATATCGGATGCAAAGCGCTCGTTTCAACGCATTTTCACGAGCTGTCGCATTTGGAGGAGTCGCTTCCTTCGCTCGCGAACGCCTGCATGGCCGTTGAAGAAAGCGGCGATCACGTGACGTTCCTCCGCAAGCTGATCCCAGGTGCGGCGAGCACCAGCTACGGCATTTATTGCGCGCGGCTTGCCGGCCTGCCGGAATCAGTCATCGGCCGGGCTTATGAGCTGCTGGACGGGCTGGAGCAGCAGCCGGAGGAGAAACGTACGGGTGCCGGATTCGCGCTGAAACAGCCTGAGGCTGTGGAGACGGTCCGCGAGACGGCTGCAGCGGCAGACTTACGCGGGGCAGAGGCAAATGAAAGCCGTACGGCAATGCCGGCGGAAGCCTTGCGCGAAGCGGCAGCTGGACTTGAAGCGCCTGCTGCTGTCCGGCGCGAATTGCCTGTTTCTGCTGACGCAGAAACGAACCGGATTGCCGGAGGGCAGCCATCTGCCGCATCCGCCGGAGGTTCGAATCCGTTCGCTGGGGATCGGGAGCTGCACCCAACGAATGCGAAAGAAATTGCAGGCGGCGGCTTTGAGCCGCTGGAAGCGCCCGTGCAGCTTTCAATTTTTGCCGAGGCCGCTGTGCAGGCGGACACCGGGAAACGGAAAGCATCCGATCCGAAAGCGGAGCAGCTTGCCGAGCAGCTGCGCAAGCTGGATTTGTTTAATATGACGCCGCTTGAAGCGATGCAATGGCTGAACGATATGAAACGGAAATTCAAAGATTAGTTTGCAGGCAGAATGCTTGCGAAAGGGGCTGATACAAATGGGGAAAATTCGCGTGCTGGACGATCAGCTGGCGAATCAGATCGCGGCGGGCGAAGTGGTGGAACGGCCGTCTTCCGTCGTGAAGGAGCTTGTTGAAAATGCGGTTGACGCCGGAAGCACGGCGATCGATATCGTTATCGAGGAAGGCGGGCTGGCGTCCATCCGGGTGACGGATAACGGCTCCGGCATTGAAGCAGACGATATCGAGACGGCTTTTCAACGCCATGCCACCAGCAAAATCAGCTCCGCAAGCGATTTGTTCCGCATTGCAAGCTTAGGTTTTCGAGGCGAGGCGCTGCCGAGTATTGCCGCGGTATCACGGTTAACGACAGTTTCCTCTCAGGAATCAACCGGTCTTGGCAGGCGGGTTGTCATAGAAGGCGGCGCCGTGACGGCCAATGAACCGGCCAATGCGCCGCAAGGAACGGATATGCTGGTGAAAGATTTGTTTTACAATACGCCTGCCCGTTTGAAATATATGAAATCGATCCAAACCGAGCTGGGGCATATATCCGATTATGTAAACCGGATTGCGCTCGCGCATCCCGGCATCGCTTTTACGCTGACGCATAACGGCAATACGCTGCTCCGGACGCTTGGCACTGGAGACCGCCTGCAAGTTATTGCCGCCGTTTACGGCAGCAGTGCAGCCAAATCAATGCTGCCGGTCGAGGCGGAAACGCCTGATTACGAGATGCGCGGCTATATTTCCAAGCCGGAGATGACGCGGGCGAACCGGAACGGCATGACAACGATCGTCAATGGCCGTTATATCCGCAGTTTCGTATTGAACCAGGCGATTGTACAAGCTTATCATACGCTGCTGCCGATCAACCGGTTTCCGTTAGTTGTGCTGGAGCTGGGCATGCACCCCAGTCTGCTTGATGTCAACGTCCATCCTTCCAAGATGGAAGTCCGATTCAGCAAGGAAGCGGAATTGAAAGAGCTTGTTGAGCAGGCTGTTCGTGCGGCGCTCCGGAGCGAACGGTATATTCCCGGTCCGGAATCGGCAGCCAAACCTGCCCGATCGGGTCCGCTCTATGTGCAGGATGCGATCTCATTCCACCGGCAGGAGCCTCCTGCTTCCGGCAGCGGCCAGGCTGCCTATGCCGGAAGCGATGCTGCGGCTCCGGCCAGCCGGCCGCCGCAAAGGACTTCCGGACATTCGGCTCCGTTTGCAGGGCGCGCGTCATCCGAGCCTTATGTGCCAAAAGATGCTGCTGAGAGGCTGTATGCCCCGCCGCGCTATGAAGGAAGCCAGGCATCCGGCTCCGGGCAGCCAAAGCCCGCTTTGGCTGCAAGCGGACATCAGCTTTCATCAGCCGGTGAAATGCGGGAGCCGGCGGGTCTTTATGCTGCAGGAAGCGTCCAGCCGGAAGATACGGGGTTGGCCGATGACGGGCAGCCGGCTGCTGCCTATAGCGAAGCGGCTGCCGCATCCGCTGCCGTTGATACGGCCGGCGGTGTGCGGGCGAATGCGCCGTTTAACCCGGCGAAGCCGTGGAAACCGGCCGCAGCTGAAGAGCAGCAGGCGAAGGAACGTTTTCCCGAGCTGTCATGGATCGGTCAAATGCACGGCACGTATATGATAGCGGAGGCAGAGGACGGCCTTTATTTGATTGACCAGCATGCTGCGCATGAGCGGATTAACTACGAATATTATTTTCATAAATTCGGCAACCCGGCCAAGGCGAGCCAGCAGCTGCTTATTCCGCTGACACTGGAATTTACGCCGGGCGAAGCGTTGCAGCTGCAGGACCGGCTGGACTTGTTCGCGGAGGCGGGAGTCGAGATCGAGCCGTTTGGCGCCCAGACCTTCCTGGTGCGTGCTTATCCGGAATGGTTCCCGCAAGGCGAAGAGAAAGCCATCATTGAAGAAATGGCGGAGCTGGTCATTGCTGAACGGAAATCAATTGATATTGCCAAGCTGCGCGAGCAAGCGGCGATTATGTGCTCCTGCAAAGCCTCCATCAAAGCAAACGACCGCAAAACGCGGGAAGAGGGCGAAGCTTTGATCGCCAGATTATCGAATTGCAGCCAGCCTTATACTTGTCCGCACGGACGGCCGATTATTGTCCATTTGTCCAACTACCAGCTTGAAAAAATGTTTAAGCGGGTGATGTCATGATTGTAACGACCACGGATCGCCCAAAGCCGGAAATGTATGCGAAAGCGCAGTTGTTATCGAAGGAGCTGGACATCCCGTTTGTGCCGCGCCGCAACCGGACGCTCGGCAAGCTGGCCGAGCAGCAGCGGGATGAACGGCTGCTTGTTGTAACCGATCGTGAGCTGCGGTATTATTATGCCGGGCCGCAAGCGCCTCCGCTATATTTTCATCCCAGCATGGCCTATGTCCGGGTCAAACGGCTGCGCGCCGGAGAAAAAGATCCGCTTATTACGATATCGCGCTGCGAATCTGGTGATAAAGTGCTGGATTGCACCGCTGGCCTCGCGGCTGACTCGCTCGTTTTCTCGTACGCGGTTGGTACTGAAGGGGCAGTAACAGCGCTGGAAAGCGAAGAGGCGTTGTATGTGGTTGTCCGGGACGGGCTTGCAAGCTATGAGTCGAGCCTGCCGGATGTGGATGAAGCGATGAGGCGGATCCGGATGGTGAACACCGGCCATCTTTCTTATTTGTGTTCGCTGCCGGATAATAGCGTAGATATTGTATATTTTGATCCGATGTTCCGTGAACCGATCCATGAATCGAGCGCTTTGCAGCCGCTGCGCGGGCTTGCCAATGTAGGCGCGCTGGCGGAGGAGGCGGTAGCGGAAGCGAAGCGGGTCGCCCGAAAAACGGTTGTGATGAAGGAACACCGCGACAGCGGCGAATTCGAACGGCTTGGGTTTGAGAAGAAGCATGCGAATACGTCGAAAATAGCTTATGGAGTGATAGATGTTGACAGCAACAAATGATACCGCTCTTCCGTCCATTACAATGGAGGGAGGCAAACCTCCCCTGCTCGTTCTGATTGGGCCAACCGCGGTCGGCAAGACGAAGCTTAGCATCGAAATTGCAAAAGCATGGAACGCGGAAATTATTAGCGGCGATTCCATGCAGGTATACCGCGGCATGGATATTGGCACGGCGAAAATAACGACGGAAGAGCAGCAAGGTATCCGCCATCACCTGATTGATATATGCGACCCGGACACCCCGTTTTCCGCGGCGGATTTCCAGCTGCGGTGCACGGAAGCTATCGCTGACATTGCGTCCAGAGGCAAACTTCCTTTTATTGTGGGCGGCACCGGGTTATATGTAGAATCGGTATGTTACGGCTACCAGTTCGCGGACAACGGCTCGGATGAACAATTCCGCCAGCATATGCAGCGGATTGCAGATGAACATGGCGCCGAAGCTTTGCACGAACGGCTTAAGCAGATCGATCCGAAATCGGCGGAGCGGCTCCACCCTAACGATGTGCGGCGGGTCATCCGGGCGCTGGAAGTTTATCATCTGACCGGTGAAACGTTCTCTTCGCAGCAGGAAGGTCAAAAACGGGAATCTCCTTACGAATTATGTATAATAGGCTTATCCCTCGACCGCGCCGAGCTGTACCAAAGAATCGAGCAGCGCATTGACCTGATGATGGAACAAGGGCTTGTCGAAGAGGTGAGGCAGCTGCTTCAAAGCGGGACGCCGCCCCATGCGGTTGCGATGCAAGGCTTGGGTTATAAAGAAATCGCCGCTTATTTGAATGGTGAGTGTACGCTTGAAGCTGCAGTGACGTTATTGAAACGGGATACAAGAAGATTCGCGAAGCGCCAGCTCTCCTGGTTCAGACATATGGAAAACATTCATTGGATTGACATGGGGGAGAATTTTAGCAACAATTTAGCTGCTATTCATGATATACTAGAAGGAAAGTTTCAAGTCCATCTTGAATATACTTCTAATCAATCTTTTTTAGACGGGGGTAACGTCCAATGAATAAATCCATCAATATTCAAGATACGTTCTTGAACCAACTGCGCAAAGATAATATTCCGGTTACGGTTTTTCTAATGAACGGGTTCCAAATCCGCGGCACGATCAAAGCTTTTGATAATTTCACCATTATTATCGACAGCGACGGCCGCCAGCAAATGGTATACAAGCATGCGATCTCGACGTTTACGCCGCAGCGTAACGTATCGCTTTCGCAAGATTTGACGAACCAAGAGTCTTAAGTTTAACCCCGAAGTGAAACCTTGTTGATCGGAAGATCGTTAATTAGATAGCGGAATGGCAAGAACAACCCGCTCCCGGCGGGTTGTTCTTGCTTTTCGAGGGATAAAATAACAACATGCTGTGAAGTAAGCAGGAGAAACAGGAGTCACAGGAGGGAAGCATCAATGGTTTCAGACAAACCAAACAGCAGAAGGGCGAACAGCACGAAAAAGAAAAAGAAGCGATCGTCGCGAAAGTGGTTTTTTGGCTTGTTTTTTACGGTCGTTATAGCGATTGTTTGCGGGATTATCGGCTATCTGCTCATTATATTAAACGGTGAACGCATTTTGTCTGAGAACGCGGACAAATTTGTATTAGGGGAACCAACAATTATTTACGATATGAACGGCCAGGAAGTGGGCCAGCTTGCCGACCAGCAAAACAACCGCGACAGCGCGGAGTATTCGGAAATTCCGAAACTTCTCATGCAGGCGGTTGTGGCGACGGAGGATCAGCGCTTTTATGAACATTCCGGCATTGATCTGATCGGGGTCGGCCGCGCGCTTGTGAAGGACGTTATAGCTCGAAGCGCAGTGGAAGGCGGCAGTACCATTACCCAGCAGCTCGCCAAAAATATGTTCCTGACATCGGATAAAAACTTTTTCCGTAAAGCGACGGAAGCTTCGATAGCCGTTGCGTTGGAAAACAAAATGACCAAAGAAGAAATTTTGACGATGTATTTGAACCGGATTTATTTGGGCCAAGGGGTGTACGGCATCAAGGCGGCCGCCAAGCTTTATTTTGACAAGGATCTTAAAGATTTGGATTTGTGGGAAATTGCGACACTCGCGGGCATGCCGAAAGGGCCGAGCAAATACAACCCGATCAGCAATCCGGATTTATCGAAGGAACGCCGCGGCGTTGTGCTGCAGCTGATGTATCAGCAGGGCATTATTACCGAAAGCGAAATGGAGCAGGCAAAAGCTGTTGATTATGAGCCGCCGGCTAACATTGAGCAAAGCAAAAAGCAGCAATATCTCGCTTTTATTGATTATGTGGTGGATGAAGCGCTGCAGGTTATGCCGAATATGACGGAGGAAGAACTCCGGATCGGCGGTTACTCGATTTATACGACATTGAATCAGCAAGCGCAACGGGCAGTTGAAGCCGAGTTCGCCGATGATTCCAACTTTGAAAAAAGCGTCGATGACCAGAAGGTGCAAGGGGCGATGGTCATTATGGACCACTCGGACGGTGCCATTCAGGCGATTGCAGGCGGCCGCGATTACGTCCGCAAAGGGCTGAACCGTGCGCTTGTCAAACGCCAGCCGGGTTCTTCCTTTAAACCGATTGTCGCTTATGGCCCTGCGCTGGAAACGGGAGATTATACGCCTCAAACCGTGCTGGCCAATGATAAAAAATGTTTTGGCTCGTATTGCCCTAGCGATTCCAAAGGAACGACGCCGATTACAATGATTGAAGCTGTGAAAGAATCGCGCAACTTGCCGGCGGTTTGGATGCTGAACACGATTGGCCTCAACACCGGCATCAAGTTTGCAAATAAGCTGGGCATTGAATTGACGGATCAGGACAAAAACCTTTCCATCGCTTTGGGCGGCTTGACGGAAGGGTAA
Organism: Paenibacillus protaetiae; assembly: GCF_004135365.1. Taxonomy (NCBI): domain Bacteria; kingdom Bacillati; phylum Bacillota; class Bacilli; order Caryophanales; family Paenibacillaceae; genus Paenibacillus; species Paenibacillus protaetiae. The sequence goes on along the minus strand of NZ_CP035492.1, from coordinate 1,415,420 downwards.
CTCCGCTCCAGATGGCGACGGCTTACAGCGCTTTTGCCAATGACGGCAAAACGGTGGACGCGCATGCGATTATCCGGATTGATAATCGGGCGAAAAACGCCGTCTACAAATATAAAAACCAGGCTGGCAAACAAGTGATGAAGGAATCAACGGCGGCCCAAATGACGGAAATGCTGCAAGCCGTTGTGTCTCCAGGCGGTACGGGGGCTGAAGCCCGAATGGACCGTCCGGTTGCCGGCAAAACCGGTACGACACAGCACGGCATTCCGGACTTCAAGTCAAGCGCAAACCGTGATGCTTGGTTCGTCGGCTATACGCCGCAATGGACCGCAGCCGTCTGGATGGGCTATGACAAGACAGATAAACAGCATGTGCTCAAGAAAAGCAGCCACCAGGCTGCAGCGATGTTTTCCAACGTAATGGAGAAAGCGATGAAAGGCATGCCTGCCGGCAGCTTTGCGAAGGTAGAAGCGCCGGTAGAACCAACGGAAACGCCAATGGCGGCCGTAAACGGTTTTAAAGCAGAATTTGCTGCAGATGAAATGAAAGTGAAGCTTTCCTGGAATCCGGTTGAGGCGGAAGGCGTCACTTACCAAGTTTTCCGCAAACAGGAGTCGGATCCGGATTTCACCCTTTACCTGGATGGCTTGACGACAACGGAAGCAGAAGATCCAAGCATATCGCTTGGGCTCACTTATGAGTATTACGTCGTTGCGGTGAACACGGCGACCAACACGGTGACAGATCCTTCGGCAACGGTTACGGTCGAAATACCGGAAGCGGAAATCGACTTCCCGAGCATCCCGCCATCTGAACCGCCGGCTGAAACCGAACCGCCGGCCGAAACGACCCCTCCGTCTGCGGAGCCTGGCAATCCGCAGACACCGCCTAATAATGGCGGGCAGCCAACCCCGCCACCTGCGGAAACGGCGCCGCCAGCTAATCCTGGCGGCAATCCGGGCCAACAGCCAAACGGCGGCACGGATCAAGGGGCGGTTGCGCCTCCTGATGCGGGCAACGGCAATGGGAACGGTCAAGGAAATGGCAACGGTAACGGCAATGGGCGAGGCGACCGGAGCGGAGATTCCTCCGGCTCGAACGGGTCTGGCACCAATCCGTAATAGGCAATATATAGACGCTGTCCCTGCAACGGGACAGCGTCTATATGCATATCGGCTTGGTTTATTTTACAAGTTTGCTGGAGATAGCCCCTAACTTATGGTAATCTTTTCTGTAAAGAGAATACTAATATAAGAAGGAAAATTACTGATTGAAGATTGAGCTTGTACGCCCTCTTAAGGAGGCTATCTCAGCGGAAAGGTACGTTCCGTATGAAACGAAAATTTTCTGACCGCGCCAACTGGCGGAGAATATTGCGCAAAAGTTTTTCTTGCATGTCCATGGACAGCGATGAGTTTAGAGGGCTGGTTACCTTCTATCGGATTCACGAGCTGCGGGAGCCGCTATGGAAAGAATATAACGGACGACGGCTTTGCGTCGCGGACCGGGGTTATTTGTGGATGCAGCATTTCCCGAGAGGCGAGCATTTTGTGGTGACCACGATGTTTGATGACAAAGGCCGCGTGGTTCAATGGTATATTGACGTCTGCAAAACGCAAGGTTTAACCGACCAGCAGGTGCCGTGGTTCGACGATTTGTATTTGGATGTGGTTGTGCTCCCGTCAGGAGAGGTTTTCCTGCTGGATGAAGATGAGCTGGAAGAGGCGGTAGCTATAGGCGATGTGACCGGCAAGGAAGCGGCGATGGCCCGCAAGACGGCAGGCAGGCTGCTGTCCAGCATCAAAGGCGGCAGATTCAGGTATTTCACGATGAGCCTGAAGCATCGCAAAACATTGCTTGAGCGCACCGGCGAGGTAAGCGAATCATGATGGCGGAAACAAACAAAAGGAGCAGCGCGCGCAAGCGAAAGCAAGACGGCAAGGCGCGGCTGCTCCTGTTTCGTGCTGCGGCCTGGTTTATCGTCATTGGTGTTGTATGGACAGGCTATTTGCTGTATCGAATCAACGGTTATGATTACAATAAAGAAATTCCTCCTGCTGACGCAGGTATCGTATTAGGGGCAGCCCTGTGGGATGATGTGCCAAGCCCGGCGCTGAAGGAAAGGCTTGATTACGCGTATGAGCTTTTGGAAAGCGGTAAAGTGCATAAGCTCATTTTAACCGGCGGGCTGGATGGCAACGGCTCGAAGCTGACCGAAGCGGAAGGCATGCGCAATTATTTGGCAGCGCTTGGCGTTCCTGAGGACAAGCTGCTGCTGGAGCTGAAAGCGCGAAGCACGTACGAGAACTTGCTTTACTCCAAACCGATTGTGGAAGCTTACCAGTTGAACAGCTTATTGCTCATTACACATGATTATCATGCGGCCAGAGCGTCGGATATTGCCCATTATCTGCATTATCCGCAAACAACGACAGCTGCTTTCCATACCGAGGTGCTAAGCCCCGTGAAAAATGAATCACGAGAAGTTCTCGCATTTACGAAGTGGGAGCTGGACAAGCTGTTAATGACGGTGCATTTGAAGGCGGATTGAATCCGTTCAAAACTGTTAATATGACCGAATCCGATAGAATACACTTGTAGTGCGGGATATGCCCTGCTAACCTGACAGGCGTACAGAAAGGGCAGCCGCCATTATGACGGTGCGAAGGATAGGTGATGCAACAGATGAACGGACACTCCATCTCGGGAGCGAAAAACGGTACAAGACCGTCCCGTCAAATTAATGTTGTGCTTAGAAGCCAAGATTCGGCGCAAGCTTCCGCGCAAGCGCATGCCATTGAGAATGAGCCGCTCCCGGCGGTTAAGCCGCTTCCTTCTACAGACCAGTTTGCAGATATTCAGAAAGAACTGGATCCGATGATCGGGATGGACAATGTAAAGGCTCTAGTGTATGAAATATACGCTTTGCTTTATATAAGCCGGATGCGTTCGGAAGCCGGCTTACACGGCGGATCACAGGTATACCATATGATTTTCCGCGGCAACCCGGGAACCGGCAAAACAACAATAGCCCGTATCATCGCCAAGCTGTTCCAAAAGATGGGCGTGTTATCTAAAGGGCATTTGATTGAGGTAGAGCGCGCCGATCTGGTCGGCGAATACATCGGACATACGGCGCAAAAAACGCGCGATCTGGTGCGCAAAGCGCTGGGCGGCGTTTTATTCATTGATGAAGCCTACAGCCTGGCCCGCGGCGGAGAAAAGGATTTCGGCAAAGAAGCCATCGACACGCTTGTAAAAGCAATGGAAGACAACCGGAATCAATTTATACTTATATTGGCGGGATACCCGCTTGAAATTGAACAATTTTTGCAGACGAATCCCGGGCTGCCTTCCCGTTTCCCGATTCAAATTGATTTTCCGGACTACTCGATTGACCAGTTGATTCAAATTTCCGAGTTGATGGCAAAAGACCGCGATTATTATTTAATGCCGCAGGCCATATTCAAATTAAGGCAGCATTTGATGCAGGAAAAAATGAACGATTTATTTTCATTCAGCAATGCGCGGTATGTGCGCAACGTCATTGAGAAATCGATCCGCCATCAGGCGGTAAGGCTGCTGACGCAATATGCAAGCGGCGTACCCCCGAAGCAGGAGCTGATGACCATTAAGCCGGAGGATTTGAAGTGGGATGCCAAAGGCGTGTAAAGCTGGGTGTTCAGACATATTCGGAGCCGGTGAAGCTATATAAGGAGCAGCGGATGAAAGACAACATGTACGAAACGAACCATGCCATTCCCGAAAAAGCAATTTTGATCAGCCTGGTTACTCCCGAATTGGAGAGGAAGCTGGCCGTCACCGCCGAACAATCGCTGGATGAGCTTATTCAGCTGACGGAAACGGCCGGTGTGGAAGTGCTGACAACCGTGATGCAAAATAAAGATACGCCGGATTCAAAGTGGTTTATCGGCAAAGGCAAGGTTGAGGAAGTCAAACTGCTGGCGGATGAACTGGGGGCCACAACGGCCATTTTTGACCAAGAGCTTTCCGGCGCCCAGGTCCGCAATTTGGAAGAAGCGCTGGATTTAAAAATTGTCGACCGGACGCAGCTGATTCTCGATATTTTTGCGCAGCGCGCCAAGACGCGGGAGGGCATTATTCAAGTCGAGCTGGCCCAGCTCAATTATTTGCTCCCGCGCTTGTCGGGCCATGGCAAAAACTTATCCCGCCTCGGAGGCGGGATCGGTACACGCGGCCCCGGTGAGTCAAAACTCGAGACGGACCGCAGGCATATCCGCGGCCGGATATCCGATTTAAAGCAGCAGCTGGAGGAGGTCGTCCGCCACCGGAAGCTGCACCGCGAGCGCAGGCGCAAGACGGGCGTAATTCAAGTTGCGCTTGCCGGTTATACGAACGCGGGCAAATCCACTTTGCTCCGCGAACTGACGCAAGCGGATGTGTATGTGGAGAACCAGCTGTTTGCAACGCTGGACCCGACATCGCGGCTGCTCGAGCTGCCGAATGGCAGGGAAGTGGTTCTGACGGATACGGTTGGATTCATCCAGCAGCTGCCGCATGAGCTGGTCGCCGCTTTTCGGGCGACCTTAGAGGAAGTGCTGGAAGCCAATCTGATATTGCATGTTATCGACGGCAGCTCTCCGGTACGGGAAGAACAGATCGCAACCGTGGAGCAGATCCTCGGCGAGCTAGGCGCGGATAGCGGCATGCGAATAAATGTGTATAATAAAAAAGATCTGTGGGACGAGGAAACCCGCAAGCAGTTCATTCCGCACGGCAACGCGCTTGTCATCAGCGCCTATGATCCAAATGATCTGGCGCTGCTGCGGCAGGCGATTCAAGATCGGCTGTCGGGAGAACAGGCTGTTTTTGCGATTCCGGCGGAACGCGGCGATCTCATTTCGCTTGCTTACAGGAGCGGTGAGGTGATCCGGCAGGAAACAGAGGAAGACAAGCTGCTGCTTACGATTCAGTTAAGCAAGCAGGAGTACGCGCTGCACGGAAGCCGGCTTCACCCGTTCAGGCAGTAATCGGATTAGCAGACGCTGACGCTGCCGGATGTGAATGAAGCGGCGGTACCAGAAGATATAGAGGGAGAGGCAAGTATTCAATGAAATGGCAGCATGAGGATCAAGGCATATGGGATAAGCTGGAGAAGCTGGCGAACGAAGCGGAAGAACTGGCACAGGAGCAGCTACGGCACCGGGATTACGTGGCTGAACGGAATCAGTGGAAAGTAATCCGTTCGTTTCAGAAACATCAGGTAAGCGATTTTCATTTCTCAGGTTCGACGGGTTACGGGTATAATGACCGGGGCCGGGAGGTGCTGGATGAAGTGTATGCGGATGTGTTTGGAGCAGAAGCGGCGCTGGTCAGACCGCATTTTGTTTCCGGCACGCATACGATCGGCACCGCCCTTTTTGGCGTGCTTCGTCCGGGGGACGAGCTGTTGTACATAACGGGGACGCCCTACGATACGCTTCATAAAGTGATCGGCAAACCTGGCGACGGAACAGGTTCTCTTCAGGATTGGGGAGTGACGTACAGGGAAGTTCCGCTGCTGGAGGGTGGCGATCTGGACTGGGCCGGCATTGAAGCGGCCATTCACCGGAACACGAAGGTTATCGGTATCCAGCGTTCGCGGGGCTACAGCTGGCGGGCTTCTTTTACGGTAGCCCAGATTGGCGAGATGGTTGCCAAAGTAAAAGCGATCAAGCCGGATGTGCTGGTGTTTGTCGACAACTGCTACGGCGAGTTCACGGAACTGGCCGAACCAACCGAGGTTGGTGTCGACCTGATGGCCGGCTCATTAATTAAAAATCCCGGCGGCGGACTTGCGGAAACCGGCGGTTATATTGCAGGGACTGCGAAGGCGGTGGAAGCCGCCGCTTACCGGCTGACGGCGCCCGGCATCGGCGGGGAAGTAGGGGCTATGCTCGGTACGCTTCGTTCCATGTATCAAGGCTTGTTCCTGGCTCCCCATTTGGTGGGACAAGCTGTCAAAGGCAGTATTGTGGCAGCGGCATTATTCGAGAAGCTCGGGTTCGAGACGCATCCGCGCTGGGATGCGCCGCGCACTGATTTGATTCAGGCGGTCCGCTTTGGCGGTCCGGACCATTTGATCGCTTTCGTACAAGGCATTCAGCAGGCAGCAGCGGTAGATGCGCATGTTGTGCCGGAGCCTTGGGACATGCCGGGTTACGAACATCCTGTCATCATGGCGGCAGGTACGTTTATTCAAGGTGGCAGCTTGGAGTTATCTGCCGATGCGCCGGTCCGCGAGCCGTATATCGCTTACATGCAGGGTGGGCTTACTTACGCGCATGCGAAATACGGTATGCTTACAGCATTGTTTCAGCTTGTCAAACGAGAGTTAGTTGTAATTAAACCTCACACAGATTGACATGTTAATGGTAGGGGGTTACAATGAACATATAATAAGTTTGACTGGAAGGTTGATGCGACATGGGTGATGATATTCGCCGCAATATGGCGCTGTTTCCGATCGGCATCGTCATGAAACTGACGGATCTGACAGCACGCCAAATCCGTTATTATGAGCAGCATGAGCTGATTGTTCCGGCCAGAACATCCGGTAATCAACGATTGTTTTCATTTAATGATGTTGAGCGGCTGCTCGAAATCAAATCATTGATTGAGAAAGGCGTCAATATTGCAGGTATTAAGCAAGTCATGTATCCGGTTTCGAAAGAATCGGAAGAGGCTACAGTCGTAAGCGAGCAATCCGAGGTGAAACGCCGCGAATTGTCCGATGCCCAGCTGCATCGGATGCTGAAGCAGCAGCTTTTGGAAAAACAGCGCCCGGGCCAAGCATCGCTTATTCAGGGCCAGCTGACGCGCTTCCTCAACAACAAGCGTTAATCGTTTCGTGAATAGTCCCTGAATACAAACCTGAGAATTTCGCAATCGTAATGTGATGATCAACACTAAGGAGATGATGAAATGGGTTACAGCAAAGAGGATATTAAACGAATCGCGGAGGAACAAAACGTTCGTTTCATTCGGCTTCAATTTACGGACTTGCTCGGTACTATTAAAAACGTTGAAATTCCGATCAGCCAGTTGGATAAAGCGTTAGACAATAAAATGATGTTTGACGGATCTTCCATCGAAGGTTACGTACGGATTGAAGAATCGGATATGTATTTGTATCCGGATTTGGACACTTGGGTCGTATTCCCTTGGGTATCGCAAGACCGTGTAGCCCGTCTTATTTGCGACGTATATATGCCGGACGGCACTCCTTTTGCAGGCGATCCGCGCGGTATTCTGAAGCGTGTGCTGAAGGAAGCTAACGATATGGGATATACGGCGATGAACGTTGGTCCGGAACCTGAATTTTTCCTGTTCAAAACGGATGACCGCGGCGAACCGACAACGGAATTGAACGACCAAGGCGGATATTTTGACCTTGCACCTATGGATCTCGGCGAGAACTGCCGCCGTGAAATCGTATTGACGCTGGAAGAAATGGGCTTTGAAATCGAAGCTTCCCATCACGAAGTGGCTCCGGGCCAGCATGAAATCGACTTCAAATATGCCGACGCCATTCGTGCGGCAGACCAGATCCAAACGTTTAAGCTGGTTGTAAAAACAATCGCAAGACAACATGGACTGCATGCTACATTTATGCCAAAACCGCTGTTTGGGGTAAACGGCTCCGGCATGCACTGCCACCAATCGCTGTTCAAAGGCAATACGAACGTATTTTACGATGAATCGGATAAACTGGGCTTAAGCGAAACAGCCCGTTATTATATGGCCGGCGTATTGCGCCATGCAAGAGCGATGGCGGCCATTACGAACCCGACAATCAACTCCTATAAGCGGCTTGTTCCAGGTTATGAAGCGCCTAGCTACGTTGCTTGGTCGGCAAGCAACCGTTCGCCGATGATTCGCATTCCGGCGTCCCGCGGTCTCAGCACCCGCATTGAAGTGCGTAATCCGGACCCGGCTGCCAATCCGTACCTGGCGCTGGCGGTTATGCTGAAAGCGGGCCTTGACGGTATCGAGAATCAGCTTCCGCTTCCGGAACCGGTTGACCGGAACATATACATCATGACACAGGAAGAACTGCTCGATTCCGGCATTGCAAGCTTGCCGGCTGACTTGAAAGAGTCGCTGGATGAACTGCTGCGCGACGAAGTGATTTGCGATGCGCTTGGCGATCATGCGCTTGCGCACTTCTATGAGCTGAAAGAAATCGAGTGGGATATGTATCGCACTCAAGTTCACCAATGGGAACGCGATCAGTATCTGACGTTGTATTAAGAGGGAAACTCTTTGGCGCTTTAAGCGCCAAAGGGTTTTTTTGATTTGGCAGGCATTCGAAACCTTGTATCGGCTTGTTCAACTACTAAACTATGCTATAACCCCCTGTCATCAGCCATGTCCGAATCTTCTTTTTTTTCATATTTATAAAGGGATGTCTGAATATAAAAGAAGGAAGTGTATAACGGATATGGCGGGCTGTGCTGTAAAACATGGCAAGAAGAAAACTCAGCGAAAAGTTGTGAAAACATGCACGAAACCAAGCAGAACGCTTCAGTTTGCGATTTTGCAAACCATTCAGCAGGCTCAAGCGCAGCTGCAGGCTCAATTGCAAGCCCAACAGCAGTTGCAAAATCAGTTTAGCGCACAACTGCAAGAGCAATTGCAGTTTCAGACTCAAGTGCAGTCTCAGATTCAAAGCTTCGAGCTATCTCACCAACAAATCCAGCTTCAATTGTTCACTCTTGTCCAAACCCATATCCAGCAGCAGCAACAGCAGCTGCAGCAAATGCAAGAGCAAATTGATTCACAGCAGCAACAGCAGCAGCAAGTAGTAAATGTCGAACCGGAGCCAGAACCTCCTCAAATAGCGGTATAATGAATGGATGTTAAGCCTTATGGCATAAACGATGCGAGTTTGAATATCACAGACAGTATCGGCGGGGATATATTTCTTGCCGGTACTGTATTTTTTTGGGGTTATTTTGAACGGCAGCGTACGTGATAGGGAGAATGATCCGGACTGAAACCATAAAACGAGATCATTACGTCTTTATCGTGTAAGAGCAGTAAAAAAGGAAAAAGCCCCCGAAGCGGCAAACAAGCTGCGTTCGGGGCTTTTCACTGGTTATGTAGCCGTACACGCCGGCGGATTAATGGATATCGCGGAAAAGTCCAATTACTTTGCCAAGAATCGTAACGTTTTTGAGCAGAATCGGACTCATCGTCGAGTTTTGCGGCTGCAGTCGAATATGATCCTTTTCCTTATAGAACGTCTTAACCGTTGCTTCGTCGTCTTCGGTCATCGCTACGACGATGTCACCGTTCGTCGCGGTGCTTTGCTGGCGGACGATAACATAATCGCCATTATGAATGCCGGCTTCGATCATGCTTTCGCCAATAACATTTAATATAAACACGTCATTATCGCCGACAAAATGCGAAGGGAGCGGAAAATATTCTTCAATGTTTTCCGTAGCGGTAATCGGTACGCCTGCTGTTACTTTACCGACAATCGGCACTTGGGCAACAGGGGTGCGCAATGCGGAAACAAGATCATTGTCCTGATCCAATATTTCAATCGCGCGCGGCTTGGTGGGGTCGCGTCGGATAAGTCCTTTCTTCTCCAACCGATCCAAATGCCCATGAACGGTTGAGCTTGATGCTAAGCCGACCGCTTCGCCAATTTCACGGACGGATGGCGGGTATCCTTTATCCCGAACCTCATTCTTGATAAATTCAAGAATCGCTTGTTGGCGGTTGGAAAGTTTGGACAATGAGATCACTCCATTAGTAAGTTTGAAGAAAAGTATAGCACAGAACCGGAGTTCGTACAAACATAAGTTCTTGAGTACAAAAGTTCGCATCTTTCCGTTGACGCAAACACTTGTTCGTGATATTCTACAAACAGAACAAATGTTTGGGGTGCTGAATATGATGATGAATCCATCGTTTTATCGTACAATCCATCAAGATCAATCGGGCAAGAAGCCGACGCCAGCAATCACTTTTGTGCGTCGTCATCTGATTAAAATAGCCGTGACCGTTATTGTGGCTGCCGTGTTGTTTTCCAGCTTTTTGCTGATGGCTACAAGCGCTGCGACGGAGACGCCTGAGCAGGCCACTGCCGGCGAGACCGTTGTTTTGGTCAGCAGCGGCGATACGCTTTGGGATATTGCTAATGAATACGTGAATGGGCAGGAGGATGTCCGCCGGTTAATTTTTGACATCGAGAAACGGAACAACTTGGATTCGGCGCTGATCCATCCGGGGCAAACAATTATTATCCCCGTCCGTTAAGAGGAGCAGTTGTTCATTTGTTGCCTACTATCTTTAAAGCTCTAAGATGCTGCCGTCGAAATGGCATCTTAGAGCTTTTTTTCCTATTCGCCGGGGCAGGCAGGCTCCTTGACAAGCAGCCGCTGAAAAAGCCAAAATAGAAGGTAGAATCTTTTCCGCTCGTATGAATAGAGAAGGACAAAGAAAACACATACAACACGGAGGGGAGCGAGAGGATGGAGCAGGTTATTGCCAGAATCAATGAGCTGTCGCGCAAGCACAAAACCGTTGGCTTAAATGAAGCCGAACTGGCGGAACGGGACGAGCTTAGAAAACGGTATTTGGAAAACTTCCGCCGCAACTTCAGACAACAGCTGGATGCGATCGAAATTGTGGATGATGCGGATGATCAGTCCAAACGCGGATAACGTTAACCGTGGATGGCAGCGGGTACCGGATGTAACCGTTAAGCCGCCGCGGAAATGCAGCCGAATATATAATATGTAGGGGGATGTCCATTGTCATCACGTTCGTGGGAACGAAAAGTTCGTAAAAATATGACGCAGCTAAACAATCAACGAAAAAAACAGGGGAAAGAACAAGTTGTTACCGGCGGAGATAAATCTGACCGCTATTACGGCCGCAGTATTATCCTTCCTGTATTTCTGCTGTTCTTTATCGGGATTTACTTGATTACATCTTTAATATCCGGTGTAACGTTCAGGACGATCGAATGGATTACGGTTGCCGCATACATTGTGATGGCGCTTGTCTTCTTCCTGCGCCGCCCTTATTTGAAGATCGGCAAAGATTACGTGCAGACGAGACGGATGACCGGCGATAAACGGATTAACGCTTCCGGCATTAAAAGCATTACCGTTCAGGACGGTTCGATTTTGATTGAACAGGTCAAAGGAGCAAACTGGATGTTTAACCGGCTGCTCAACCGTTATCCGACGGCTGTAATAGCTGAGCGGTTGAAGGAATTTGCCAAAGTGAACCACATTAATCTTATAGAAAAATAAATATAACGATTATCATGGGAGAGTTGCAGAGAGATGGCTAAACAAGCAGTTTTATTTGACTTGGACGATACTTTGCTATGGGATGAACGCAGCGTGCGTGAAGCTTTTGCCGCAACTTGCGAGGCGGCAGCCGCTGTTGCCGGCGTGGATCCCGAGAAGCTTGAGGAGGCTGTCCGGGCAGAAGCGAGAGAGCTGTATCAATCGTTTGAGACATTCCCTTTTACGCAAATGATTGGCATTAATCCGTTTGAGGCGTTGTGGGCGCAATTCAAGGAAGGCGAACAAGATGAGTTCCGCAAGCTTGAACGTCTTGCGCCGGAATACCGCAAAGAAGCATGGACACGCGGCTTGAAAGCTATCGGTGTTGACGATGCGGCGCTTGGCGCACGCCTGGCCGAGCAATTCCCGGCGGAAAGACGTTTGCGTCCGATCGTTTATGAAGAAACATTCCGTGTTCTCGACGCCTTGAAGGGCAAATATAAACTGCTGCTTTTAACAAATGGTTCCCCGGATTTGCAAAAAGAGAAGCTGAACGGCGTTGACGGACTGCTTGCCTATTTCGACCACATTATCATCTCGGGGGATTTCGGAGAAGGTAAACCGTCTTCGGCCATTTTCCATCATGCGCTTGGTAAACTTGGCGTGCAGGCCGATGAAGCAATTATGGTTGGCGATAAGCTGACGACCGATATTAAAGGGGCAAATTCCGTAGGTATTCCTTCCGTATGGATTAACCGCCACGGCATGAAAGCCGATACGGAAATTAAACCTACCTATGAAATTAAACATTTGGAAGAGTTGTTTACATTACTCGACAGATAACTGGCTGGCTGAATTCTGATTACGAAGAAGCCCGCCATGGACAGCACACATGAAAAAACGCTCTGATCCTTCCGGATCAAGAGCGTTTTTTATGTGTGCGAAGTTATTACGCTTTTACAAACTCAGGGTCGTCATACGGCGAAGCAACCCAGCCTTCTTTTTCGATAAAGAGGCGAACGGCAACGATTTTGCGGTTTTCCATCAGCGTGAAGAAATGCGGTTTGCTTTCCGGAACGGAAATAACGTCGCCTGCTTCAAGCTCAACATCAAAGTAACCTGTATCGCCGGCGCCTTTAATGATAAAGATGCCTTTACCAGCTGTAATCGCGCGGATTTCGTCTTCGGAATGGGTATGAACCGCTTCAAATTTTTGCAGCAGGTCGTCCAAATTAGGCGTAGCATCGGACAACGTAATGAGATCCCAAATTTGGTAGCCGCGGCGGCTTGCCAAATCTTTAATCTCGCTGTCAAATGTATTCAATACTTGCTGTTTCTCATCATCGCTAAGTACAAATTTATCATGCAGTTCAGCGGGAAGTTTGCTCATATCCCAATGTTCGTAAAGGACTTCTTGTTGGTCAAGAAAAGCTTTTACGTCAGCTTCGTTCTCAATGCGTTCGTTGGTGTTTCGGATCCGAATTTGTGCCAACTTTATTCCCTCTTTTCCAATAGGATTTAACTGATTGCGTTTATTATACGCCATCCTAAACTTATTGTCGACGGTTTACCTTTTCACGTCAAGTTTATTCTGTTAAACTATATTTCAATGATTTCGCGGAAGGGTGTACACATTGTCAAAACCTACGTTACAGCAGTTGATGAAGCAACGCATTTTGATTTTGGATGGCGCAATGGGAACGATGATCCAGCAGGCTGGGTTGACGGAAACGGACTTCGGCGGAGAAGAACTGGACGGTTGTAATGAAATTCTCGTGCTGACAAGGCCGGATGTCATTCAAAGCATACATGAGCAATATTTGGAGGCCGGCGCCGATATTTTGGAAACCAATACGTTTGGTGCGACTAGCGTCGTCTTGGCTGAATACGATATTCCGGAAAAAGCCCGGGAAATTAACCTGGCAGCGGCCAAACTGGCCCGTGATGCGGCGGATAAATATTCAACACCGGATAAACCCCGTTATGTAGCGGGTGCGCTTGGACCTACGACCAAAACCTTGTCCGTAACGGGCGGTGTAACCTTCGATGAGCTGGTCGACAGCTACTTCGAGCAGGCCGTTGCATTGATTGAAGGCGATGTGGATGCATTGCTGCTGGAAACTTCGCAGGATACGCTGAATGTGAAAGCAGGCAGCATCGGCATCCGCAATGCGTTTGCTGCAACGGGTAAAGTGCTGCCAATCATGATCTCGGGCACGATTGAGCCGATGGGAACAACGCTGGCCGGCCAGCCTATTGATTCATTATATATTTCGCTGGAGCATCTGCAGCCGATTTCGATCGGCTTAAACTGCGCAACAGGACCGGAATTTATGCGCGATCACATCCGTACATTAAGCGAAATTTCCCGGTCGGCGATTAGCTGCTACCCGAATGCAGGCTTGCCGGATGAAAACGGGCATTATCATGAATCGCCGGAATCGCTTGCCCGGAAAATGGAAGCTTTCGCCCAGCAGGGCTGGCTGAATATTGCCGGCGGCTGCTGCGGTACGACACCTGCACATATTCGCGCTTTAGCCGAAACGATGGCGAAATATGCGCCGCGTAAAACAGCGGGCATTCATCCCCCGGCTGTATCGGGTATTGATGCTGTTTATATTGAATCGGAGAACCGTCCATATATGGTCGGCGAGCGGACAAATGTGCTTGGCTCCCGCAAATTCAAGCGGCTCATTGCCGAAGGCAAATATGAGGAAGCGGCTGAGATTGCCCGTGCGCAAGTGAAAAACGGTGCGCATGTCATTGACGTCTGTTTGCAGGACCCGGACCGCGAAGAAGCGGAAGATATGCGGAAGTTTTTAGAGCTGGTCGTCAAAAAAGTGAAGGTTCCGCTTGTTATTGATACGACGGATGCCAAAGTGATTGAGTTGTCTCTGAAATATTCGCAGGGCAAGGCGATCATTAACTCGATCAACCTCGAGGACGGCGAAGAGAAGTTCGAGAAGGTTGTGCCGCTTATCCATAAATATGGCGCGGCGGCAGTCGTCGGCACGATTGACGAACGCGGCCAAGCGATTACGCGGGAAGATAAGCTGGAAGTTGCGTTGCGTTCGCATGATCTGCTTGTGAACAAATACGGCATGAACGCCGAAGATATCATTTTTGACCCGCTAGTATTCCCGGTCGGAACAGGCGACGAGCAATATATCGGTTCCGCGAAGGAAACGATTGAAGGCATTCGCCTCATTAAAGAACGGCTGCCAGAGTGCCAGACCATTCTCGGGATCAGCAACATTTCGTTCGGATTGCCGGAAGCGGGCCGTGAAGTGTTGAATTCGGTCTTTTTGTACGAATGCACAAAAGCGGGGCTTGATTATGCGATTGTCAATACGGAAAAGCTGGAGCGTTACGCTTCCATTCCGGAAGAGGAACGCCGTCTGTCCGAAGCGCTCCTGTACGATACGAACGACGAGACACTTGCAGCCTTCGTAGCGGCTTTCCGCGATAAGAAGGTGGCCAAAAAAGAGAAAGCAACGAATCTTTCGCTGGAAGAGAGGCTTGCTTCTTATGTGGTGGAAGGCACCAAAGAAGGACTTATTCCTGACCTGGATTTGGCGCTGCAAAAATATTCCGCGCTAGATATTATTAACGGGCCGCTTATGAAAGGGATGGAGGAGGTTGGCCGCCTCTTCAACAACAACGAGCTCATTGTCGCTGAGGTGCTGCAAAGCGCCGAAGTTATGAAGGCGTCTGTCGCGCACCTGGAACAGTTTATGGAGAAAAACGAATCGTCGGTCAAAGGTAAAATTATGCTGGCAACGGTCAAAGGCGACGTGCATGACATCGGCAAAAACCTGGTCGAAATTATATTGTCCAACAATGGTTACGAAATCGTCAATCTGGGCATAAAAGTGCCGCCGGAGCAGCTCATCGAAGCTTACCGGAAAGAAAAAGCCGACATTATCGGCTTGTCCGGCCTGCTCGTCAAATCCGCCCAGCAGATGGTCGTAACGGCGCAAGACTTGCGCAATGCCGGCATTGATGCGCCGATTATGGTCGGCGGAGCTGCGCTGACGCGCAAATTTACCAAAAACCGGATTGGCCCGGAGTATGACGGGCTGGTCATGTATGCCAAAGATGCGATGGACGGCCTGGATATTGCAAACAAGCTGATGAATCCTGAACATAGGCAAACGCTTGAAACCGAGCTTGCCGAATGGAAGGCGCAAGGTCCGGTTGAGGAAGAAGCGAAAAAGGAGCTGCCGGTGCTGACGCGTGCGGTCCGCTCCAGCATTGCACAGGATAATCCGGTCTACATTCCGCCGGATTTGGAACGCCACGTGCTGCGCAACGTCCCGATTCCGCAAGTTGAGCCTTATGTCAACATGCAAATGCTGCTTGGCCACCATCTTGGGTTGAAGGGCAATGTCGAGCAGCTGCTGAAGGAAGGCAACGACAAGGCCGTTCATTTGAAGGAAACGGTGAATTCTATCCTGAAGGAAGCGGCAGCGACCGGCATCTTGCAGGCGCATGGCATGTACCGGTTTTTCCCGGCGCAGTCTTCGGGCAATGATATTCTTATCTATGATCCACAGCATCCGGGTGAAGTGATCAAGCGGTTCAGCTTCCCGCGCCAGCAGGTCGAGCCGTATTTGTGCCTGGCGGATTATTTGAAGCCGGTGGAGAGCGGTATTATGGATTATGTCGGATTCCTCGTTGTAACAGCCGGCCAAGGGGTTCGCGAACTGGCGAACGAATGGAAGGATCAAGGCGATTATTTGCGCTCGCACGCCTTGCAGGCGGTTGCGCTGGAAGTGGCCGAGGGCATGGCGGAGCGTATTCATCATATGATGCGTGATGCTTGGGGATATCCGGACCCGCCGGAAATGACGATGAAGCAGCGTTTTGGCGCCCGTTATCAAGGCATCCGTGTATCGTTTGGCTACCCGGCCTGCCCGAATCTCGAGGATCAAGGCCCATTGTTTGAGCTGATGAAACCGGAAGACATCGGCGTTGAGCTGACGGAAGGCTTTATGATGGAACCCGAGGCATCGGTATCGGCTATGGTCTTCTCCCATCCGCAAGCGCAATACTTTAATGTGGATAAAGCTTAACAAACGGCTGGCAGACAAGCAGTGCCGTGCGGCATAACGTAAAGGAAAAGGAGCGTCCTGCGGCAAGCGGGATGCTCTTCCTTTTCCATTCAGCGATCCGGTATAGCCGCTCGTGAGTATAAGCGGAAAGATGGATATGCTACATAATGAGGTGGTGGAACGATGGATTTATGGTTTTTAGGCACTGCGGCGGGCCGTCCGACAAAAGAACGCAACGTGACGTCCATTGCGCTGAAGCTGCCGGATCCAAGATGTGAAATATGGATGTTTGACGCCGGGGAAGGGACGCAGCACCAGCTGCTGCATTCGCCGCTGAAGCTGAGCAAGCTGACGATGCTATTTGTTACGCATTTACACGGCGACCATACATTTGGCTTGCCTGGCCTGCTCAGCAGCCGGTCATATTTTGAAACGAAGGAGCCGCTGAAGCTGTTTGGCCCGCCGGGCATTAAACAGCTTGTCACAACAGCGCTGGAAATAAGCGGTTCCCGGCTTGAATATGAGCTGATCATTACGGAAATTTCGGAAGGCATCGTTTATGAAGACGAGCAATACAAGGTTGAGGCCGCGCTGCTTGACCACCGGATTGAATGTTTCGGCTACCGTGTTACGGAGCAGGACCGCCCCGGCAAGCTGGACGGCGAGAAGCTGAAGCGGCTCGGCGTGCCAAGCGGACCTTTATATGGCCAGCTGAAAAACGGCCGTGATGTGGAGCTGCCGGACGGCACCCTTATCCGTTCATCTGATGTAGTTGGCGCGCCAGTGAAGGGCCGCGTGGTGACGATACTTGGCGATACGCGGCCATGCGATAACGCGGTTAAGCTTGCTGCAGGAGCTGATTTGCTGGTGCATGAGGCCACGTTTGCCGAAGGCCAGGAGGAAAAAGCATACGATTACGGGCATTCCACAACGCTGCAGGCTGCGCAGGCGGCCAAAGAAGCCGGCGCCCGTCAACTGGTAATGACCCACTTCAGCTCCCGATTTCGGGGAGAGGATATGCCGGCGCTGGAAGATGAAGCGAAGACGGTTTTTCCCGCATCCGCTGCTGCATTTGATATGATGCATATTCATATCCCATGCGTTCATTAACCTTCGGAAGCGAAAGCGGCGTTTACAGCGCGACTGCTGATAAGCTGTATCATGTACTGGACTGAACCTATACATAAAAGCAAATCATAAGGCCCTTCCCGTACTGAACGGGGAGGGCCTTTCAGCTGCCGGGCCGAATGGGTATGACGCAAATATAAGGAAAATAAACCAATTGCGGTGCGAACATGTATTCTGTAGAATGGACAGTAAACAGGCATTATGCATGGAACAAAGGAGAGGACGGTTATGAATCGCTGGACGGGGAAAACCTCCGGGCTCGAGGAGTGGCTCCAGCTGCTGAAGCAGGATCAAGCCGTTATGGATAATATAACGCATTGGAGAACGATTGAAGCCAAAGAAGCGCAAACCGCCGCTACGCCGGATGATTTGCATCCAAAGCTGAAAGAAGCGCTTGCCACCAAGGGGATTAATCGTTTATATACACACCAAAGCTCAAGCTATGCCGCCGTAAGAAACGGCAGCCACATTGTGGCGGTAACGCCAACGGCATCCGGCAAAACGATGTGCTACAACTTGCCGGTTCTGCAATCGCTGCTGGAGAACGGGGAAGGCCGGGCGTTGTATTTATTTCCGACGAAAGCGCTGGCCCAGGACCAGGTGGCCGAGCTGCAGGAGCTGGCCGATTTAATGGATGTTGATCTTAAGACGCATACATACGACGGGGATACGGCTCCGTCAGTACGGCAAGTGATCCGCAATGCGGGACATATTGTCGTCACGAATCCGGACATGCTGCACTCGGCAATTTTGCCGCATCATACCAAATGGGTCAAGCTGTTCGAGAACTTGAAATATATCGTTATCGACGAGCTGCATTCGTATCGCGGCGTATTCGGAAGCCATGTCGCCAATGTGGTGCGCAGGCTGAAGCGGATCTGCCGGTTTTACGGTTCCAATCCGCAATTTATTTGCGCTTCGGCAACCATAGATAATCCGGGAGAGCACGCGGAGAGACTGATCGGAGACAAGGTTGTGCTGATCAACGACAATGGGGCTCCAATGGGGGAAAAACATTTTATTTTCTATAATCCCCCTGTTGTCAATAAGCAGCTGGGCATTCGGCGCAGCAGTGTCCTTGAAACCCGCAAGCTGGCGGCGATGCTGCTGCAGCAGGGCGTGCAGACAATCGTGTTTGCCCGCAGCCGAGTACGGGTCGAACTGCTGCTTACCTATTTGCAGGAGCTGATCAAGGACAAACTGGATGCGCCGACGATCCGCGGCTACCGGGGCGGTTATTTGCCCAAGCTGCGCCGGGAAATCGAACGCGGGCTGCGCAGCGGCCAAATCCGCGGCGTTGTCAGCACGAACGCGCTGGAGCTTGGCATTGACATCGGCCAGCTGCAGGCATGCGTGCTGAACGGCTATCCGGGAACGGTTGCGAGCACGTGGCAGCAGGCGGGTCGGGCAGGGAGAAGGCAGGAAAGCTCGGTGACGTTCCTCGTTGCGAGCAGCAATCCGCTCGATCAATACATTATTCAGAATCCGGATTTCTTTTTTAACCGGCCGGCGGAACGCGCCCTTATTCATCCTGATAATTTGCTTATACTGATTGACCATGTCAAATGCGCGGCATACGAGCTGCCGTTCGAAGCGGGAGAAACGTTTGGCGGAGAACGGCTGGAAGATATGATGGAATTTCTGGTGGAGGAGAAGGTGCTGCACCGCGCGGGCGACCGCTGGTTTTGGATGGAGCAGTCGTTCCCGGCCCACAATATTTCGCTCCGCTCCGCTGCGCAGGAAAATTTCGTCATTATTGATATCACCAACGGCAGCCGGGTACTTGGCGAGGTTGACCGGTTTGGCGCTCCGACTCTTATTCATGAGGAAGCCATCTATATCCACGAAGGGGTGCAGTACCAGGTTGAGAAGCTGGATTACCCTGAGAAAAAAGCATACGTGCGGGAAGTCAACGTGGATTATTACACGGATGCCAATCTGGCTGTGGAGCTGAAGGTGCTGCATGTCGACAAAGAAGCGGAATCCGGCGAACTGCTCCGGCAATATGGAGAAGTGACCGTCAATTCGAAGCCTACTATCTTTAAAAAAATTCGGCTGCGCACGCATGAAAATATCGGCTCCGGCCCGATCCATCTGCCGGAGGAGGAACTCCATACAAGCAGCTACTGGTTTTCGTTCAGTGATGAGGCGGCAGAAGGCAAAAGCAAAAACGAAATGCAGTTTGCGCTGCTTGGCATTGCCAACGTGCTGGTTCATATCGCGCCGCTTTATTTGATGTGCGACCCGTTCGACATCCGCGTCGTGCCGCAGGTGAAAGCGGTCCATACGCAAAAGCCGACAATCTACTTCTACGACCGGTATCCGGGAGGAATCGGGCTGAGCGAGCGGCTGTATGAAGTTCATGACGAGCTTCTGCGCCAAGCAGCCCAAGTGATTCGCTCCTGCACCTGCCTAAGCGGTTGCCCGGCTTGTGTTGGGCCGATTGAAGAAGTTGGTTTGCTTGGCAAGCAGCAGGCGTTGTCGCTGCTTGAGCGAACAGGCGGCGCATTATGAGCGGCTTGCGTGAACGAATGAGCCGTCTGCGCGGGGATGCTTCCGCACTGCCGGCTGAGACGGCCGCGGCCGCGGAGAAGGGGATAACGGAAGCATCAGCTGCCGCCGTTATCCCTGCTTCGCCTGAGTCGGGCGCAGGCGAAGTTTGTTCGGCCGAGGCTGCTGTTGCAGCACCTGGACTAACGCCCTCCGCAGCAGCAAATCCGGCCAGAGCGGGGGCGCAGCCTTCTCCGCCGCCGTCGCAGGAGAAAGAAGAGGACGAGCTTGGCCCGGAATGGGCGAAGCTCGGTGTAAAGCTGATCCATAACGAAATGGGAAGCTTTTTGCTGCGCCGCGTCACCTATGCCGCCGATTATCGGCATGGTACGCATCATTTGGCTGAGCTGGCGGATGCAGCCGCCCATTTGTCCGCTTTTCATCCCGGCGAGCCGGTAGACGATAAGCACATCTTGTTTCTCGACCTGGAAACAACCGGCCTTGGCGTAGGAGCGGGCAATGTTCCGTTTATGATCGGGCTTGGTTATGCGGGAGCCGGGCAGTTTACAATCGAGCAGGCGCTTATCCGCCATCCTGCTGAAGAGCGGGCGATGCTGGATTATTTAGACGGGCTGGTCAGCCGCTTTCGTTTCCTCGCAACGTACAATGGACGAACTTTTGACTGGCCGGTGCTGCAAAACCGGTTCATCCTAAACGGCTTTCGGAATCGGACCTGGCAGCCGCTCCATCTTGATTTTTTGCATCCGGCGAGGAGCATTTGGCGCAATACGCTTCCTTCCTGCAAGCTGAGCTATGTGGAGGAGTCGCGGCTTGGCATTGCAAGGCAAGACGATGTGCCGGGCTTGCTGGCGCCGCAGCTTTATTTTCAGTTTTTGGCGGACGGCAAGCCCGGGCCGCTGGAAGGCGTCTTCCGGCACAATGAAATTGATATGCTGTCGCTTGCCTGTCTGGCAGTCCGGTTTGGTTATTTGCTGGGCGATGAGCGTGCAGCCAAGCTGCCGCTTCCGTCAGAGCCGGAAGAACTGGTCCGGACGGGCTTATGGCTGGAGCGGATGGGTGCCCGGCAGCAGGCGGAACGGATGTTCAGCGCAGCTGCCGGGATGAGCGGCAGGACTGCTTATTCGGCACTGCTGCTGCTGGCGGCAAGAGACAAGAAAGCTGGAAATTGGAGCCGTGCTGTGTTATTGTGGCAGAAGGCTATTGACGCGCAATCTGCGTTCGGAGCGAATCAGCAGGAAGCTTATGTCGAGCTGGCGATGTATTACGAGCATAAGATTAAAAATATAGAGCTTGCCATTTATTACACGAAAGAAGCGCTGGAACTGGCGGTTAGCCATCCGTTGGCCGGCCGGATGAATCCGAAGCGAAGAGCCGAGCTTGATGCGCTGCGCAGGCGGCTGGACCGGCTTCACCGCAAAGCGGCGGCGCAACGTTAGCGATGGTCGGCGTTAAACGGAAGGCTGCGGCTAACGGCAGCGTGAACCGGCTGGATCGGGCGATGCTTCGGGCACGGGCAATATAGGGGAGTGCAGGTATGCCATTGAAACCAACCGCGATGCGCGGTTTTTTGATAGACTTGGACGGAACGTTATATCACGGATCCAAACGGATTGAAGGTGCGGACCGGCTGTTGGCTGCGCTGCGGGCCAACCGGCTGCCTTTCCGGTTCGTGACGAACAATTCCTCCGTTTCTCCGGAGGAGGTTGCAGCAAGATTAAATGGCATGGGGATCGAGGCGCAGCCGGATGAGGTGTGCACTTCATCTTTAGCGGCTGCCCAGTATATCGCGCAGCGGAAACCGGGAGCATCGGTGTATGTTGTCGGAGAAGCCGGTCTTAAACAGGCTGTGGCGGAAGCGGGACTGCGGCTGACGGAAGAGGAGCAGCCGGATTTTGTCGTGCAGGGGATCGACCGCGAGCTGAGCTACAGCCGCGTGGCTGCGGCAGTCCGATTCATTCGGGCTGGCGCAGTATCGGTAATGACCAATCCCGATTTATTGCTGCCGGGCGAATCCGGCTTGCAGCCGGGTGCCGGTTCGATCGGCGCGATGATCGAGGCCGCTTCGGGACAAGTTCCGGTCGTCATCGGGAAGCCTTCGTCGATATTGATGGATTATGCACTGCAGCAGCTCGGGATGGAGCCGGGCGGTATTTGGGTCATCGGCGACAACATGGCGACGGATATTGCCGCCGGTATCGCAGCCGGATGCGGAACGGCACTTGTATTAACCGGTTTGACGACCAGAGATAACTATGAGCATTATGCCAAACTGGCAGGCTGTAAGCCGGATTTGATATGCGGCAGCCTGGATGAGCTGCAATCGTATATTTTATCGCGTATCGGGCTATAAGAGTATGAAGCAAAGCGACAGGGACAGGAAGGAATGAGTCGGAATGCCGGAATTGCCGGAAATGGAAACGTATCGTAAACTGCTGAACGAGCAAATTGCCGGGGCAGTCATTACAGGAACGGAAGTAACGCGGGATAAATCAATTAACGTAAGCCCGGACGAATTTCAGCAAATGCTTGTTGGCCGCACAATCTGGTATGTGGAACGGCGCGGCAAACATTTGATATTCCATCTGGATAACGGGAAGCGGCTGGAGCTTCATCTCATGCTTGGCGGGTCCATGTTTTTTGGATCGGAGGAAGAGAAGCCGGACAGAACGATACAAGTGACAATCCGCTTTGAGCACGGGAATCTGTATTTTATCGGGCTGCGGCTGGGCCATTTGCATCTGCTTTCCGTAAAGGAGCTGGAAGGCGCGCTGGCAAAGCTTGGTCCCGATCCGTTCGATAAGCGGCTGAATGCGGCTAAGTTTGCCGATCTGTTTGCCAAAAAACGCGGAACGTTAAAAGCATCCCTTGTAGACCAGCAGGTGTTGTCGGGCATCGGCAACTGTTATGCGGATGAAATCGTTTATGCGGCCTCCATCCGGCCGGATGCCAAAATTCCAACGCTGGAATCCGGCGATTGGGAACGTTTACATACATCCATGCATAGTGTGTTAAAGGAAGCGATAGCAAGGGGCGGCTACATGGATCAGCCTTTCACCGCTGCCGATACGTTAACAGGCGGCTACGATGAGTTGTGCCAAGTGTATGACCGGGCTGGAGAAAGCTGCCGCCGGTGCGGAAGCACAATCGAGCAGATCGAAGTGGCATCGCGCAAAGCTTTCGTGTGCCCGTCCTGCCAGAAGGAATAGCAGGGCATGTTAGGTTACCACGTCAGCATTAAAGGCGGTTATGCGAAAGCTGCCCGGGAAGCGGCAGCAGCCGGATTAACGGCGTTTCAATATTTTCCGAAAAATCCCCGGAGCCTGACGGTTAAACGTTTTGACCGGAAAGACGCGCTGGAATGCGCAGCTCTATGCGAGAAGCACAAAATCGTAACGGTGGCCCATACGCCGTACCCTACCAATCTGGCCGCCGATACGGAAGAACAGCAGGACCGGACGGTATTGTCTCTGCTGAACGATCTGGACATCGCGGAAAGCTGCGGTTCGATCGGCATCGTCGTCCATTTTGGCGTATATAAAGGCACAGAGCCGTTAACCGGCTATCAACATATTATTGCTTGCTTGAATCGCGTAGCGGCAGCATGGAATGGAAAAGCAAAGCTGCTGATTGAAGTGCAGTCGGGCGAGCATACCTTTATGGGCACAACCATGGAGGAGCTGGCGCAAATCCGCCGTTTGAGCAGCTATCCGGAGAAACTTGCCTTTTGCCTGGACAGCTGCCATCTGTTTGCGAGCGGCGTATGGCGCGGCGAAGTTTCAGCCGAATGGGCGGATAAAGCGCGAAAGCTGGGCGTACTGGAGCAGGTTGCAGCCGTCCATTTCAACGACAGCCTGTATCCTTGCGGGCAAAAAAAGGACAGACACGCCAGGCTGCTGCAAGGGCATATCGGAGAAGCCGGCTTGCAGTGGCTTATTTCAGCGCCGGAGCTTATGAACGTGCCTTTTATATTGGAAACGTCTCCTGATGATGGCGGGTCTTATGAGGAGCAATTAAATATAATGCGCAAATGGAGGAATCAGCTATGATTCATGTCTATTTGGACGACTTCCGCGCCTGCCCGAAGGGGTTTGTCCTTGCCCGGAATGCCGAGGAATGCAAGCTGCTGATTGATTCGGAGCCAATCGGCATCTTATCGCTTGATTTTGATTTAGGCTGGGGCCAGCCAACCGGCCTTGAGGTCGCCAGATATATCGTGGAGACAGGCAAATACCCGCAGCATGTGTATATGCATTCTTCCAGCACGCATGGCAAAATGCAAATGTATGCGATGTTGTCCGAAACGGCCCCTCTCGATATGGGGCTGTCCAATCATATGATGCCGGATTCGCTGCTGCTGCAAATTGCGCAAAATGCGGCTGATTCCCATTCCTAAAGGCACAAACCTTGCGGCCGGTTAGCGGCTGCAAGGTTTTTTATTATAGCCGCTTATATTTCCTGCTATTGGGCGGCTTGAATTTTATGTTACAATAATAATGCGTTGCTTGCTTTGGCAAGGCGCATTTTTGTTATTTGATGGAGGAAATGTGAATGCGTTTAATTGGCACGGCTAATCACGGTTACTCGCCGTATGCGATAGAAGAGCTCAGGCGCCTGATGGGGGGCGGGTCTTTCACGCAGCTTGCGGCAGGGGAAGTGTTTCTTGTTGAAACCACGCTGGACAAGCAGCAGCTGGCCGGGCTGATCGCGGCGAATCCGCCGATTTTTTTAAGGCATATTCAGCCTGTAGATGAAGTATTGGAGCTTGAAGGCAATGAAAGTGATTTGGCAAGTTTGACAAAAGCGGTCCAGAACTTGGCCGGCAGCTTGGCAGGGCGGAAGGCAGCTGTTCATGTGCGCAAAAGCGCCAAAACAAGTTATCCTTATTCGCCTGCCGATTCAAGAACGATTGTGGATGAAATCCTTACGGCGGCCGGAGCGGAAATCGTGCGGCAGCAGCCGGACAACATCATCGCTATTTATGCGGCGGATAGCAGAATGTATATCGGGGTCGGCACACCGGAGGAAATGCTGTCGGACTGGCCGGGAGGCGCGATCCGTTTCCAGAAAGAAGAAGGGCAAATATCCCGGGCTAAGTTTAAACTGCTGGAGGCGGAGCGGGTATTTGGCCTTGATTTGTCGGCCTATCGTTCTGCGCTTGATATCGGCGCGGCGCCGGGGGCTGGACTTCGCTGCTGCTGGAACGGGGACTTCATGTAACGGCGATTGATCCGGCCGAACTGCATGAATCAATCCAAAAACATCCGCGTCTTACTTATTTGAAGCGCAATGCGGCGGATGTGCAGTTTCAAGCGGGATCATTCGATCTGCTTGTTTGCGACATGAGCTGGAGCCCTATGCAGATGGTCAAGCTGGTGCTTGGCCTTGAAGAGGCGCTTGCTCCTCAAGCATCGGCCGTTATAACGATTAAGCTGATGCACCGTAAGCCTTTGCAAACGATTAGAGATGTGATCGCGAAGCTGGAGACTGTTTTTAAAGTGGAGCGGGCAAAGCAGCTCGTTCATAACCGCGAAGAGATTACATTGTTTTTGATCAAAAGAAATTAGGCCGCAGCTGCTGCAACAGACCGTCTGTAGAGGAGAGGTCAACTGTGAGGTCAAGCCGGATGCTATTTTCGAATATGCGGATCAAATATAAAATTTTCGTGTTAATTGCTGCCTTAATGGGCGGTTTGGGGCTTATCACCAACTTTATTTTGCAATATGCGTTTGGCACGTATGACAGCGTGATGTATAAGGAATCGTCCAAAGCGCTGAGCATCTCATCAATGGGGATGGAGAACGAGCTGAAAAAAATTTCAACTCTCTCCTTTTCCGTTGTGACAGACCCGGATATTCAAGCTCATTTGTGGAATATTCGGACGGCTGATACGGATTATGTGAGTTATGTGGCGTTTACGAAAATTCGCGAACGGATGGTGGAGTTAGGCGCACTGGATAAATACGTCTTGTCGATGCAGCTGTATGACGTCAACGATAAGGAATATGCGGTTGGCACACGTCCTGTTACTTTAAACCAGGCCCGGCTCCAGCGGCTGAAATGGGAAGCGGTTGCAAATAAAGGCGGCATTACATGGGTTCCGCCGGATGACAATGACAGTACGCTTACAGCTACAAGAAATATTCGGAGGTATGAGGAGCTTTCTTTGGAGACGCTTGGCATATTGGCCATCCGCGTTGATGTGAGCCGGCTGTTCTCCGACTATGCCAAAGGGTTGGATAATGAAGATTCTCAGTTTATTATTTTGAAAGACGACGAAGTCGTATATCCGGAGCAGGAAACGGACATCAAATTGGAAACGCTTACGGCACTGGAGAAGGAGCAGCAGGGCTATAAAATTATTCGCGACGGCGGAAAATCGTATTTTATCACGTACCTGTCTTCCGCTTATACGGACTGGACGTATTATACCGTGACGCCTTATGATCAAATCTTTTATACGACGGTCCGTATGAAAAGCACGGTCATTCTTATTTACGGTTTGCTGTTTGTTGCGGCTGTTCTGCTCGCTTATCAGATTTCGAGAAGGATTACGGTGCCGTTAGAGAAGCTGTCTCTCAAGATGAAACGGGTGCAGCTTGGCCATTTCGATTACCAGGATGAGGAGAACAGCGCTTTGCCGATGGACGAGGTTGGCCAAATGCAGCGTAATTTCCGCATTATGGTGGAACGCATCAACGAGCTGATCCAGGAAAATTACGTGAAGCAGCTGGCTATCAAGGATACGCAATTTAAAGCGCTGCAGGCGCAAATTAATCCGCATTTTTTGTACAATACATTGGAGACGATCAACTGGTCGGCCAAAATGAGCAATCAGACCCGTATTTCGCAAATGGTGGAGTCGCTTGGCGCTTTGCTGCGCTTGTCGATTAATACGCGAGACCCCGTCATATCGTTAAGCCGGGAACTGGAAATTATCAATCCTTATATTACGATTCAACGGTTCCGGTTTGAAGAAAGGCTGGATTTCCATATCGATGTGCCTTCTCACCTGCACTATTGCAGCATACCGAAACTATCGGTCCAGCCGCTTGTGGAAAATGCGATCAACTACGCACTGGAGCAAATGATCGAGCCTTGCACGATCCGGCTTGCTGCCGCTGTTACGGCAAACAAGCTGCGTATCAGCGTGGAGGATAACGGTCCCGGCATGGAGAAGGAGTTTGTAAATAAGCTGCGGCAAGGAATTGTAAAACCAAAAGGCACAGGGCTTGGTCTGCAAAACATTGAAGAGCGCATAAAAATTTTATACGGCGAAGAATACGGCTTGGAAATCGAAAGCGATCCCGGCCAAGGCACCAAAGTAACGCTTGTTTTGCCGTATGAGGTGAGGGATGAGCATGTATAGAATATTGCTGGTAGATGATGAGCGCATTATTCTGGAAGGCATATCGACGATGGTGAACTGGCAGTCGCAAGGCGCCGAGCTGGCGGGCACGGCAAGAAACGGAATTGAAGCGCTTGATCTGATGGAAAAGCTGAAGCCGGACATCGTCATTTCCGATATAAAAATGCCCGGCATGGACGGGCTCCAGCTTGTCGAGAAAGCGTATGAGCTGTTTCCGGGGACGGGTTTTATTTTGTTATCCGGCTTCAGCGAATTTGATTATGCCCGCAAAGCGATGCAATACGGCGTCAAGCATTATTTGCTCAAGCCCTGCAACGAGAATGTCATTTTGGAAGCGCTGCAGGAATTGATAACCGGCTTAGAGGGGAAACGCCACCGCGAGCAGTTCATGCAAGGGCTGCAGCAGGAGCTGGCGAAGGTGCTTCCTCACGCCAAGGAGCAGTTTCTGAAGGAGCTGGTCACGAATAAAACATACGGGCAACGCGATTGGGACGACTACCGGAGGCTATTCCGCATTGAGGTCGAAAAAGAGCAGGTGCAGCTCATCTTGTTTCAGCCGGAAGGCGAATACGAATATGAGCATCTGTTTGCGATCAAAAACATAGCGGAGGATTTGCTCGGCAAGTCCATTGTGCTGCTCGGCACAACCATCGGCGGGCAGGCGCTGTTGCTGCTCAAGGAATCATACCGGCAGGAGTGGCTGTTCGAGAAGCTGCAGCTTATTAAAGAGACGTTTATCCGTTTCTACAAGCAGGATTCGACGATCGCAGTAAGCGCCCCTTCCCTCATTACGGATGCCCGGTTTATGTACCGGGAAACGATGGAATGTTTGGATTACCGTTTTTACTTCGGGGAAGGCACCATTATATCGAAAAAAGACATCGCGCATGTCGAATCTGCTCCGGCTATGGATTATGATGACGAGAAACTGGCTTTGCATCTGAAATCGGGCAATTGGGACGGGGCAGGGCAGGAGCTGGAGCTGTTTTTCCAGGAGCTTGCCGGGAGCCGGATGGACGCGGTTATGACCAGGTCCTATCTCATGACGCTGCTCATCACAATTGCCCGGCAGAGCCGGCCGGAGGAGATGGGGCGGTACATGCAGCTTATAACCAAGCTGGACGAACAGCATACGCTTAAAGCCTCGCAGCAATTTGTCACCGATATTGCGAAAGCGGTGGCGGCAGCTAACCACCAAACGCAAAAAACGAAACATTCCTCCATTATCGAGCGGATGATAGAGGTAGTGAACGAAAATATAGGCGACGAGCTGTTGTCGCTCAACTGGGTCGCCAGCGAAACTTTATATATGAATGCGGATTACCTGGGCAAACTGTTCAAGAAAGAAACCGGCGAGAAATTTTCCAACTTTGTCATGCGCCAGCGGATTGAGAAGGCGGTTCAGCTTATCGAAGCGGCGGAAGACGTCAAAGTATTTGAGCTTGCCGAGCAGCTTGGATTCGGCGATAATCCGCAATATTTCAGCCAGGTGTTTAAAAAATACACCGGCCAGACGCCGTCGGAGTACCGTAAAGCGCCAAAGTAACAACCGGACATGATCCATCCATATTTCATCGGATAAAAATGAACGACAGCATATAGTTTGAGAAAGGCCTGCTCTGACGAGCAGGCCTTTCTCTGTTTTTTTAACAAAATAAGCGGTTTTTTAAATTCCGGCTGTCTCCGGATTCCTTTACCATTATGGATGAAGGGTATACCAGATGCCGCAGCCTAGACGTGAAAGGTAGGTAAAACAAATGAGCGCTGATCCGAACTTGAACCCCGTTAGTCCGATAAGTACCGCTTTTTTATTGCGCAGCAATGAAAACGCTGTCTTGCCATTCGGTACAAGCTTGAAGCGTTCCTTGAGGGACAGGGGACAACAAACTTCACACAGGAGCTGGAGACTATGAAGCTATCGCTGAAAAACAATCTCATCGGGTACACGTTTATAGCGCCCTTCGTTATCGGATTTTTAATTTTCACTTTATATCCTGCGATTTCATCGTTGTATTTCTCATTCACCGACTATGATTTGCTGACAACTCCGCAATGGTCGGGCGCAGATAATTTCACATCGATGTTCCAGGATAAACGTTATGTCCACTCTTTGAAAGTGACGTTAATTTATGTGTTTATTGGCGTACCTTTACGCCTTATATTCGCTTTGTTTGTAGCGATGATATTGAATACCGCTACGAAGGCGGTAGGCATCTACCGCACCGTTTATTATTTGCCGTCGATTATTGGCGGAAGCGTAGCGGTTTCCATCATGTGGCGCAACGTATTCGGCGACAACGGTATTGTCAATGGGCTGATCACAGCTTTAGGTTTCGAGCCGATCCGGTTTTTCGGCAATCCTTCCGCAGCGTTGTTTATGCTGATCTCGTTGTCGGTATGGCAGTTCGGCTCCTCGATGCTCATCTTTCTGGCAGGGTTAAAAAACATCCCAAGCGAGCTGTATGAAGCTTCCAGTGTAGATGGAGCCGGGTTTTTCCGGCGGTTTTTCAGCATTACGATTCCGATGCTGACGCCGATTATTTTGTTTAACCTCGTGATGCAGCTGATCAGCGCCTTTATGACGTTTGTTCCAGCTTACATTATTTCGAAAGGCGAAGGCGGTCCGCTGGACGGCACGCTGCTATACTCACTTTATTTGTTTAAGCAGGCGTTTGTTTACTTCGATATGGGCTTTGCTTCCGCAATGGCCTGGATCATGCTTATCATTGTCGGTTTGCTGACGGCTGTTGTATTTGCTACCTCGCGGCTTTGGGTCCATTACGAATCGGAAGGAGGCCGCTAATATGGTTTGGAAAAAAACAAAATGGCCTGTCTATCATCTATTTGTCGGTTTGCTTGCGATTGTGATGGTGTATCCGGTAATCTGGCTGCTTGTAAGCTCCTTTAAAAAAAGCAGCACGATCTTCACGACCTCTACATCGCTCATCCCGCATCCATGGGTATGGGAAAATTATAAGCTGGGCTGGAGCGGCGCATCCGATATCAGCTTTGGCCATTATATTTATAATTCGCTGGAGATCGTAATTATCTCGACGATCGGCGCCGTGTTGTCCTCGGCTTTTATTGCCTTCGGCTTTGCCAGGCTGAAGTTTGTCGGCCGCGGCGTGTGGTTTGGCATTATGATGGTTACCCTTATGCTGCCGCATGACGTTGTGCTTGTGCCGCAATACATTTTGTTTTCCAAGCTGCACTGGTTAGGTTCCATTAAGCCGATTGTTGTGCCGCAATTTTTCGGTATCCCGTTTTTCATCTTTTTGATGGTGCAATTTATCCGTTCCATTCCGCGCGAGCTGGACGAAGCGGCTACAATTGACGGGGTAGGCAAATTCGGTTTGTTTTTCCGGATTATTATTCCGCTTATCGTTCCTTCGCTGGCGACAGCCGCGATCTTCTCGTTCTACTGGCGCTGGGAAGATCTGATGGGGCCGCTGCTTTATTTGAATAAACCAAGCTCCTATACGGTATCGCTAGGTCTCAAAATGTTCCTCGACAGCGAAGGATTATCGAACTGGGGCGCTATGTTCGCGATGTCGATTGTCAGCTTGCTGCCGGTGCTTCTCGTCTTTTTCTTATTCCAGAAGTACATTGTGGAAGGGATTAGCACAAGCGGTTTGAAATAGTAATCATCAATACGTTCATGGAGGAGACGATGCAGATGCCGCAATTGCAATTTGATGAGAACGAAATTTTAAAGGTGATTGACCGGGTGGTAGACCGGACATTCCGGATGGATTTTACATGGGATTGGCCGGGGGAGTAGCTTTTTACGGTGTTTCGGAAGCTTACGAGGCAACCGGCAACAAGACCTATATGGATAAGCTGAAAGCGTGGGTGGACGAGAAGCTGGAGGACGGCTTGCCTAAGCTGTCCGTAAACGGCGTATCGGTCGGCCACTGCCTGATTACGTTATACAAAGCGACGGAAGACGAAACCTATTTGAATATCGCGATCCAAATGGCCGAATATTTGCGGCATGAAGCTGTCCGCTTCGGCGACGGCATCTTCCAGCATACGGTCAACTCTGAAGAGTACGTGTTCCCTGAGCAGGCATGGGTCGATACGATGATGATGGCCGGTTATTTCCTGGTCCGTATGGGCAAGCTTCTCGGCAACAAGGAATATATGGAAGACGGTATCCGCCAATATCACGGTCACGAGGAATGCCTGCAGGATCCGGTGACGAATCTGTATTACCACGGCTGGGACAATATCGCCAAAAATCATATGTCCGGCGTTTTTTGGGCGCGCGGCAATTCGTGGGCGGCGTTAACGATGGCGAAAGCGCTGCGGGAGGTGCATGTCGCTCACCCGGCTTATATGATTATTGAAGGTTCGCTTCGCGACCAACTGAGCACGCTGGTGCGCCTCCAGTCGGATGAAGGCTTGTGGCATACCGTATTGGATGATCCAACCTCTTATTTGGAAACTTCGGGATCTGCAGGTATTGCAACAGGATTGTTTGCATTCGGCTCGTTGTATAATAAATACATCAATAAGTCGATTACAGGAATATTAACCCAAATTACGGAAGATGGCGCTGTATTGAACGTTTCCGCAGGTACAGCCGTCATGTTTGATAAGGATGGCTACAAAAACACCGGCCACAAAAGAGTTCAAGGCTGGGGGCAAGGATTGGCGCTGGCCTTTTTGGCGGAGCTTGTGAAATCGAAAAACAGAACATTTTCCTAATAATAACAATTAATTATTAAAACCTTTGTATTGTTTATGATTTATTTGAACAATATAGAGGTTTTAATTGTGTTATACAAGTTAAATCATGGAAAACATAATACCGTTCCGGCACAGGACGGTTTTTTTAACAAAAAAAGCGGATTTTTTAATACCGTAAGCGGTTACAACACTTTATAATAAAGCATGTAAACATAACCAATCCAAGCCAGATTTGATCGAAAGGGGAGTATGACATGAAACATAAGAAAAAGATGCTTACCCTCATGGCCGCGACGGCACTTGTATTTGTCGCAGCATGCGGCGGTAACAATGGCAATAATGCCGGCAGTACTGCAAGCAGCAGTTCGAATGCAGGTGCAAGTGCAAGCGCAAGCACGGACTCGGACAGCGGCAAACCTGTGACGATCCGCCTTGCATGGTGGGGCGGCGACACACGCCACGAGTATACGAAAAAAGTGGTCGACATGTACGAAGCGCAGCATAAAAACGTAACAATCGAAGTGGAATACGCGAATTATGACGATTACTGGAAAAAAATTGCCCCGCAAGCAGCAGCAGGGGAACTCCCGGACATTATTCAGATTGATACGAGCTACTATTCGCAATACGCAGGCAAAAAACAGCTTGCTGATTTAACTCCGTTTTTCGGCAAAGAAATTGATGTATCGAATATTAGTGACAACGCGCTGAAAGCCGGCGAATACGGAAGCGGCAACTATGGCATGAACCTTGGCGTCAACTCGCTTGGTTTCCAATACGTGCCTGAAACGCTGAATAAAGCGGGCATCGACAGCATTCCGGATAACTGGACTTGGGATGACTATGTCAATATGGCGGCTAAAGCCAAACAAGCCGGCATTTACATCGACGACGGCTTCCGCCCGGAAATTTTCTTTGCCTATTACCTTCGCACAAAAGGCGCTACCTTATATAATGCCGACGGCAACGGCCTTGGTTATGATGACGACAGCCTGTTTGTCGATTATTTCGGACGCATCGCTGATGTGACGAAGTCCGGCGCTGCTCCTTCCGCTGACGTAAAAGCCCAAATTAAAGGCGTAGAGGACGGCTTTACAGTAAAAGGGCAGCAAATTGGCGTATGGCAATGGTCAAACCAATATGACGCGCTGCAAAAGGCGGTCAACAAGCCGATGGAGATTGCGCCAATGGTTGGACCGGACATGGAGAAAGGATTGTATTTGAAGCCAAGTATGTTCTTCTCGATTGCCGAAAGCTCGAAAGTGAAGTCTGAAGCGGCGAAATTCATTAACTTCTGGGTGAATGACGTGGAAGCAAACAAATTGATTTTGGGCGAACGCGGCGTGCCGGTATCATCGACTGTACAAGAAGCGATCAAACCGCTTCTGTCGCCTGCACAGCAGCAAGTATTTGATTATGTATCGTGGTCGGAGCAGCACAGCTCGCCAATGGACCCTGTAGATCCGGTTGGATCGGCAGAGATCATCGACAAGCTGAAGACGCTTAGCGAGCAGCTGGAATATAATCAAATTTCGGTAGAGGATGCAGCAAAAAGCTTTAGAGCCGATGCAACCTCCATCTTGTCCAAAAATAAATAACACTCCCCGCTTGTCTGCCGCAATTGGATATGGTAATTTATTACCAAAGGCAGGTTTAACGGGAAAGAATCCCGGTCCGGCGCAGGCATGCGCAGGGCCGGGATTTTTTTGTTAAATCCGGACAAGGGAGGCGGATCGTATCGTGTACAGCAAGGATAGTTTGCCCCATTGGGAGCCGGGGACGGTAGCAGGCGGCCGTTACCGGATTGTGCGGCTGCTTGGCAGCGGGGGAATGGGCGTTGTATATGCAGCGGAAGATATGAAGCTGGAACGCAAGCTTCGCGCTTTGAAAGCCATTAAAGCGGCGGCGGAAGACCGGCAAAGATCATCGGAAGAAGCCCAGGTGCTTATGAAGCTCAGCCATCCGAATTTACCGTCAATTGTAGATTACGCGCCGCCGGATGAGCAAGGGGTGGAATGGTTTGTGATGGATTTTGTATCCGGGCAAACCGTCCGGCAGCTGGTAGCCGATCGAGGAGCGGGCATCCGGTTTGAAGAGGCGGCTGCGATCGGCATGCAGCTTTGTTCCGCTCTTTCTTATTTGCACCGGCAATCGCCGCCAATTATTCACCGTGATTTGAAACCTTCCAATGTCATGATCGATGAACGCGGTTTGGTGAAGCTGATTGACTTTGGCATTGCCAGGCTCTACAAGCCCGGAGCGGAACAGGATACGGTTCTGCTCGGGACACCCGGATTTGCAGCGCCTGAGCAAAGCGGCGGCGGGCAGAGCGGCGAATGGACTGACGTATATGGACTTGGCGCTCTTCTATTTTATATGTTATCGGGGGGTGTCACGAACCGGGTGGCGGTTAACCGGCCTTTTGGCCCGGATGTTCCGCGCGCATTTGTCCGTGTGCTGGACCGTATGCTTGCAAAGGATCCTTATCATAGATACAGCTCTATGGAACAGGTGCTGGATGCGCTTCGCGCCTTTGTTCCCGTGTATACTGCCGATTCGATTGCGGCATCGGAACATACGGTCCGGCGGAGCGGGAAAGCTTGTACGATAGCGGTGCTGGGTTTGTCGGAAGGAGCTGGAGCGACCTTTATGGCCATTTCCATTGCGAAGCTGCTGGCGCGGCAAGGTTTGCAAGTGGCGGCGGCTGAATTTCCCGGCGTACGCCCGGAATGGCATTCGCTTCTGGATCCGCGGGGCGGTTCGATTGCTGCCAAGCGACGGCAGCCGGAGCATGCCGGCATGGCGGACGAGCGATATCGTTTGCTTCAAGGCGCCGATCGGGTGCATTGGCATATGCTGCAGCCCGCCGTTCCCCGGAACGAGCCGCCGAGACTGCATGCTTTTGAACGGGAAATCGCACGATTGCCGTCTGATGTAACGGTTGTGGATGTATCCGGCGCATGGGATCATTCGGGGCATGAAGTGGCCGGTTGGCTGCAGGAGGCATCATTGATCGTTATTGCAGCCGATCCGTTTGTGTCCCGATGGGAAGCGAGGAAGCTAAGTCTGCTGGAACGGCTTGCCGGGAGTCGTGCTCAAGCCGGACTGCGCACGTTATGGGCGGCAAACAAGGACACATCATTCCGCGGGCGCAAGGAATGGCAGCAAATGCTGCCGGACCCGATAGTTTTCCCGCAGCTGGATACGGCAGCGGTGCTTGAGGCGATATGGGCCGGCGGATGGTGTACAGACAATTCCGCTATCCGCCGGGCTGCTGACAAAGCGTTAGCTCCTTTATGGCATTTTCTGTCCAAGGAGCTTGGCGCGAAGAAGGGCAGCACCGTCAGAAGCAGAGCTGAACGGACTTAAAATTGGAGCCGGCAGCGAAACATGTACATTAGGCGCAGCTGCAGGGAACAGTCTGTCTGTCCCGAATGCGGAGCCGAACGCAAAATAGGGGTGTGCCCGTTACGGAAAAGAGCGGCGAAAGCAAGTGTTTTACCACCCCGGCTCCATGCCGGACAAATCGTCTCAGCCGGACTGCGTGAAGCAGGCCGGCTTGCTTGCTTTTCCATACAACGTTCTTTATGATGAAAATAATGCACCTATTTTGCAATACTGGAAGAGCAGGTGACAAACAAGGATGAATCAAAACATATTAGTGGTTGAAGATGAGGCGGGAATTTCCCGCATTTTACAATTGGAATTGGAACATGAAGGATATCATGTAGGCACAGCGGCGGACGGCCGGACAGGCTACGAGATGGCGGCTTCAGGCGAATGGGAGCTTGTGCTGCTGGATGTCATGCTGCCCGAGCTGAACGGAATTGAAGTGCTTAGGCGGCTGCGCCAGGCAGGCAATCCGGTGCCGGTTATTTTGCTGACGGCAAGGGATACCGTGCCGGATAAAGTTAGCGGCTTCGAGCACGGGGCCAACGATTATATTACAAAACCGTTTGCGATGGAGGAGCTGCTCGCCCGCGTCCGCAATATTTTACGTATATTCCAGCAAAACCCGCGCGAAGCGGAAGGCAATGATGTCATTAAAGTAGGCGACTTGACGATCGAGCTCCGGACGCGCAAAGTGTTCCGCAAAGATATTGTCATCGAGCTGACGCCGCGAGAATTTGAGCTGCTCGTCTACTTGGTCGAGCATAAAAACGAAGAGAAATCGCGCGAAGACATTTTGTCCGATGTGTGGGGATACGATTTTATAGGCGAAACGAATCTGGTCGACGTGTACATCCGGTATTTGCGGCAAAAGCTGGACAAAGGATACCGGCATAAGCTTATCCATACGGTGCGCGGCGTCGGTTATATGATTAAGGAGCCGGATGCATGACACTGCGTAAAAGGTTTACCCTCTTCACCATTTTTTGGTTAATCTTTATTCTTATTTTGTTTAATATATTTGTTTATTTTTATGTGATTAAAATTACGACGGACAGCGAAGAACGGGTGCTGACCAATAAAATCAATCTCATCTTGGAAAATCCGAACATCCAAAAGGGCAGCAGCCTTAGCGACCCCGATCTGCTTAAGGAATATTACAACGTCAATGAGCTGATCCGGATTGTGCTGCCGGACGGGAAAGTCGCGAATATTACCGGCTCCGATCCGGTGCTCCTGGATCTGCCCGCCCAGTTTCAATCCCAGCATAATACCGGGATGATCAGCAAAGGCGGCGAGCGGATATTAAGCATGCAGGTGCCGCTTTATGAGGGGCACGATGTCGTTGCAATGCTTGAAATCAACCGCGTGTTGAACGAGCTGGACAGCTACCTGCAAATTTTGGTTGCGGCGCTTACAGTGACGACGGTTGGCGCAATCTTGTTTGCTATATTCGGTACATACTGGTTTACTTCCAGGCTGACGGCTCCTATTCAGCAGATGGTTTCAACGATCCGCGAGATTGACCGGAGCGGCAAGCTCCGCAAAATTGAAAATACCAATTCTGAGGAATCGCCCGAGCTTCAGCAGCTTGTCCGCGCGTTTAACCAGATGGTCGACCGGCTGGATCGTACATTTGAAGGGCAAAAGCATTTTGTGGCGGATGCCTCCCATGAGCTGAAGACGCCGCTTACCGTTATCAGCAGCTACACGGCAATGCTGAAGCGCTGGGGACGCGATGATGAGAATGTGCGCAACGAAGCGATCGAAGCGATTGATAAAGAAACCTCGCGCCTGCAAAGCCTGATCAAGTCGATGCTGACGCTTGCCGAAGCGGAGCAGGAGGACTGGCTGAACCAGGAGCAATTCGACGTCGTCCAAATGCTGGACGAAACGGCCAATATGCTGCAGACCACGTTCCAGCGACCGATCCGGGTGAAGGCTTCTGCCAAAGTGGTGCGCATGTATGCGGACAAAAACAAAATCCGCCAGTTGCTCGTCATCTTGTTGGATAATGCGATCAAATACAGTAAAGAGCCGATCGATGTAACGGTGCTGCAAATTAAAAACATCGTTCAGATTGAAGTGAAAGATAAAGGGATCGGCATTCCGGAAGCGGATATTCCGAACTTGTTTGAGCGCTTTTTCCGCGTGGACGGCGCCCGAGCCCGCGCTACGGGAGGCGTTGGCCTTGGGCTGTCGATTGCAAAACGGATCGTGGATCTTCATGAAGGCAAAATTGATGTGTACAGCTTGCCGGATGTCGGCACGACGATCACCATTCAATTTAGACAAAAACGGTAGGGGGAAAGAGCTTGAAATACCGGGTTGCTGCCGTCCAATATCATTTGGAAGACATTACGTCCTTTGAGCAATTTGCCGCTCAAGTGACACATTATGTCCGCAACGCTTCCGAATACGGAACGGAATTTGTATTATTTCCTGAATTTATGACGACCCAGCTGCTGTCGATCGGGGGTGCGGATGGGCGTCCGCTGCCAATTGAGCAGCTTCCGGCGTTTACGGACGATTATACGGCGTTGTTCCAAGGCCTAGCGGCGGAATACGGCGTTTATATAATCGGAGGCACGCATGTCGTTGACGCGGGCGGAGGCAGACGGCAAAATACGGCGTTCTTGTTCCATCCGGACGGGAAAATCGACAAGCAGGCCAAAATCCACTTAACGCCAACCGAAGTAACGGAATGGAGCATGGCGCCCGGCGACGGACTGGCTGTGTTTGAAACGAAATACGGCACCATTGCAATGCTCACCTGCTACGATATTGAATTTCCGGAAATCGTCCGGATGGCGCGGGCAAAAGGCGCGGACGTCATTTTTTGCCCATCGTGCACCGATGACCGGCACGGCTTCCACCGCGTGCGCTATTGCTGCCACGCCAGGGCGGTTGAGAATCAGGTGTATATCGTGACGACCGGCACCGTCGGCGCGCTTCGCCGCGTTGATTTTATGCGGGCGAACTACGGGCAGGCTGCTGTTATTACGCCTAACGATATTCCGTTTCCACCGGGAGGGATATTGGCCGAAGGGGTTATAAACGACGATATGCTTGTTGTGGCCGACCTGGATTTGCAACTGCTGGAAGACGTCCGTTCAGCCGGTTCCGTAACGACTTGGCGGGACCGCCGAACAGATTTGTATACGGATTGGGCGTAAGGAGGCTGCAGCCATGTACAAAAAGATGATTGTTTTTCTGGACGGCAAGCCGCTTCCGGTAATCATCCGCAATTATACGAAACAGGATTATGCCGGCATGATCGCGCTCCAGCAAGAAAGCTTTCCTCCTCCTTATCCGGAGGAACTGCTGTGGAACGAAGAGCAGCTGGCGAAGCATCTCGATCATTTTCCGGCCGGCGCATTATGTGTGGAAACGGAAGGCCGGATTATCGGTTCGATGACCGGACTTATCGTCAATCTGGACGACTACGGGCATTCCCACACCTGGGAGACGATTACGGATAACGGTTATATCCGCAACCATAATCCGGAAGGAGATACGCTGTATGTCGCTGACTTATGCGTATCCCCGGCATTCCGGAAAGCCGGCATCGGCAAATGGCTGATGCAGTCGATGTACGAAACGGTTGTTTTTTTGAACCTGAAGCGGCTGCTTGGCGCAGGACGAATGCCGGGTTACCATATACATGCCGAATCGCTTACGCCAAAGCAATATTTGGAGAAAGCGGTATTGGGAGAGCTGCGAGATCCGGTCCTGACGTTCCTGCTTCGCTGCGGACGGATGCCAATCGGCGTCGCCTCCAATTACTTGGACGATGAAGAATCGCTTGGCAACGCGGCATTAATGGAATGGCGCAATCCGTTCCTGGAGCAGCCGGAAGCTTAGACGGATAATAGGAGAGAGGGGAGAGACTGACAGTTATGCTGCAATATCATCGAATTAAGTCAATTGAAGATCCTTATTTTGCTAAGCTGCACCAGCTTCTGCAAACGATCTTTCCGCCGGAAGAAGTGCTGGCGTATGAATTATGGAAGGAACCGCTGGAAGATCCGGGTATTCATGTATATGCCGCCGTTCACGGGGATGAAGTGGTAGGCTCTACGGAATACCGCTATTACCCGGATATGAAGGTGGCCATGACGGACTTCACGATCATTGGCCGGCCGTCGATGGGCATCGGGCGTTTCCTGATGGTGAACCGGGAACGGGATCTGGCAAGGCTGGCAAAAGAATCGGGCACGGAGCGGCTGGGCATGTTTGCTGAAATTTACGATCCGTACCTTGCCTCCATCCACGAGTTTGGCGGCGTAACGCCGATGAACCCGCTGGTGCGGCGGGAAGTATTGTCCCATATGGGTTACAAGCGGCTTGACTTCGGGTATGTCCATCCTTCATGGGATCATGAAGGCCAGGCGGTTGAAGGGCTTGATTTATGCTTCCTGCCGGCAGATGATGAACGCGCCTCTCTTCCCGCGCAGCTCATCGTGCAGTTTTTGACGACGTATTATTCCGCGCTTCCAAACAAACCGCAAGCTTGGCTTGAGATGATAGAGGCGCTTCGCAGCCGTGAACAGGTAGGTTTGCTTCCGCTATGACAGCTATTACGTTCCGTGGGACGGGCGATTCGATGGGCGTACCGCGTGTGTACTGCGATTGCCCGGTTTGCGAGGAGGCCCGCAGCGGGAACCGGAACCGGCGTTACCGATCGCTTGTGCAAATCGACGATGACAACGCCGGCACGATGATGATTGACTGTGGTCCGGACTGGGGAAGACAGATGGAAGCGGCAGGACTGCGGATCGTGGACCGCATATTGATCACACATGCACATTTTGACCATATCGGCGGTTTGGTGGAATGGGCGGATGCATGCCGATGGCTCGGCAAATCCGGCGAAGCGTATGCGCCGTCTGAGGTCATCAAGGAAATTGCCGACCGTTTTCCGTGGCTGCAGCGGCAAATTCATTTTCACGCGATTGATACGCCGGTGCAATTTGGCGATTGGGTAACGTCATGCTGGCGCGTGAACCATGGGAAAAACGGCTACGCTTACGCGTACCGGTTCGACAACGCGGCAACAGGCAAAGCGTGGGCCTATTGCTCGGATGCGATTGGCTTGACCGAAGAACAGCAGAAGCCGCTGTACGGGCTTGATCTGCTGGTATTGGGGACAAGTTTTTATAAGGAAGAGTTTCCGTATGATACAAGATCGGTTTATGATGTGACGGAAGCTGCCGGGCTGCTGCGGATTTGGCAGCCGAAGCGCACGGTTTTTACACATATGTCGCATGATATTGACCTGCGGCGCGAATATGAGCTGCCTGAGCATTCGGCTTTTGCCGAAACCGGGATGCAGCTGTTTATTTAAACCGGGAGCCATGCCGCCTTGACAGCGGGCATGGCTTTCTTTTATGATTAAGGCAGATTTTGTTTGTTTTGGAAAGGGGACAAATTTTTATGATTACGGGTGTTCTTAACTCCTAATTGGATATGCCGGACATTAGCTTTGCGGCTTTGGATCAGCTTGCTCCTGTTTTGTTCAAGCAGCAGCTTGATTTGATGCGCCTGTCTAATGGTCTGGGTCCTTGAGTTAAGAACATGTGGACTCCCCGCCTGAACAACTATGGCAGCGGAACAGTACACCGTGCTCTTGCAGCACGGTTTTTTTGCGTTTATGGACCAGTGTCCGCCATTTCCCCGGGAATGGCACAGACATCTGGGCCGTTGCGCGAAACGGACTGACTCTGCCGCCTCGAAACAGGAATGGAGCGCATATGCGTTCTGTTCCTGTTTTTTTATTTGACGGCTTTTTAAGCCAAACGCATCGCATATGAAATGAAAGCGAGGGTTATCGCATGAATGGAATGGAATCGGCATTTAAGCAATTGGAATTTAACCGGGTGATGGAGAAACTGCTGGAGTACACCGTGTCGCCGGCCGGCAGGGATCTGGCTGAACGTCATCAGCCAAGCGACGAGCTGAAGCGGGTGCGGATCTGGCAGCAGGAAACTAAGGAAGCGGCGGCATTGCTCGCCGCAGGCGCCAGCATACCGCTATCCGCAATGGAAGGGATCGACTCGTTTATGGCGCTGCTCGGCAAAGGGCGTATTTATGCGGAAACGGAATTGGAGCAGCTGGCGGTCTGGCTGTCATCGGTCGCGCAGATGAAGAAATATATGGACAGCAAACGGTTAACGGCGCCTACGATCGCATCCTACGCGGATTCCATGGTGGAATGCCGTGATTTGAAGGAGGAGCTGGTGCGCTGCATCCGGTATGGACGGCTGACAGATGGTGCCAGTCCTTATTTGGCCGATATCCGCAGACATATTTATGCAGCGGAGCAGCGGATTGAGAAGAAGATGGAGCAGACGCTGACGAAATATCGAACGGCGCTGCAGGAGCAGCTGGTGAGCAAGCGCCGGGGGCGGCTTGTCATCCCGGTGAAGCGGGAGCTGCGCAAGCAAGTTCCGGGCACTGTATGGGATGAATCGTCCAGCGGGCAAACGTTATTCGTGGAGCCGGCTGATGTTGCCGAGCTGCAGAACGCGCTGCAGCAGCTGCTGGCGGACGAGGAGCGGGAGCGTACGGTCATCCTGTCGGAGCTGTCGGGACTGGCTGAAAGTTACGCGCCGCAGCTGCACTGCAATTTGGAAGCGATGGCTTCTTTTGATTTCATCATGGCAAGAGGAAAGCTGGGGCGTTCTTATGGCGGCATCAGCCCGTTATTATCCGCGCAGCCGGAAATCCGGATTGTTGGCGGCCGCCATCCGCTGCTGCGGCAAGAAGCCGTTCCGCTCCATGTCGAGCTTGGCACCGGCTGGAACCAGCTTATTATTACCGGACCAAATACCGGCGGCAAAACGGTAGCGCTCAAAACGATTGGTCTGCTGGTGCTGATGGCCCAAGCCGGGCTGCTTGTTCCTGCGGAGGAAGGGACGGAGCTGGGGCTATTCCGCCATGTGATGGCGGATGTCGGCGACGGGCAAAGCCTGGAGCAGTCGCTCAGTACGTTCTCGTCCCATCTTGCCGCCATAAAGGCGATGCTGGAAAACGCCGGGCCGCGCTCGCTGTTTTTGCTGGATGAGCTGGCCGCCGGCACCGATCCGTCCGAAGGGATCGCTTTATCGGTTGCCTTGCTCGAAGAGCTGCTGGCAAGCGGCTCACTGACCGCGGCTTCCACGCATTTTAATGAAATTAAAGCGTATGCTTCCCGCACGCCAGGCTGCCAAAATGCTCGAATGGCATTTGACCCGGAGACGCTGCAGCCGTTATACCGGCTGGAAGTCGGAGCGGCAGGCGAAAGCCATGCTTTCGTTATTGCCCGGCGGGTCGGGCTGCCAGCCGGCTTGATGAACCGGGCGGAGCAGCTGCTTGCCGCAGCCGTTAAGCCGGGCACAGCGGCCGGAACGGCGGAGAAGGACGCAGCGGGCAAGTTTGGCGCAGCGGCAGAGTGCCCGGGAGCGGGCGAAGGCGTCGAGCAGCCGGATGCAAAAGCGGAAGGAGCGGCGGCATCAGCCGCTAATGGGGCAGAAGCGGCGCCGCACGCCGGGTCGGCGGGATGGCGTAAGCTTTCAGCTGCGGAAAGATCGGAGCGCGGAAGCAAAGCGGCTCCTTCACCGAGGGGGAAGCCGCCGGAATTTGCGAAAGGGGACGCCGTGTGGATTTATCCGCTGAACCGGGCGGGAATCGTTTACCGGCCGGCGGATGAACGCGGGAATGTGATGGTTCAGGTCGAAGGGAGAAAGCTGCATTTTAACCGGAAACGGCTGAAGCCTTATATTGCCAAAGAGAAGCTTTATCCCGGCGCCGATTACGATATGGATATTGTGTTCGACTCGAAAGAAAACCGGAAGGCGCGGAAGCTAATGTCCCGCAAGCATGTCGAAGGGCTGTCCATCATAAGCCCGCCGGAGCCTTAAGCCAGGTTCAGCGGCGAGCCGGGCTGCGCAATGCAGGCTGCATCATTAAGGGCAAGCAGCGAGTGTACGCTGCTTGCCCTTAATCGTTGCTTTGAATAACAAGCAGCATGCCTTCCGAGACTTGAATCGTGCCGGTTTCCTCGGCAAGTACATTGCTTATGCCAAGCGACTGGCCAATGTTTAGTACAGCATTATGCAGCGGGTATTGAAAACCGGTTAGCGTAATGCCGGTGACGCGCATGGTCAGCGGAAGCAGCGAGATTTGCCGGTAGCCGCTGCGGCTCAACGTTAGCCGGCTGTCCGTCAGCGAAATATGATTGTGCCTGTCAATAATGGCGGCCGGTGTGCCTTGCTGCAGAGCGGCTGCCAGCAAATGCATATTGGCAAGCGTATGGTCAAGCCGGGTTCCCGTTGCGCCAAGGAGCACGATTTCCCCCGGATTTAACGACAGCGCATGGCGGAATGCCAGCTCAGTATCGGTATAGTTTTTATCAATCGGATCGCAGTCTTCGACTTTCCTGCTGCTGTTCCGTATAAGAGCGAGCTGGCCGGCGGTCACCGAGTCAAAATCGCCAAGCGCAATATCCGGCCGGAAGCCGTGCTCCGCCAAAAAAAGCGCTCCTTTGTCCGCGCCGATCAAATAGCTGCAGTTCTCGATATAGGGTAGCGCCCAGCGGCCCAATTCGCCGCCGGAGCAAATCACAATACGTTTATGCATGAAATGGTTCTCCTTTTATTCCTGCTTTAGCGCAGTTTGCAGATAATGTCAGTATATAGCGAACGGAACTGCAAATACAGTTAATCGAACCCATAACTTCCGAAAAAATTGTCTTTTCATATCGTATAGGCGCAGATACAATG
Source organism: Paenibacillus protaetiae (assembly GCF_004135365.1). NCBI lineage: Bacteria > Bacillati > Bacillota > Bacilli > Caryophanales > Paenibacillaceae > Paenibacillus > Paenibacillus protaetiae. Next base: position 1,371,241 of record NZ_CP035492.1, on the reverse strand, counting down.
GAAAGGACATAACCGGGAGCGAACCGGGAAGAAACGGGAGGAGAAAGGGTGGACGTCGATATTTTTGCCGTATTCAGCATCATCGGCACGATTGCGTTTGCGGTGAGCGGCGCGATTGTAGCGATGGAAGAGGAATACGACATTTTGGGCGTGTTTGTGCTTGGTTTGGTGACTGCGTTTGGCGGAGGTGTGGTGCGGAATATATTGATCGGCATCCCGGTCACGTCACTTTGGAGCCAGGGACATTTGTTTATCATAGCCATGTGTGCCATGACAATCGCTTTTGTATTGCCTTCAACCTGGATTCAGCATTGGAAAAAAAGCGAAGCTTTTTTCGACGCGATTGGCTTAGCGGCGTTTGCGATCCAGGGCGCTCTGTACGCAACGGGAATGAATCATCCGTTAAGCGCCGTGCTGGTAGCTGCCATGCTGACAGGCATTGGCGGCGGACTGATCCGCGATGTGCTCGCAGGACGCAAGCCGCTTGTGCTGCGCGATGAAATTTACGCCGTGTGGGCGATGCTGGCCGGATTTGCGATATGGCTCGGCTGGTTTCACTCGACGCTTGATTTATTGTTCCTCTTTGTTGTGATTACATTTTTGCGGATGTTGTCCGTTTATTTCAAATGGAAGCTTCCGCGGCGTTCTCTCAAAACCGGCGCATGGACGCCTGAACTGCCGCCGTTTTGGCACAAAACGAAAAGAAATAAAGGAGACACCTTATGAAAGCTCGCGTATTGTTTGTTTGTCTTGGCAATATATGCCGTTCTCCGATGGCGGAAGCGGTATTTCGCCATGAAGTGCAAAAAGCCGGCCTGGAGCGGGTAATTGAAATCGACTCCGCAGGAACAGGCGACTGGCATATCGGCAAGCCACCGCACGAAGGGACACGCAAGCTGCTGGATCGTCTTGGTATTTCCTATGCGGGAATGCGTGCGCGGCAATTTAAAGCGGACGATTATGAGATATTTGATTATGTCGTCTGCATGGATTCCAAAAACGAACGTGACGTAAAAGAAACGGCCGGCATCCAGACGGATGATGCGAAAGTGTTTAAATTTATGGACCTGCTGCCGGAGAAAGGCGTCTCGGACGTTCCCGACCCGTATTACACCGGCAATTTTGACGAAGTATACGCACTCGTGCAAGAAGGCTGCGAGGCGCTTCTTGCTCGAGTGAAAGCCGACCTGAAGCTCTAGACGGCGAATAAGCAGGGAAGCTATGCGCCAATACGGTGGTTTCAAATGTAAAAAAACCTTCACGGCCGCTGCTCTAAACGGTTTGTGAAGGTTTTTTCGTGTTGTTTTATCTGGACTTGCTGCCCGTCAGCCCCGCGGCAAAAAATACAGAAGCGCGGCGGGCAGTTCTTTTTGCCAGAAGCCCCATTGATGCTGACCGTCTTTTTCCTCATAGTAGACATCGGCGCCATATCCTTCGAGCAGCTTGCGTGCGCTCCGGTTCAGCTCGACAAAGTTGTAAACGCCGCGGTCCGTCGTCTCGTAAGCCGTCTCCTGCAGGCCAACGATCATGTAAATGCGAAGCCAGGTCAAATCGCGCGGAATTTCCATGATTTCGAGCGACCGTTCAAAGTAAGCGCCGGAAAGCGACAGCACGCGTGTAAACAGCTCGGGATAAGCAAGCGCAATATGGAACGACACCGTTGCGCCCAGCGAGTCGCCGGCGAGCAAGCGGTATTCGGGATCGCGCCTTACCGGGTATTTATTTTCGATGAAAGGGACAAGCTCCTCGCCAAAAAACGTGACGTAATCGTCATGCCTGTCGCCGTCCGGGGCATATTCCGCCGTTCTTACTTTTTTGTTCACTTCGATCCCTACAATAATAAACGGTTCAACGCCTTCATCTAAAATAAGCTGGTTGGCGGTCGTTGCGATCCGTCCGAAGTTGAAAAAGTCTTCGCCGTCCTGGCAATACACAACCGGATAGCTTAACAATTCATTATAGCCCGGCGGCAAATAAATGCGCAGCGCGCGTTCGCCTTCCGGCAAGTAACGGCTTGTGATGGTTTCTTTTAGAATCGTCCTTTTTAAATATCTTTCATCCGTCATCGTTTTCCCTCCGCCCATTGAATGGATTGCTCTTGATGTGGGTAAACAATAGAAAGGCTTAATGCGCATAAAATCGCATGTCAAAACTGTGAAAGCGTTCTATTGTACCATTCTGTTATACTGTTTTGAATATCCTGTTACATATACAATTCGAGGTTGTTATAGCCTAAAATAGCGAAAAAACGGCGGTTTTTTTGTTTTTTGCTTTGACCATTTTCGGTAAACAGGTTTATAATAATTCTATAACAGAGGAATCTAATATTCAAATAATATCGATCGAGGTGAATGTTCACAATGAGCAAACAGCCACATGTAGTTCATGCGGATCCGGTTACTCCGCTTTCCGTATTGTCTCTCGATGGTGATGTTGTTAATCCGGATTTTTTGCCGGCACTATCTGATGAACAATTAAAAGAAATTATGTACCGTATGGTATTTACCCGCGCTTGGGATGACCGCGCAGTTAATCTGGGCCGCCAAGGCCGCCTGGGCTTCTATGCGCCGGTATCCGGTCAAGAAGCTTCCATGGTGGGCAGCGAATACGCCCTGAATAAAGACGATTATGTATGCCCTGGCTATCGTGATATTCCGCAGCTGGTATGGCATGGTCTTCCGCTTTATCAAGCATTCCTGTATTCCCGCGGCCATCAGCATGGCGGCCAAGTCCCGGCTGATGTCAACGTTCTGATGCCTCAGATCATTATCGGCGCGCAAGTGCTGCATGCAACAGGCATCGCAATGGCGTTCAAGAAACGGGGAGAGAAACGTGTTGCCATTACGTATACAGGCGACGGCGGTTCCTCCGAAGGCGACTTCTACGAAGCGCTTAACTTCGCAGGCGCGTTTAAGCTTCCGGTTATTTTCGCCGTACAAAACAACGGCTATGCAATTACGACGCCGTTCAAGAAGCAAACCGGCGCGCAATCGATCGCGCACAAAGCGGTTGCTGCCGGCATTCAAGGCGTACAGGTCGACGGCATGGACGTACTTGCTGTTATCAAAGCGGTATCCGATGCTGCCGAACGCGCACGCAACGGCGAAGGCGCTACGCTGATCGAGATTTTGACATACCGTTTCCGTCCGCACTCCATGTCCGACGATGCAACGAAATACCGGACGAAAGACGAAGAAGCGGAATGGGCACTGAAGGATCCTCTTATTCGTTTCGGCAAATATTTGGAGAAAAAAGGCCTTTGGACGGAAGAAGATACGGACCGCGTGAAGGAAGAAGCGAAAGCAACAGTCAACGAGCATATCAAAAAAGCGGAAGCGACTGAAAAAATGACGGTTCCTGGTTTGATCGACTCGATGTTTGAAACGACACCGGCGTATCTGGAAGAGCAGAAGGCTGATTTTCAATAATTATTCGTGACGGTAAGGGAGGATAAAGCGATCATGGCACAAATGAATATGTTGGAAGCAATCCGCGACGCAATGCGCGTGGAATTGAAACGAGATCCGAACGTGCTTATCTTCGGTGAGGACGTTGGTAAAGTTGGCGGTGTATTCCGCGTAACGGAAGGACTGCAGGAAGAATTCGGCGAAGAGCGCGTATTTGATACGCCGCTTGCAGAATCGGCAATCGCAGGTCTTGCGGTTGGTATGGGTACGCAAGGATTCCGCCCGATTGCGGAAATCCAGTTCGTAGGTTTTATTTATGAAGCGCTCGACCAAATGTTTGTACAAGCAGCGCGCATGCGTTACCGTTCCGGCGGCCGCTACAATGCGCCGATCGTATTCCGTACGCCTTTTGGCGGCGGCGTAAAAGCAGCCGAGCTGCATACAGACTCGCTGGAAGGCCTTGCTTTGCAAACGCCGGGCATGAAAGTTATCGTGCCTTCGAATCCGTATGATGCTAAAGGCTTGATGATTTCCGCGATTCGCGACAACGATCCGGTCTTTTTCATGGAGCATTTGAACTTGTACCGTAAATTTAAAGCGGAAGTTCCGGAAGGCGAATACACGATCGAAATCGGCAAAGCTAACGTTGTCCGCGAAGGCAGCGACGTAACGATCATCGCTTACGGCATGATGGTTCATACTGCGGTTGCGGCTGCGGAAGAGCTTGAAAAATCCGGCATCAAAGCGGAAGTTATCGACCTTCGCACTTTGCTGCCGCTTGATATCGACACCATCGTGGAGTCGATCAAGAAAACAAACCGTGCTATTGTTGTGCAAGAAGCGCAAAAAACATCCGGCGTAGCTGCCGAGGTCATTGCGCAAATCAATGAAAAAGCGATTTTGCATCTTGAAGCGCCCGTGCTTCGCGTTGCCGGCCCGGATACGGTTTATCCGTTTGCGCTGATCGAAGATACATGGCTTCCAACTCCTGCTCGCGTAGCGGCAGCTGTCCATAAAGTTCTCGAGTTTTAATCGGAACGCAATTTTTTAAAAGAATGTACTAGTTCGGTACAGCCGGATAACAAGGCAGGCTGCTGCTTGCGCTGTTTAGTCCCGGCTGGACCGCAACTTCGAGGAGGGTGCGTAACAGGTGGCGAAATTTAATTATTTATTCCCTGAGCTGGGCGAAGGTTTGCATGAAGGCGAAATCGTCAAAGTGCATGTGAAGCCCGGCGATAAAGTAACGGACGAAGATGTCATTATGGAAGTGCAGAACGACAAGGCGATTGTCGAAGTTCCTTGTCCGGTGAACGGCACGGTGCTGGAAGTCCGCGTGAAGGACGGCCAAGTATGCCATGTCGGCGAAGTGGTAGCGGTAATCGAAGCGGAAGGCGATATTCCGGAGCAAGCTGCCCCGGCCGAAGAAGCGCCTCAGGCGGCGGCTCCTGAAGCTGCAGCTCCTGCTGCCGCACCGGCAGCGGTTGGCGCAGCGCCTCAAGCGTCCGGCAGCCTTGTGCTGGCTACGCCAAGCGTTCGCAAATATGCCCGCGAGAAAAACATCGACTTGACGCAAGTAAACGGCTCCGGCAAAAACGGCCGCATTACGCGCGAAGACGTTGACGGCTTCGCAGGCGGCGCTGTACCGGCAGCGGCTCCGTCAGCAGTTGAAACGGCTGCGCCAGCTGCGGCAGCTCCTGCAGCGGCTGAAGCAAAAGCGGCTCCTGTCGCAGCCGGAACGCCTTACCGTCCGGAAGAACGCGTTCCGTTCAAAGGTATCCGCAAAGCGATCGCCAATGCAATGGTTAAATCGGTATACACAGCCCCTCATGTTACGATCATGGACGAAGTGGACGTAACCGAGCTTGTTGCATTGCGTGCAAAATATAAACCATACGCAGAGAAAAAGGGCGCGAAGCTCACCTACCTGCCGTTTATCGTGAAGGCTCTTGTGGCTGCTTGCCGCCAGTTCCCGATCATGAACGCTACGCTTGACGAAGCAAACCAAGAAATCGTGCTTCGCAAATATTACAACATCGGTATCGCAACCGATACGGACAACGGCCTGATCGTTCCGGTTATCGAAGATGCGGACCGCAAAAATATTTGGATGGTTGCCGATTCCATTCGTGACCTGGCTGTCCGCGGACGCGAAGGCAAACTTGCTGCTAACGAACTGAAAGGCAGCACCATTTCGATTTCGAACATTGGTTCCGCAGGCGGCATGTTCTTTACGCCGGTTATCAACTTCCCTGAAGTTGCGATCCTCGGGACCGGCCGCATCTCGGAAAAACCGGTTGTGAAGAACGGTGAAGTCGTTCCGGCTCCGGTTATGGCCTTGTCGCTCAGCTTTGACCACCGTCTCATCGACGGCGCAACTGCACAAAACTTTATGAACTATATTAAACAGCTGCTGGCACAACCTGAGCTGTTCATCATGGAGGTGTAAGGTAATGGTAGTAGGAGACGCTTCTCTGGATATCGATACTTTAGTCATTGGTGCTGGCCCCGGCGGTTACGTAGCTGCGATTCGCGCAGCTCAACTGGGTCAAAACGTGCTTGTTGTAGATAAAGAAAATGTCGGCGGCGTTTGCTTGAACGTTGGCTGCATTCCGTCGAAAGCACTCATCTCCGCAGCTCATCAGTACGAGTCGATCGGCCACGCTTCTGCATTTGGCATTGAAGCAAGCGGAGCAACCGTGAACTGGTCCAAAGTGCAGGAGTTTAAAAACGGCGTCGTGAAAAAGCTGACAGGCGGCGTTGCTTCCTTGCTGAAAGCAAACAAAGTGCAATACTTCAACGGCGAAGTAATGTTCATTAACGAGAACGAAGCGCGTGTGTTTAACGACCAGGAAGCTCCTCGTTACCGTTTCAAAAACTGCATCATCGCTACCGGTTCCCGTCCAATCGAGCTGAAAGCATTCCCGTTCAAAGGGCGCATCATCTCGTCGACCGGCGCCTTGTCCTTGCCTGAAGTGCCAAAAAGCCTGATCGTTATCGGCGGCGGTTATATCGGCATCGAGCTTGGTCAAATGTATTCCAAGTTCGGTACGAAAGTAACTGTAATCGAAGGCGGAGACACCATCCTGCCTGGCTTTGACAAAGACATGTCTTCCATCGTAGTGAAGAAGCTGAAAGGCACAAACGTAGATATCGTTACCGGTGCAATGGCGCAAAGCGCTGAGCAAACCGACAACGACGTAACGCTCACTTACAAAGTTGGCGATAAAGAAGAGAAAGTAACGGCAGACTACCTGCTTGTTACGGTTGGCCGCCGTCCGAATACCGATGGCGAGCTTGGTCTTGATCTTGCCGGCGTAAAAGTGTCCGACCGCGGTCTGATCGAGGTTGACAGCCAAACCCGCACAAGCAACCCGCATATTTATGCTATCGGCGACGTTATTGCTGGACCTGCTCTCGCTCATAAAGCGATGTACGAAGGCCGCGTTGCGGCTGAAGCGATTGCCGGACATCCAAGCGTTGTGGATTACAAATGTATCCCTGCGGTATGTTTCTCCGATCCGGAATGCGCTAGCGTCGGCTATACGGAAAAAGAAGCAAAAGACAAAGGCCACAACGTTAAAGTGGGCAAATTCCCATTTGCAATTAACGGCCGCGCCTTGTCGCTTAATGCAACGGAAGGTTTCGTGAAGCTGGTTTCCGATAAAGACAGCGGCCTTGTGCTTGGCGCGCAAATTATCGGCAACGAAGCTTCCAACATGATTGCCGAGCTTGGCCTGGCCATCGAAATGGGCGCAACGCTTGAAGATATCGCCCTGACGATCCATGCGCATCCAACGCTTGGGGAAATCGTTCTGGACGCTGCGGAAGTAGCGCTTGGACACCCGATCCACACGGTATCGAAATAAGATACGTACACCGGTTTGTAAAAAATGCCGTGCAGTCTATGCTGCACGGCATTTTTGCGTTTTCAGCCTGCTTACGTTCAGCCAAGCCGGGCCGGTTCTGCACCGAAACAGCTGCACTTCTTTTGTCCGGGCGAATAAGTTATTCCATAAGCGGAAACAACAGACATGTCTTGCGATAATAAGGAGGCATTTAAAGATGCAGGTTGCGGGAAAGCCGGCAAAGGACTCGCGTACGGTTACAACACAAATTATTTTTCCGGTGGATGCCAATCACAATGAAACGATGTTTGGCGGCAAGCTGATGGAAATTATGGATAAGACAGCTGCCATCGCGGCACTTCGCCATGCCCGGATGCAAGTCGTTACCGCTTCAACCGATTCGCTTGACTTTCTTGCACCGATCCAAGTTGGTGAGGCAATAGAAGCTGAAGCGTTCGTGACGTGGACCCACCGCACTTCAATGGAAGTGTTTGTATCGGTTATGGCTGAAAATGTGCAAACCGGCGAGCGAAAAAGAACGGTGACCGGTTTTTTTACTTTTGTGGCTATGCAGGACGGTAAACCGTCGGCTGTACCGCCCGTTATCCCGGAATCGGAATTGGAGAAGCATCTGTTCCAGACGGCAGGCGCCCGCTATGAGCTGCGGCAAAAGCGAAAACAGGACAGACAGATTGACTTATAAATGATAAAATAAAAAGACTTGGCCATAAATGATGAAGAACAGATACAAAAGGGGGAACCGTACAACATGGCTGTTCAAACCAGTGAATGGGAATACATGAACCTGCTTAAAGATGTGCTGGCGAACGGCGTTCGCAAAGAGGACCGGACAGGCACAGGAACGGTTTCGGTGTTTGGCCGGCAAATGCGGTTTCGTTTAAACGAAGGTTTTCCGCTTCTCACCACAAAACGAGTGCCTTTTAAGCTGATCGTCAGCGAGTTGTTATGGTTTATTAAAGGCGATACGAATATTCGTTATTTGCTGCAGCACAACAATAATATTTGGAACGAATGGGCGTTTAAAAGCTGGGTGGAAAGTCCGGATTACGATGGCCCGGACATGAGCGATTTTGGCCTGCGTTCGCAGACGGACGAGCTGTTCCGCGCCCATTATGAAGAGCAGATGGAGCGTTTCAAACAGCTTGTGCTTCACGATGACGCTTTTGCCGCGAAATATGGCGAGCTGGGCAATGTATACGGCAAGCAATGGCGGGAATGGCGTACAACCCGCGGCGATTCGATCGACCAGCTTCGGGATGTCATCCATGCGATCAAAACAAATCCGGATTCTCGCCGGCTAATCGTATCCGCCTGGAATCCGGAGGATGTGCCTACCAATATGGCGTTGCCGCCATGCCACACGATGTTCCAGTTTTATGTGAGCGAAGGCAAGCTGTCATGCCAGTTATATCAGCGCAGCGGGGATATTTTCCTTGGCGTTCCGTTTAATATTGCAAGCTATGCGTTATTAACGCATTTAATTGCGCATGAATGCGGACTTGAGGCGGGGGATTTTGTCCATACGCTTGGGGATGCTCATATTTACACGAATCATTTGGAGCAAATCGAGCTGCAGCTAACACGCGAACCGCGTAATTTGCCGGTGCTGAAATTGAATCAGGACATCAAGTCGGTGTTTGATTTTGAAGTTTCTGATATTGCCGTAGAGCATTATGATCCGCATCCGTCTATTAAAGCGCCTGTGGCCGTTTAATACTTAGCTCAGTAGTAGGCAAAGGAGGATGTGCAGTGTCTATAACGATGATTGCAGCCATCGACCAGCATAACGCAATCGGCGTCGAAAACGGGCTTCCGTGGCGGCTTCCTGCCGATATGGCGTATTTTGTGCGGATGACGACGGGAAAACCGGTATTAATGGGGCGCAAGACGTTTGAATCGTTCGGAAGTAAGCCGCTTCGCAACCGGAGAAATGTTATTTTGACCCGGCAGGATGGCGTAGTGTACGAAGGGGCGGAAACGGTAAGCAGCATAGAACAAGCGCTCCAGCTCATGCATGCCGACGAGGAATGGATGGTCATCGGCGGGGCGGAAATCTATGAGCTGTTTATGCCGTATGCAGACAAACTTCTGCTAACCGAGATTGCAACCGCGGTAGAGCGGGCGGATGCTTTTTTCCCGGAGGTAAAAAGCAGTGAATGGAAGCTCGCCGGCAGCGAGCAAGGCATCCAGGACGAAAAAAATCCATATGTTTATTTCTTTCAAACCTATATCCGTTTATAATAGGGATATACGGAAACTTTCTGAAAAATACGAACAATATGTAGGTTAGTGCAAATGATTATCCGGATAATCCATTAACGAACCTGAAACGGAATGATAGCATATTTTAAAAGCTTTTTTGATTGTTTTCGCCAAATATTTTAACTTTTCTTAGCGAATTAAGTTGTATATTTATGCGGTTCCAGATATGATTTTATAAAAAACAATTTTCGTATATGGTTTGCGGGAAAACGGATGGAGGAAATACGCTGATGTCTACACCAACTGGATTTATGAAATACCAACGAGAGATTCCGGCTGATCGAGATCCCGTTGAACGGATTAAAGATTGGGGAGAATTCCATAAGCATCTTTCAGACGATCAGCTTGCTACGCAAGGCGCTCGCTGCATGGACTGCGGAACCCCTTATTGCCATACGGGCATGGAACTTGCCGGTACGGTTTCCGGCTGTCCGATTAACAATCTGATTCCGGAATGGAATAATTTGGTTTATCGTGGTCTTTGGAAAGAAGCGCTTGACCGTCTGCACAAAACGAACAATTTCCCTGAATTTACCGGCCGCGTATGTCCAGCGCCTTGTGAAGGTTCTTGTACGGTTGGTCTGATCGGCGATTCGGTAACGATTAAGACAATCGAACAAGCGATCATTGACCGCGGTTTTGACGAAGGTTGGGTTGTCCCTCAGCCGCCTAAAATGCGCACGGGCAAACGTGTTGCCGTTGTCGGTTCCGGCCCTGCCGGCCTTGCAACTGCAGCCCAGCTCAATAAAGCAGGCCATCTGGTGACCGTATATGAACGCGCTGACCGGATTGGCGGATTGCTTACGTACGGTATTCCAACGATGAAGCTGGACAAGGCGGTTGTACAGCGCCGCGTTGATCTGCTTGCAGCAGAAGGCATTGAATTCGTGACCAATACAGAAATCGGCAAAGATATTCCGGCGGCAGAACTGCTGAATACGTTTGACGCGGTTGTATTGTGCGGCGGAGCGACCAAAGCTCGTGACGTCGAGATCGAAGGACGCGAGCTGAACGGCGTTCATATGGCGATGGATTATTTGAACGGTACGATTAAAAGCTATCTGGACTCCAATCTGGAGGACGGCAACTATATTTCGGCTAAAGGCAAAGACGTTATCGTTATTGGCGGCGGCGACACCGGTACGGACTGCGTCGCAACAGCGCTTCGCCACGGCTGCAAATCGGTAACGCAATTCGGTACGCATCCTAAAGCGCCGCTGACGCGCGATTCGATCAACAACCCGTGGCCGCAATTCCCGAACGTATATACGCTCGATTATGCGCATGAAGAAGCAAAAGCGCTGTTTGGCGAAGATCCTCGTGCGTTTTCCGTATTGACGAAGAAATTTGTCAGTGACGGCAACGGCAATGTAAAAGAGCTTCATACAGTGCAAATCGAACGTACCGTTGATGAGAACGGGCGTAAAGTATACAGAGAAATTCCAGGCACGGAAAAAGTATGGCCGGCGGATCTGGTGTTTATCGCTGTAGGTTTCGAAGGCCCTGAGAACACGCTGATCAATCAGCTTGGACTGGAGCAGGACCGCCGCTCGAACGTAAAAGCGAGATACGGCCAATATACAACAAACGTGGACAAAGTATTTGCAGCAGGCGATATGCGCCGCGGCCAAAGCCTTGTAGTATGGGCGATTAATGAAGGCCGCGAGGCTGCACGTGAAGTCGACAAATATTTGATGGGATCTTCGATGCTTCCTTAAGCGGTGAAAATCCAATATAATAATGTATTAGGAAGAAGCGCCTTCGGGCGCTTTTTTTCGGCTTGTCTGCTGGTATAGGATAAGTTTTTTTACCATGGGTTAGATGAGAACTTATACAAGGAGTATGGATATGATTAAATACGGATTAGACCGTATCACAGAGCTGAAATTCGAAGCGTTTTACGCTTCTTTAGAACGGCGTAATGAACAGCTGGTGGACGTTGAGCTGCGGTTTGCATTGTCTCCCGCCACTCCTGCCCCGGATGATCTTATTGATTTTACGGCGCTTGTCATATGCACGGTCCATGGCGATATTGCGCAAATCGTACCTCAGGATATCGGCTGCGATTGTGAATACCAGTTTACGGTCAGTGAAAAAGAGCAAATTGCAGCCTATATTTACAGGGAAGATGTGCAGCGGGAGATTCAGAATTTGCCCTCCCCAACCTAAGGAAACTTGTGGTAAAATCGGTTAGAGATGACGCAAAGGAGCGATTTCGTCATGCCTGCCGAAGCCCAAGACGCTTATGTTTTGTCGCCTGCAGATGTCCGTAACATACGCAGTTACGTACAGATGAAATATGCCGCCATGCCGCAGGAGAAGAAGGCGGAAATCGTCGCAGATGCGGTTGCACGCATTATTCATAGGCAGCTCCCTTCTTTTGAAGAAGCAACGAAAAAGCGCATAACGGCTGAATTGATCCGGAACGTCGTGCTGGAGCAGCAGCGCCCGGTCCGCTCGGAGCATATATTACAGGTTTGCCTAAAACTGGACTGGAAAAGCAGCCCAATCATGGCGCCCTTCCAGGAATGGGTGCTTAGCAAAGTGCAGCTCGCTGCGGACAAGCCTTGTTTTGTCGCGGCTGTGGAACAGATGCATAAGCAGGAGATGAGAGAGGAAGAGCAGACTTTTCAGCAATGCTGGCCGGAACTTAAGCTGTTGCTGGAGCAAGAAGGGGCTGTTCCGCTGGCAGCGGACGAGGAAGCAGTGAAACTGCCAGCCCAGGCCAATGTCATTCCGCTGCCGGGTTTGTCGCTTGTGCCGCCGCTTGCTGAGGAAACCGGCTCGCCATCGAAACTTCGCCCTTATTTGTACGGATTCATCTGTTTGCTGTTAATAGCGGCTTCGCTTTTTTACGGCTGGTCGTTAACGCTGCCTTCCCATGAGAAGCTGCAGCCTCCGGTTACGCTGGACAAGTTCAAGCAGGCTGACGCACAAGACGGTTTGCCGCAGGAGCTGCGGTATACAGATGTCGATAAGCAGCGCTTGGCGGATTATTTGGCGAAGCGTTCCTCTCTTCTAGCACAAGAGCCTTATTTATCGGCCATTATTGCAGTATCGAAGCAATTCGATATTCATCCTTTATTATTATTTGCGATAACGGGGCAGGAGCAAGGTTTTGTTCCCGCTACTCATAAACAAGCGGAGCAAATTGCCAATAACCCGTTTAATGTGTTCCATAGCTGGAAGGAATACAATACGAATATTACCGATTCGGCGGAGATTGCCTCACGCACGATTGTCCGGTTAAGCAAAGGACGCCCGGAAGGCGTCGACCCGTTCGCTTGGATTAACCGCGAATATGCGGAAGATCCGAACTGGTCGAAAGGAGTACGAACGATATTTGCGGCGTTGAAGCAGGAAGTAGAAACGCCCCATTAGCGAGGCGATGAATTGAAGACGTTAATTATTGCAGAAAAGCCGGACATGGGGCGCACGATTGCGGCCGTTGTAGAACCTAAAGCGGTCAATCGGCGCACCTATTTGGAAGGCGAGCGTTATATTATAAGCTGGGCAATCGGTCATTTGGTAACACTAGCGGAGCCTGATCAATACGATCCTCGTTATAAAAAATGGAATGATCAGGATTTGCCTATTATACCTGGCGCTTTCAAGCTGTGGCCGAATGCCCGCACGAAAGACCAGCTGAAGACGATAGGGGAGCTGGCAAAACGCTGCAACCGGTTAATTAATGCATGTGATGCCGGGCGTGAAGGCCAGCTTATTTTTCATTATATCCGGCAATATTTAAAGCTCCGCCAGCCGACCGACCGGTTGTGGATATCCGATTTGACAGCCGAGACAATCCGCAAAGGGTTTGACGCGCTGCGCAGCGATGATAGTTATACCCCGCTTACGAAAGCGGCGAAGGCACGCAGTGAAGCGGATTGGCTGATCGGCATGAATGCTTCGCGTGCGTTTACGATACGGCACAAAGCGTTATTATCGGTTGGCAGAGTGCAAACTCCGGTTCTTGCGCTGCTGTATGACCGGCATCAGGAGATTAAAGCTTTTCAATCGGAGACGTATTATGTCGTGCGAGCCGTTTTTGAGCAGGAGGGCTGCATATATAGCGGTTTATGGCAAGGAGAGCGGCTGACGGACCCGGCAAAAGCGGAAGCGCTGGCCCAGAAGGTGAATGGCAAACAAGGGCAAATTACGCAATATGAAGTGACGGAGAGCAAAGAGTATCCGTTCCGGCTGTATGACTTGACGTTGCTGCAGCGCGAAGCGAATGCCCGGTTTGGTTTTTCAGCGAAAAAAACATTAGATATTGCGCAGGCGCTGTATGAAAAACATAAAGTCATCACGTACCCGCGAACGAACTCCAACTATGTGACGGAAGAGAATATTCCCGTCATGGGCAAGGTACTGAACACTTTGCAAGGGACACAGCCCTATAGCGAGCTGGCGGCGGGGGCCGACCGCAGCCGTGTCCATAAAGGCAATAAGGCGGTATGCAACCCGTCCAAGGTTGAGGATCACCATGCGATATTGCCGACGCCCAAACGCGCATCCGGACTAAGCCAAGAGGAACAAAAAATTTACGATATGGTTGTCCGCCGGTTTTTGTCTCATTATTATCCGCCAGCCAGGTATAACAATCATTTGGTTATAACCGTTGCAGATCATGAAACGTTTCGGACCAAAGCGAAGGAACTGCTGGAGCCAGGCTGGAAAGTGGTGCTTCACCCGGAAACGGCTGAAGGAAGCACTGATAAGACAAAAGGGAAACGAAAAAAGGCCGAAGCGGAGCCTGATGAGGAAGAAGAGTTAATGACCGGCCCGCTGCGCGTTACGCCGGAGCAGCCGGTATGGTGCAAAGATGCGTCCTACACGGAAAAGGCAACGCAGCCGCCTAAAGCCTATACGGAGGGCACGCTGCTGAAAGCGATGGAGAGCGCAGGCAAAAGCGTCGAAGAAGACGAGCTGAGGGAAGCCATGAAAGACACCGGCCTTGGAACGCCGGCTACCCGTGCGGCTACGATCGAACGGCTGAAGCAGGTTGGCTACATATCTTTAGCTGGCAAGAAGCTGGAGATTACATCCAAAGGCTGTGCAGCTATCGAGCTGATTCGTGAGGCAGGCGTCGAGCTGCTTGCTTCACCGGCAATGACGGGAAGATGGGAGCAGCGTCTCCATCAAATTTCACGTGGCGAAGCATCCGATGAGCGTTTTATGGAGCAGGTGAAGCAATTTGCCTCGCTTATCGTCGAGAAGGTTCGCGTTCAGCGTCCTGCGATGCCGGGAACGTTTGAGGAGGAGTCCCGTGGAAGCAAACGTAGCGCAAAACGGACAGGCACAACCGGCAAAAGCACCGGAAAAACAGGTGCGAAGCAAACGGCTGCAGGCGCTGGCTCCCAGCGAGCAGCAACAGCCAGCCCGGGTACAAGTGCCGCAGAGGGAACAGGGTCCGTACGTTCAGCATCGTTCCGTTCCGGAGCTTGCAGCGCAGCAGCTGCAAAGAGCGCTGGCTCCAAGCGAGCAGCAGCTGCACCCGAGCAAACAGCCGGGCCAAAGCGAATTGCGGCTTGCCCGCGACAAGGATGCGGCGGAACGATTATTGAAGGAAAACGTGGGTATGGCTGCAGTGCATTCCGGACAGGTTGTACGTTTGTCATTTGGAAAGAGCAGCTTGGCAAATCCATATCTGCAGCGATGGCAAAATCGCTGGTGGAGAAAGGCGAGACAAGTTTGATTACTTTCAAAAGACCAAACGGCGGGGAGTCGTATAAAGGCAAGCTTGTTCTTGCCGACCGGTCTAAAGGCACCATCCAAATCGCCGCCGCCGTTAATGGAACGACTTAAGCAGCACAGACGCAAATCAGCTGAAAGCTCTAATAAAGATCGCTTCAAAAGATCACTTCCCCAAAATAACTGTCGGACGACAAGAACATCTATACAAAGGAAGTCGCATATACTGCGGCTTTTTTAATTGATGTATAGAAGTTCTTGTCATTTGCTCAAGACAAAGAACTTCTATACAAAGTTGTATTAGGACAAGAACTTTTATACAAATCCGTGACCCCGAAATGTTCGAGTCATTAAGCTAACGGGCAGGATAGTTCCAATATGTGGTATTATTAAGGGCGGGAGTTTTCTTGAATATAACTGCTCAATGGTGGCGATCAATTAAATGACAACGTATAAAATACAAGCTGTTTTTATTGATAGAGATGGGACTATAGGTGGTTCTGATCAAGTTGTTTATCCAGGTGTTTTTAAATTATTTTCTTCTGCAAAACAGTCAATTGATAAACTTAAGGATGCGGGCGTATCCATTTATTCGTTTACCAATCAACCTGGAATTTCACGTGGTGAAGCTTCAATAAATGACTTCCGGGACGAACTTCTCTCATTCGGTTTTGATAAAGTATACATATGCCCACACCAACATGAAGATCGTTGTTCTTGCCGTAAGCCCTCACCAGCTTTGCTTGCTCAGGCAGCACAAGACAATGATCTTGATTTAAAGAATTGCGCTGTTATTGGTGATAGGTGGACCGATATGATTGCTGCCAAAAGGGCAGGATGTACCAAAGTATTAGTAAAAACAGGTTCTGGCGAGAAGGATTTGGCGAAATACCTTAATAATCAATTTTTTGATGAATGGCTTGAAGCTGCTCCAGACCACATAGCTGAGGATTTATTAGACGCTGTCAAATGGCTATTAAAATAGCTATTCAACTAACGGGGAACAATAGTTGAATTAAACGACAAAGAAGAAACTGCTGAGTGATCAGCAGCTTCATTACGCTAACGAACATTAATACAAAATAAAGCAGCATCAACATTCAGTGAAAATATGGTAATAATCTCAACGTTAACGTATATTTTTGAAATAAAGCAAGGAGGGGATGCGGCTGAAAAGGATATCTTTATTGATTGTTCTTATTCTGATTGTAACGGGCTGCACTATGAATAGTGAAGAAAAGATGAATATGTTATTGCAGAAAATAAGAAATCCTGAATCATTTGAATTACTTTATAAAGAAAAAGTGGATGAAGGAATGTTTGTATTATTTCAAGATAATTCTGGATTCCGTCATGCATTCTTCTCAAATAAAACTGGATATTGGAATCCTAGTGCCAATACAGAGATAAATCCAAGAGACGGTTTTACTTGGGGAATGACTAACGATCCTAATATTTCTATATCGACTTTTGCGGGAGTAATTACAAATAATCAGATACAAAAAGTGATTATCAGACAGATGAATTCAGTTAAGCAAGCCAAAATTATTCAAACAGAACAAGGACGATTTTGGTTCCTTATTATCAACAAGCTAGATCCATCTATTCTTAATATTGAAGCATTATCAAGCGAAGATAACATCATTTGGAAGGACGGTGTATATGACGGAAAATACTACCGGGGAGTAACAGAGAATTATAGTGTAAATTATTGAGCTAACGGTAGACGATAGCGCTACAATGAAATAGTGCAGCCGGTACACAATCAGTGTCAGATGACAAGAACATAGTGACATTAATAGCCGCATAAATGCGGCTTTTTTTGTTTATGTTATCAAGTTCTTGTCAAAATGAAATGACGAGAACTTGATAATATTTCCGATAAGGACATTTATTTAGTCAGTTGAAGATAACAAAATCAGCGTCAGTTTAATTAACGGGAGGATAACGCAACAAATGGAACTTCTTTACGTCTAAAATTTCAGGAAACTATTGGGAAGAGTAAGTTTAGTGCACAATGAAGTAAATGTTACAATGGAAAAGAAATTACCTTTATTTATTGTAACCGGTTCAAGTGGTTCAGGTAAAACTTATGTAATGACTGAACTAAGAAGAATACTACCTAATGTAGATGTTTTTGACCATTGATAGCCTACTGGAATGTGGCATTACTGATGATGCAAAGATATTAAATGTTTGGCTTCGAGTAGCCCGTAATAGCTGAAAGCGGTCGAATTTCTATCATTTGTGGAACTGCAATGCCATGGGATGTAGAGAAATGCGTAGATTACTCTTACTTTAAACATGTGTATGAGCTCAACTTACATTGCGATGATTTGACTCGAGAAAAACGCTTGCGAGAGAGAAATTGGTCTAATGAGATGATCCAGGATTATAAAATTTTCGCTAAAGAATTATTTGAAATTTCCGATTCAGCATTTGACCCAGCTATGCCTACCGTTGTAACAACTGATAACGATGTAGAAGAAGTGGCAGGTCAAATTAAAGCTTGGGTTCTAAAGTACGCTAGCCAGAATTTTAACGAACACGACGTAAGCCAATACAGTCACGAATGCAATGGGCGTATATGAAATAATAAGTCCAAAAAGAAGACCTGAATGATTATAAAATCGGGGGGAAACAAAGAAGCTTCTACAACCACGTAAGCGGGTTTAGAAGCTTCTTTGTTTATTAGAAAGCCAGCCCCACTAGGGACTTACTTAATATTTAGCTGCGCCATATTACGTTCGCAACACATACTGCCGGATCGTATCCGGTACATCTACAAGCCGTTCCAGCGTATAAAATGCGCCTTTCGGTTCGATCGTCAACGGCACAATATTGTAATGCCACTCCGACTTGGCCAGCATATGGATGGCATGCAGTCCTGCTGTTAAAGCGGGGACGACATCTGTCCGCAATGAATTGCCGATCATCCAAGTATGGCTCCGGTCAAACGCGCCCCCGGATAATATAGCTTCCAGCGCTTCCGTATTTTTGTGCCGCCTAATATAGATACGATCGTCAAAATAGCGCTCCAGCTGCATATTAGTTATTTTACGCTTCTGAATAAGCAGCTCTCCGCCAGTATATAAATGAAGTTCGTGTCCCGCGCTTGCCAGCTTATCAAGCGTTTCTTCCATTTGCGGATAAGGTTCGGTTTCCAGCTCGTAAACACTGATTCCGGTTTTCCACAGCAGCTCTTCCTCCACGGCAGAGCGTGGGCGGCCGGTCAGATCGGAGAAATACCGGTAGCAGTCAATAAAAGATTGCGGGAAATGCTCGCTTTTAAATCCCATGACCGCGACACCTGCGATATCGATTTCCGTCTGTTTGTCCCGGACTGCATCGGGGGTTACTTCCTCGTATCCGGCAAACCAGGTTGTCATCTGATCCACAAACTGCTCGATTACCATATAAAAATATTTATTGCAGTGAATTAATGTATCGTCCAGGTCAAACAAAATATGCTGTTTCATCGTAAGCACGGCTCCTTCGACTAGTGTCGTAACCTCAATCTACCTTATGAGGAGACGTAAAGTCAACGGAGCTTTGTCCAGCCGGGTGAAATTCCGTTCACATAGTTTGCGGCAGAAAATCCCATAATAATACTGGAGGTGATGAAAATGCCATTCAATAAAGGCGAAAAAATACACAACCGGCAAAATGACTCCAGCATAAATGAAAAAGCTTCAAGCGTAAAGCTGAAAAAATTTGCCAACCGTCCGCCAAGCCTTAACGGCATTAATAAACAACTGCCATAACCGTTATCGGTCATCGTGTTTGCAGCCCGCAGAGGTGCGGCGTTGTGGATGGCCGGCAAGGTTAACGGGGTTAACAACCGCCGTCACGAACTGTATAAGCGGTTTCCCGGCTTCCGGCTCCATCCTGCAACAGCTGGGCTGCATGCAGAAGGAGGCGTGAACTAGCGGAAGAGGACGTATGCGAAGCGAGCCTCTTCCGTCAAGCGTATTTCTGCATGGACGCTGCCAGCTTGTTTTTTATATATTCAATACGCCTGCGCACATAAAAATCCATACTGTCGCCCTTCAGATCGTTAGGCGAGATTACCTCGTTTGCTCCGTTGTCAATAATGGTCAGTCCGCCATCGGCGTAAAACTTGAAAGTCAAATCCCTCCAAGGCCTTCCTTTCTCCATATAACGAAAATTTTCGCAGCGCTTATTCATGGTAATCCCGTCCTCCTTCAGGCGTATATCGCTTTTATAATATTCAGAACATTTGTTCTTGTTTTTATTATAGCAAACATCTGTTCGCGTGGAAACTGTTTTTTGTTTAATTTAAACTAGATTTATAGAGAAGAGAAGGAGCGCGAACATGATTAAAGTTAACCAGCTATCCAAGCGTATTCCAGGGGGGCCTCAAGTGCTGAAAAATATCAGCTTTACGGCTGAGGCGGGTGAATTTATAGCCGTTAAAGGTTTAAGCGGGAGCGGCAAGTCGATGCTGCTGCGCTGTCTGGCCATGCAGGAAAAATGGGACAGCGGCGAATATATCGTAGATGGCGTTAATGTGTTCAAGCAAGGTTTTGCCGGGAAGCTTAAGGTCCGCAAAGAAATCGCTTACCTGGAAGAGAAACCAAACTTATTTCCGAATAAATCCGGTTTGAAAAATGTAAGCATCGGTTCGGTCACCCAGACGCCGGCGTGGCGGCGGTGGACCGGGATGCTGCGCAGCGACGATTATATGGGCGCGATGGATATGATCGAGAAGCTTGGGCTGCTGGACAAAGCCCATCAGCCGGTAAATAAAATGAGCGGCGGCGAACGCCAGCGGATCGCCATCGCGCGGGCGCTGGTGCATGGCGCCAAAGTCATTGCGGCGGACGAGCCGGTATCCGGGCTTGATCCGCATACGGCCGATCAGGTGCTGGGCGATTTGAAAAGGCTGTGCAAGGAGCAGGGAGTTACCGTCATCGCAGTACTTCATCAGGGAGACTGGGCGGAGCGGTTTGCAGACCGGATTCTGGGGTTAAGCAGCGGCGAGCTGGTGCTTGATGTTCGAGGGCGGCGTTTGACCGAACGAGAAAGAATGCTATTCCGCTAGGCTGCATTGCAAAGCGGATGATGCTTGAATGGTGCAGCTGCGGAAAGGAAAGTCATGAGCCTTTGAAACAAAACATAGAATGTAACATCTTGCATTTAATAGGTGGGTGACATTGTTATGGCGTTTCAATCGCCGGTAGTCGTCCAGTCTTCAAAGGCGACTTTTCCGAAAGCAGAACTATGGATTCCGTATGTAAGCGGAGGGAAAAACCCGCAGGCTATTCATTCCATTAACCAGCAAATAAGAGAGGCAGCACAGGAGCTTGTAGCCAGCCAAGGCTCGCTTGACGATCCAAGGGCGGAGATGCAGGGCTTTTACGAGGTCAAAACAAACGAAAAAGATATATTGAGCTTGACGATTTATAATTACGCTTATACGGGGGAGCACACGGAATGACGCTGCAGCAGCCGCTTACATTCAGGGTGTCGACAGGGAAGGCCTACAGTCTGGAGCAGCTGTTCAAACCCGGAAGCGATTATGTCGCCAAGCTGTCGGGCATTGTGAAGAAACAGATCGAGGAGCGGAAAATCGAGACGCTCGAGCCGTTTGAGTCGATCCGTCCGGACCAAAGCTTCTATATCGCAGACCGCTCTCTCGTTATTTATTTTAACCTCTATGAACTTGCGGCTTATGTATATGGATTTATTTATTTTCCGATATCCGTCTATGAAATTCAGGATATAATCGACGAGCAAGGCCCGCTGGGTGCGATGCTGGTAAACGATTAATGCCGTTAACGACACAGCACGAAAAGGAGTCTACCGACATCATGATGGCTTTTCTTATCTTATTAACTGTCTCCCTGATCGCCGCTGTGTCCTTTATTTCGTTTGGCGTGCAAGTGAAAGACAAGCCTGGGCCAGTCGGCTTCCAGAATGAAACTGCCGCCTCTCCCGTTCGGGATCGTGGAGAGCTAACGGCTGCCGAGGGCTTGCGTTCGGTCCAAGCGATGCCGTCGCTGCTTATAGTGGATGACCAGAAAGCGCTGCGGAATATGCTCGCAGAGTGGTTCAGTTCGTTGGGTTGGGACGTTGCCGAGGCTGCCGATGGACAAGCGGCTCTCCATTATGCGGAACAGAAACGATTGGATTACATATTGCTGGATTTGTCGATGCCCGGCATGAACGGGCTGGAGACGCTTAAGCGGCTGCATGGGCAGGGGACCCGTGCGGGAGTCGTTTTGATGACCGCTTTTGCGGAACCTGAACAAATCGGCTGCGCCAGGCAGCTTGGCGTGCTTCATATCGTGCAAAAGCCTTTTGACGTCAAGGAGCTGCACAGCCTGTTCATGAGTGAGCAGGAGAAGAAGATGTTGTAGCAAAACAAACCTGCAGGCTGCAACAATGGAATGGTCGAATAGGCGGCTTCATACATTAGCGTAGGAGGTGATTCCATGCTTGGAATCGTTCTTGCGCTATTTGTGCTGGTCTGCTTTCTCATCTTGTCCGGCGCAATGGCCGCGCAAGGACATATCCGCAGGCACGCCGGTAAAGAGTCAACAGAGCATCCGTACGTCCGGATGGTGCAGGATAAATATGACTTAAACCGGTTTGGCATTGCCCAGCAGCTGAAGCGGGGGCTGAGAGGAGGAGCGGTCTTTAGCCATTCCTTTCATGTAATGGGCGGCATTGGAGCAGTGCTGCTGCTTGCGCTTCCGGCCGTTTCAACGGGCGGGCTGATCGTTATCGGCGTCGCGCTCCCGATTTTAGCTCTATTCGCTTTATTGGTCAATGCTTCGTTAGCCGAGCTTGCATCCGCTATTCCGACATCTGGCGGGCTGTATCACTGGGCATCGGCGCTTGGCGGAAGAAAATGGGGCTTTCACGCCGGCCTGCTTCATTTAGCCGGCTATTTGGCGATGCTTGCTTTTACGAATACAGCGGCGGGCTTGCTGCTTGCCGGCCTGCTGTCACAGCGATTTGGCCTGGCGGGATCGCCCGGCTTTCAGACGGCTGCAGTGCTGGCTGTTACGTTTGCACAGGCGGCCGTTAACCATTGGGGCCGGGCAGCTGCAATGTCAGCAGCCGGCGTATGGCTGCAAGCATTGGCAGCCGCAGTGTTGATCGCGGGGCTTGTATGGCTGGCATGGCCGGCTTTTTATTCGCCTTTTGTATTGGCTCAGCCGCTGGCGCAAGAATCCCATTCCGGAGCCGGCGCCCGTTTGTGGGCGGCTGCGGGCGGCGCTCTGCTGCTGCAGAAGTTATTTACAGGCGGCGAAGCGGCATCGCATGCTGCAGAAGAGGCGGTAAATCCGCGCGTACAGGTGCCGTGGGCGGTTTATTTGGCACCGGCTTACACCTTTATTATGGCGTATTGCATGCTGGCCGCAATGGCGCTGACTCTCCCTTGGTTTGCAGCCGGTGCGGGGGGAACCGCTCTGGACCCGATCGGTGCGGGGGGAATTATTCATTTTGCTCCGGTTATGGGAGCGATCGCAGCCGCAGCTTTAGGGCTGAGCGGCTTCCAAACGATGACGGCCTGCTCGCGGCTCCTATTCAGCATGTCGCGCGACGAGGCGCTTCCGTTCAGCCGAACTTGGGCGGCGGTCGGGAAAAGAAGCTACACGCCTTACGCTGCCGTCTGGCTGTCCGCAGTATTGGCGTTTACTGCAGCTGCCCTGTCGCGTTTAGGGATGGGTTCCGGTTCGCTTGTTTTTTGGCTTGCGGTATCTTTGCTGGGCGCTCACCTATCCGCTGCCATCGTGCTTGCGGTGAAGCTGGCTGAAGGAAATAACCATCCGCTGCTCCGGGACGGGATATGGAAGCTGGGCAGGTGGGGGAGAGGGGCAGACTGGCTGGCATTTGGCTGGCTGGTTGCCATTACTTCAATCGCGGCAGTTGCTTTAAGTTTAGCTGCGGCAGCCTGCATGGCTGTCTGCTGGGCGCTAATTTGGCTGATGGACCGCAGAGTCCGCCATCGCCATTTGTCGGCCATGCAAAGCAGGGTTAAGACTATTCGAAAAGAAACGGTCAGAATTGAGCGAAAATTTCGTTTTTAAACGATGAAGCCGCGAAAAAGCTTGGGAAATGACGGGTTATTTCGCGTCCTTTTATTTCCCGGGGAAGCGCAATTCTCAACACAAACATTTTCTTTTCGACACCGCTTTCCGTTGCGATGTGACAGATTGTGTCAAAATGCTTTGCCTGCTCAAGGAAATAACCGTGGAAATGCAAACTTTTTTTGCCAGCTGAAAAAGGGAATGTTTATAATAAAGACGTAGCAAACACGGGAAATGAGAGGAATCAACTAATATGACAAGCGGACGTATGGAGACGACAATCGTTTCATTGCAGATCGGACAGCCAATTGCAGTGAAGCACGGTTCCAAGGAGGTGGAAACGGCTATATTCAAGCAAAAGTCCGCAGCCATCCATCAGCTGCATGTGGAAGGCCTGGACGGGGACGGGCAAGCGGACCGCAAGCACCACGGCGGGCCGGATAAAGCGGTGTGCGCTTATTTTGAAAAAAGATTCGGTTACTGGGAGCGTTATCTCGGTCATGAAGTCGAAGCCGGGCTGTTTGGCGAAAACTTCACCTTGTCCGAATGGACCGAAGACGATGTGTGCATCGGCGACATTTGGGAAGGCGCAGCTATTGCTTTGCAGGTGAGCCAGCCGCGTGTTCCGTGCTTCAAGCTGGGCATTCGCAACGGCAATCCGCTAATGCCGGCGGAAGCGTCAAACACCGGATATACCGGCTTTTATTTCCGGGTGCTGAAAGAAGGAACTGTTCGTGCCGGCGACAGTCTGCAGCTCGTTCACCGGCCGGAATCGGCCGTAACGATAGCAGAAGCAAACCGGATAATGCACGTGGACAAAAACGATAGGGATGGCATCCGGCGGCTGCTGGGCATGGAGGAGCTAGCTGCCGCGTGGCGCGAGCAGCTGGCCGCAAGGCTGGACCGGCTTATGAATGAAAGCTTGGGAGGAACGCAGCATTGAAGCAGCAGGAGAAGAAGCTCCAGCATCATCTGGATATAATGCTGGACCCTACGCAAGCCGAAATCGAATCGGCGTTGTCCTACTATTCGCTTGGCGGCCGTTACAAGGTCGAGGAACGCGACAGCGGGATGAATAATACAACACGGCTTGTAACCTGTGAAGACGGCAGCTCGTATATGCTCCGCATTTATAAAAACCATTGCGATCAAGCCGTCGTGGAATTGGAGCATGAAATATTAACGGCCTTAAATGAATCGGCGTTCCCGCTTTATGTTCCGGTGCCTGTTGCCAACGGGCATGGAAATACCGTCACAGCAACGGCAGGAGGCGCGCTTGCGGCCTTGTGCCGGTATATACCGGGATCAAGGCCGACGGTACGGAACGATGCCCAGCTGTATTCGCTTGGCAAAGCGGCCGGCCAGTTAAGCCGGGCATTTGCCGAGCTGCAGGTGAACGGCCGGCCGCTGTATGATCCGTATTATTTGCTGCCGCAAACCTATAAAGCGTTAGAGGGGACTGATTTTCAGTCGCTGGCGGCGTATTCGCCTAAGTTATTGGCAGGCGTGGAGGCATTAACCCGGCTGCAGCATGAACGGGAAGCAGCCGGGAAGCTGTGTGAAGCGGCCAAAGCGTTGCCGCCGCACTGGATACACGGCGATTTGGTTATGAACAATACAGTAGCGGCAGGGGATGAAATTATCGGCCTGCTGGATTTCGAGTTCAGCACGGTGGACATCCGGCCGATGGAGCTGGCCGTAACGATGGGGGATCTTGTGCAGGCTCAAGCGGACGAGGCGCTGGAGCGGATAAAGCTCTATTGCCGCGGGTTCCGTTCGGTTGCCTCGCTTTCAGATGAAGAAGCCGGACTGATTCCGGGCCTGATCAAGCTCCGGATGCTGGATGTTTCGCTGCATTTTACGAACCGCTTCCAGGAGGGGCTCGATCCGGTGGATGTATTGGAGGGCATTGTGCTTGGGGCAAGCGGTACATGCAGCTGGATCAACCGGCATGAGCGGCAATTGGTAAGCCTGCTGTCAGGCAGCTAAAGCGGCTGGGCACCGCTTATTTGCCGGCAAGCAGCTCTTGCTGCCGGCAGACAGCTTACCTGCCGCCGGAGCCCGACGCGCTTTTATTTGTAAACGTGAGGAGTGGCCGGTATGGCAAACTATCGTGCAAGGACAACGGGGGAAGCGCTTGGTTACGGCAGCGGGGAACGGCTGCTTATTATTCATGCGGACGATTTTGGATTATGCCATTCCGTGAACCAAGCGGTTGGGGAGCTGCTTGACGACGGCACGGTAAGCGGCGCATCCATTATGATGCCGTGCAGCTGGGCTAAAGAAGCAGCGGATTGGTGCGCGGCGCGCAAAGAGGTTGACGTTGGCGTTCATTTGACGTTTACGAGCGAATGGGAACCTTACCGGTGGGGACCGGTCAGCCATACGGAAGCAGCCCCTTCGCTGCTTGATCCGCAAAATTATTTCCCGAGAGATTGCCGCACGTTTGAGCTGCAGGCTGATCCTGCGCAAGTGAAAGCGGAAGCGAGAAAGCAGATTGAAATGGCATTGCAGCTTGGCCTGCAGCCTACTCATGCCGACAATCATATGGGCAGCTTGTACGGACTTGAAACAGGCAGGCACTTCTTGCCCGTTGTGTTTGAATTGTGCGCGGAATACGGGCTGCCGTTCCGGCTGCCGCGTTTCGTAACCGGCGATCAGGGGCAGGCTGCGCCTCCCGAGCTTGCCGAGCAGGCGCGGCAGCTGGCTGCATATGCAGAGCGGATGGGCGTCGTTATATTGGATTATTTGGTCACTCTACCTTTCCGCAAGCAGGAGGAGGAGACGTACGAGTCGTTCCGCCAATCCATGAAGCAGCTGCTTGCCGGCATAAAGCCGGGTGTAACGGAGTTGTATATTCATCCGTCCTATGTGACGGAAGAACTGCTTGCTTTCCATGGTTCCCCGGAAAAAAGAGGATGGGAAAAGCAAATTTTCCGCGAGCCGGACATTCGGCAGACGCTGGTTGACGAAGGCATCCGGGTCATCGGCTGGAGGGAGCTGCAGCAGCTGCAGCGTGCCGGCAAAGCTTAGTGCCGGCCTGGCTATGAATCTATTCATTTTCAATCCGAGCCTGTTTCCGATATAATAGAATCATTCCAATTTTCGCCAAATGTATCGACAAAGGAGCTGGCATCATGTCGTTTCGTACGGTTCAACAGCTGGCTGACAAGTTAAAAGCTAACGTCGGCCAGGTTATGGTAGGGAAAGAACAAACGGTAGATTTGCTGTTTATCGCATTAATTACTTCCGGCCATGTGCTGCTGGAGGACGTTCCCGGAACGGGCAAAACGATGCTTGCGAAGTCGGTGGCTAGGTCGCTGCAGCTTCAGTTCAAGCGCGTGCAGTTTACGCCGGATTTGCTTCCTTCCGATTTGAGCGGCATTCATTTTTTTAATCAAAAAGAAAGCGCTTTTGAGTTCCGGCCTGGCCCGCTGTTCACGAACTTGCTGCTGGCGGATGAAATTAACCGGGCGACGCCGCGCACCCAATCCAGCTTGCTGGAGTGCATGGAGGAGCGCCAAATTTCCATCGACGGCGAAACGACGGCGCTGGAGAGGCCATTTATGGTTATCGCCACGCAAAACCCGGTGGAGCATCAAGGCACATATCCGCTGCCGGAAGCACAGCTCGACCGGTTTTTGTTTAAGCTGCAGATGGGATATCCGACGAAGGAAGAATCGGTGGACATCTTGAAGCGGTTTAAAGAAACCGATCCGCTGGAGCAGCTGCTGCCGATTGCCGGAGCGGCGGAAATTGCGGAAGCGCAGCAAGCATACCGAGCTGTCAAAGTGACCGACGAAGTGCTTGGCTATTTGCTGGAAATCGTGGAAGAGACGCGCAAGCGGGATGATGTGCTGATCGGCGTAAGCCCGCGCGGCAGCCAGGCATTGCTTCGGGCGTCTCAGGTGCAGGCGATATTGCAGAGCAGGGATTACGTGACACCGGATGATATTAAAGCGATGGCGCCGCATGTGCTTGCCCACCGTCTGGCGCTGAAAGGCATTCAACGCACGCAGCAGCAAGCCGCAGCGATTATTCAGACTATTCTCAATCATGTAGCTGTTCCGGCAGAGCCGGATGCGGCGCTGCGTTAATCAATGATCGTATTTTGGTTTGCTGCTGCTGCGCTTGTCATTATTTTTATACAAGGCTGGTTGTTTAACCGGTTTGGGCTGGTCAAAGTGAGTTATACGAGGCAGTTTCAAAAGCATACTTGTTTTAAAGGGGATCAGCTGGAGCTTGTGGAACGGTTGACCAATGCGAAATGGCTGCCGCTGCCGTGGCTTCGTGTGGAGTCGCAGCTGCCGGCGGCGCTGGCGTTCCAGCATCAGGATAATTTTGTTGTAAGCAGCGGCGATCATTACCAGAACCATAAAAGCTTTTTTGCGCTGATGCCTTATACGCGCATTACACGCAAGCATCGCATCCGCTGCACAAAGCGGGGGTATTACCGTCTGGAATCGGTAACGCTTACAGGCGGTGATTTGTTCGGGATGAAGATGACGTCGAAGCGCATCCAGCTGTCGGACGAGCTGGTTGTTTATCCGACTCCGGCCCAGGTGCCGGTCTCGGAGCTGCCGTCTCACAGCTGGCAGGGCGAAATATCGGTAAGGCGCTGGATTGTGGAGGACCCATTTGTCATTGCGGGCGCGAGGGCTTACCGGTCTGGAGATACGCCCAAGCAGGTGAACTGGAAGGCGACAGCCCGCACCGGTACGCTGCAGTCGCATCAGTACGATTTTACAGCGGACCGGAAACTGATGATTTATTTGAATGTAGAAGATCATGAAGAGATGTGGCGCGACGTCAAAAATTTCGATTTGATCGAGCAGGGCATCGAATGGGCGGCAGGTGCCGCCGAGGCGGTATGCGCGCAAGGGATGGAAGTCGGTTTTGCCGCAAATATGCCGTTTGCGGGAGATGAAGCCGTTGCGGACAGCAGCGTTCTGATTGAACCGCGAAGCGGCGGCGGACAGCTTCTTGCGCTGCTTGATGCGATGGCGAAGCTGGAGCTGGAACGCACGGAACAAATGTCGGACATGCTTGCCCGCGAAGCCGATCGGGGATACAGCGGCCGCGATGTGCTGATCATCTCTTCGTATTGGAATGACCGGCTGGAGCTGGAAGCGCAGCGCATCCGCCGGACAGGCAACGCGGTTGCCGTATGGCTGCTGGAACAGGATGGACAAGCGGCTGATTCCGAAGATGCAGCCTGCGGCCATAAAGGCGGTGCGTCGGCATGAGCAAGCAGGATCAACATTCGTTGCCGCGTCTTGGTAAAGCGGTTTTGCACGGCTGTATCGAGCTGCTGTTTTATTTGCCTATACCGCTCATTGCGGCGTTATACGCATTGGACAGCCGCATCATCGCGTTCGTTTGGCTGTTTACACTGCCCGTTGTATACATGGTCGGGTATGCGGCAGGGATGAATATCAAGTCAAGCCGGCGCGTGACGCGCTGGTTTGGCGCCGCGGCGCTTGGCGTCTTGCATGTGTACGCCCTGCTGCTTATTCAAGGCGGATCCGGGTACATTGCGCTTGCGCTCGCTTTGTTTGGGGCTATAGCCGCTTACAGGGGGCTTTTGACCGGATTTGCCAATGGGGATTACCCGTTCCAATCAGGAGTAATGGTTGCGGGCATACTGATCCATATGGCGGCGCAGGTTGCGCGCCTCGGGCTGGACGAGCTGAAAAACTGCGAATCACTGCTGACGGTTACCGGCATTGCATCCGTTATCGTTTATTTCTTTATGATGAACGGCCAGCTGGTTAACGGGGAAAGCGATACCGGCTCCGGACGGTCCGGAACTGCCATGAGGTTGTTTAAACGGCAAAACCGTTATTTAACGGCATTCATTGTCATCATCATTACAGCAATTGGCTTGTTCCGCGTCTGGGAACAAATGATCGAAGATGCGGTCAAACGGCTCGTCCACCGCATCGTGCAATGGTTGTCGCGTCCGGGAGACTCCCCTCCTCCGACGGCTGAACCTGCGAATAATATGCAGCCGCAGCTGCCGGAAGACAAACCTTCAGTACCTCCGCATTGGCTTCAGGTGCTGGAGCATGTGCTGAAAATCGCGGGTACGGTGCTGGTCATCCTGGCAATTTGCGCGGCTTTGTTTTATATCGGGCGCTACGTGTCCCGCTGGCTGAACAAAAGTTTAAGCCGGTTGATGGAAAAGCAGCGTGCGAAGGAAGCGGATGATCAAGGGTATGAGGATGAGGTAGAAAGTTTAATGTCGTTAACCAAGTGGTCGGATCAGCTGAAGCAGAAGCTGCGCAGCATGGCGCCCGGACGGAACGAAGGCCGTGCATGGGATAGCCTGTCCGGAGCGGAACGTGTCCGCTTGCTGTACAATCTGCGGCTGAGGGGCTATATGAAAAAAGGATATCCGTTTAAATCCTATTTGACGCCCAAAGAAACGGCTTCTGATCTGGAAGCATGGCGCAGCACGATGAAAGCGGAGGAACGCGCGTTATTTAAGCTGTACGAGCAGGTGCGGTACGGTGAAGCGAGTCCGGAACGCAGCGAAACGGAACCGTTAAAACCGCTGCTGGACAAAGAGAAATAACAAGCGGAAAAAAGGCTGCTAGCGAGGCGGAGAACCCGCTTGCAGCAAACAAGGCGCCGGACTTGTTTGCTGCAGGCTGGACACTTCGCTTCATAGCAGCCTTTTTTATAGGATCGCGGCCTCTTAATGGCCGTGAACCGCCGCAGCCCCAAAACCGGAACAAGCCGGCTTCGTCTACTTGGACGCTAGGCTTTGGTTTTGCAAATACTGCGCGATTTTTCGCCCGTGGAAACGGCCGGACTCGATAAAAATTTCGTTTGCTTCGTAACGCGAAGCCACAACGCCGGCAATAAACAAGCCCGGAATGTTCGTCTCCATCGTTTCATCGTTAAAATACGGGAAGCCTTCTTCCGTAATGATAATTCCCGCATCAATCATAAATTGCCGGTCGGGATGGAATCCGGTCAGCGCCAGCACAAAATCGTTGTCCAGCTTCTCCGTATTTCCATCCGGCTGCTTGATGGTAACCGACCATTCGTCGATGGCGGCAACCTGCGACTGGAAACGCATTTGAATAAGGCCTTTGTTTACCTTCGCTTCAATGGTTGGGCGCACCCATGGCTTAATGCTTCTGGAATACGTCTCGCCGCGGTATATGATAGTGACTTTAGCGCCTACGCGCTCCAGCTCAAGCGCGGCGTCAATAGCCGAGTTGCTGCCGCCGATAATCGCGACATTCATGCCGGTATACGGATGGGCTTCGCGGAAAAAGTGGGTCACTTTGTCCAGCTGTTCGCCCGGGATGCCCAAATAGTTCGGATGGTCAAAATAGCCGGTTGCAATGATGACATGATTGCATTCGTACACTTGTTGTTTGCCGGTCCGGTCGGTACTCTCCAGCGTAAAGTAACCGTCATGCCGTTTAATGCCGTTAACGGTTACGAAGGCATGGACACGCAGCTCATGGCGGAGCGCGGCAGTACGGTAATAATTAAGCGCCTCCAGCCGGGAAGGCTTCTCGTTAGCCGTTGTAAACGGAATATCGCCGATTTCCAGATTTTCGGGAGTGCTGAAAAAATTCATATATGTAGGGTACATTGAAATCGAATGCGCAATATTGCGCTTCTCAATAATAAGCGGGTCGAATCCGGCACGTTTCAAGTCAATGGCAGCGGCGATTCCGCATGGTCCTGCCCCAATAATGATGATTTGCTCTCTTTGCAAGTGAATCATTCCTCCTATCCCGTTTATTGTACAGCGGGACACGAAACGTGGCAAATTTGGCTAATGGCTCTCTTGTACAAGAGTTTGAATATTGTATAATAGGATGAAACCTTTTAAAGCAGGAGGAGGAACATTCAATGCGACGGCGATTTGTAATTGAAGCGGTGATGGTGGCGTCGTACGGACATCTTCTTGTTCCTAGCCGTCCGGTAGATTATGTATTGCCTTACTCCTCTGTTCTCGAATTATATGAGATGCGAGACGGCGGGGCGCCGGTTATGGAAGATCCTGAAGATGACCGCCACGTTAAACATATAATCGGGGAGCTGATCGCCTTTTTCGAGGAACCGCTCAACCGGAAAAAAATCGAAAAAGCGATGCAGGTTCCTTGGCGGGAAAGCGCGCCGCTGCTGCTGAGCGATATGATCCAGTTTACCGTTGTACATGCGGTAGACAACGCGCAATACGGAGAGTTGTTTGACCCGATCGAAACGGAACTTCTGCTGACCGGCATGAAGCTGGATATTCCGCTTTTGTCCGATCAGTTTGAATATGAGGACCGGCTTGTCGAAGCGGGAGTGCCGGTTCAAGTATACGATATAGAAGATTTTGAGTTTGCAGTAGAAGAAGGCATATTGTCCGACGACATGTCGATCACGTAAAACAGCAGGATGATAGGAAGAAGAGGCCGCAGCTGACTAAATGTCGGCTGTGGCCTCTTTGCGCCGGTCGATCGCTTGCGCCATCGTTTTATCCGTCAAATGAGCATAGATTTGAGTCGTTTCCGGTGAGGCGTGCCCAAGCTGTTCTTGCGTTTTATAAATATCATTGTTCAAATAATAATCGGTCGCAAAGGAATGGCGAAGCTTATGTACGGATAAGAAAGGTTTGCCGAAACGTTTCGCATATTTGATGACCATTTCCTGAATCGCCCGTTTCGTCATGCGCGCGCCTTCTTTTTTTCCGTTGGCGATGGCAAGGAACAGCGCTTTTTCCCGTTTCGGCGCGTGATAACGCGTATCGCGCAGCTGCAGGTAGATTTCCAGGTCATCCACCGCATCCTGACGGAAATAAACGGGGGTTTTGAAGGTGTCGTCGTTTTTGCCTTTCCGGTATACATGGACCAGCTTTTTTTTTAAATCGACATCGTCAATGTTCAAATTGACAAGCTCCGACACACGCAGGCCGGAATGAAGGATTAAGCTGATGATGCAAGTATCTCTCTCTTTATTTAAATTATACGCGTACATCGCTTGCTTGTTTTTGGCGACATCATGGCTGTAGCCGTCTTTCAAATACGCCATAAATTCCGTAATTTCTTCCTCCTGAAGCAGCTTGCCTTCGAGTTTGGCGGCCGTATCCTTCGGCTTATGCGTCCGCTTGATGGCGACCTTCGCCATGACGTTCCGTTTAAGCAGCGGATAAAATTCCTCATCCTCGGCAATTTGGCTTAAATAATGGAACAGCGACCGCAGCGACGACAGCTTGCGCGTAATCGTCGTACGGCTGTTGCTGTGCGCCTGGTTCGTGGCCAGAAACATTCTGAAATTATCTATGGCATCCATATGGAGCTTTTCCAGTTCGACCAGCTCCACTTCCCTAATGGACTTAGCCTCCGACAAGCCTTCCGCCAATAACCAGCCTAAAAAAATTTCATAATCCCGCACATATTCCAGCAAAGAGGAAGGGGATAAATCCGGCAATTTGTAGCTGATGAATTTTTCGATATACCAAGGCATGGACGGAATCTTTTTCTCCAGCTCCTGCCTGTCTTTGATCTTGATTACGTTCATGTCCTCACCCCGCATTATGGTGCAGCCTCTTCAGGCTGTTTTCTACTATATTGTACCAACGAACAGGCAGATTGGCTAATCGGATAAGCATAATTTTGAATGTCCAAGCAAATTAGCAATTAAATGTAATTTCTGTATTCGGGTTACATCTGTCCGGAAACTGTGCTAGTATGTGATCTAGTATTTGGAGGGTACGAGACCAGCCAACGAATTGAGGCGGTGCAACACAAGCTGTATTGCCGCCAGGATAAGGAGATTGAACTCGACCATGAGGAGAAGCAGGCTTATACGCAAGTGTACAGCCTACTTATTCGTTCTAGTATTATCGCTTGGATTGCCTTTGCATACGATTCAGGCTGCGCCGATTACGGTGCCGGCCGGAACGCATCTTTTGAATAAGAGCAGCAATACTTGGGTTGAGGCTGCGCTGGATGAACGGGTGATTACGTTCAGCCAGTCGTTGGCGAGCCAAGCTTATGAACAATATAAGAAACAAATGGAACGAATAACGAAGCTGAAAAAAAGCAAGCCGGTTCATGCAGCCGTACAAACGGCTGTGGTGAAGCAGGCGAAACAAAGCAACGCCGGGATCGCAGTCAGCGAAAGAGAGCTGAATCTGCTTGCGCGCATTATCTATGCTGAATCCCGCGGCGAACCGATGCTCGGGCAAATTGCAGTAGCGGCGGTTGTATTAAACCGCGTTCAGGCCAAAGGATTTCCCAAAACAATCGAAGGCGTGATCGAGCAGCCGCGCGCGTTTACGGCCGTCGATGACGGGCAATATAATTTGCAGCCGGATTCCGCTGCCTATGAAGCGGCAATTGAAGCTTTGAAGGGCAAAGATCCTACAGGCGGCGCGCTTTATTATTTTAATCCGCAGACGGCCACCTCGAAGTGGATATGGTCCCGCAAGCAAACGATCAAAATCGGCAGGCATATTTTTGCGAAATAACGAATAAGACATGAACGTTCCCGGCTTAACGGGTACGGCTCATGTCTATTTTTTTGTTATAATGATAGGAAAGAGCTGGAAGCGGCGCTGCTGCAGCCAGGCATTGGCAAGATGGTTTTTTATTATACGCAAAAGGGAGGACAGCGCATGGCATACCGGTTTGGGCCAATGGACCTCACTCATGCGAAGCAAATATTGGACTGGACATACGACCCTCCTTATCATTTATATAGTTTGGAGGCCAGTGAGGAGGATCAGGCCGAGCTGTTGAATGGCGCTTATTATTATGCGGAATCGGATAGCGGCGAACTGACGGGGTTCTTTTGTGTCGGAAGCTCCGCAAGAGTGCCCGGCGGATATCCGCTTGGCATCTATGCAGGGGACGATTGTCTGGATATCGGTTTTGGTTTGCGCCCGGATTATACCGGACGGGGACACGGGCCGGAGTTTATCCGCCAGGTAATGCGATATGTCGATGCGGAGTATCGTCCAACCAAACTCCAGCTGGTGGTAGCTTCTTTTAACCGCAGGGCGATACGGGCTTATGAAAAAGCCGGGTTTTATCCGATCGGCGCTTTTTACAGCATGATTGGGGATCAAATGCTTGAATTTGTGGCGATGAGGCGGCATCAGATTCAGCCGGTTCTGGAAACCGGTCATCTGCTTTTGCGGCCGCTGCGCGCAAGCGACGCTGCGGCGCTTCTTAAACTGCAGGCCGACGCCCTGATGCGAATCGGGCCGAAAGCGCAGGGAGCGCATGGCGATGACGAGGCTGCTGCGATCGAGCAAATAAGCAATTGGAGCAGCCAGTTTTGTGCCAAACGCGATTTTTATTGGGGAATAACGGTCAAGTCTGCGGATGTGCTGATTGGTGTAATCGGTTATAACGGTTTGCAGCCGGAACGGGAGCATGCGTCCATCAGCTGCCGGCTTGGCGGTACCGGTATGAACCGGTTCGCTGCCGAAGCGATACGGGCGGTTGTCTGTTACGGGTTGGCGGAACTCGGTTTGGAGACACTGGGCACGTATGCCGCTGCAGATGACTTGATCGTGCATGCTATTTTGGAATCGGTTTCTTTTGCAGAGGCAGCCGGCGTTGTCCCGGCAGCTTCATCGGATCAGGCAGTTCACTATTCGATAACCGGCGAGCTGCTGGAGCGGTCCGTTCTTGCGGCAGCGTATACGCTTCGTTATGGCGCATTCGGAGCTGCGGCCGGACAACAACCAGGCAGGGGGAGTCATGAAGGATGAAGGATACATATGTACTGGCGCTGGATCAGGGAACTACAAGCACGCGCGCGATTTTGTTCGATCAGCTTGGAGTGCCGCAAGCTTCCGTGCAATTGTCCGTAGACGGGCTGTTTCCGTCACCCGGCTGGGTGGAACAGGATGCGGATCAGCTGTGGGAAACTTCCAAGACGGCCATAGCGGAGGTAATTCGAAAACAAGGCGTGACAGCAGCGCAAATCGCCGGCATCGGCATTACCAACCAACGGGAAACGGCAATTGTATGGGACCGTGTGACCGGCAGGCCGGTCTATCACGCTATTGTGTGGCAATCCCGCCAGTCCGATGCTATTTGCGGCCAGCTGAAAGCAGGCGGGCATGAGCCGTTAATTCGCGAACGTACCGGACTTTTAATTGATCCTTATTTTTCGGGCACCAAGGTGAAGTGGATTCTGGATCACATCGATGGAGCGCGGGAGCTGGCCGAGCAGGGCCGGCTGCTGTTCGGCACGGTAGACAGCTGGCTCATTTGGAAGCTGACCGGCGGCAAGGTTCATGCCACAGACTATTCGAATGCTTCGCGTACGCTGCTGTACAATATTTTCGAGCTGCGGTGGGATGAAGAGCTGCTTGAACTGCTTCAAATACCGGCGTCCATGCTGCCTGAAGTTAAACCGTCTTCCGGGCTGTACGGTTATACCGAGCCGGAGCTGTTCGGCGGCTCGATCCCGATTGCCGGGGCTGCAGGCGACCAGCAGTCCGCTTTGTTCGGCCATTCCTGCTTCAGCAAAGGCGAAGCCAAAAACACATACGGAACCGGCTGCTTTATGCTGATGAATACGGGGGAAGCGCCTATCCGATCGGATCAAGGTTTGCTGACGACGATTGCATGGGGGTTGGACGGGCAAATAACATATGCGCTGGAAGGAAGCGTATTTGTAGCCGGATCAGCGGTACAGTGGCTGCGCGACGGTCTTGGACTGATCGGAACGTCGGCCGAAAGCGAAGAACTGGCATCCTGCGTGCAGTCTTCCGAAGGCGTTTATGTCGTTCCGGCATTTGTCGGGCTCGGCACGCCTTATTGGGACAGCGAAGTGCGCGGCGCCGCATTCGGCATGACGCGCGGCACAACGAAAGCGCATTTTGTCAGGGCAACCTTGGAATCCATTGCGTATCAGACCAAAGATGTGCTGGATGTTATGGAAGCGGCTGCCGGCTTTCAGCTCCGCTCGCTGCAAGTAGACGGAGGCGCGACGCATAATGGGCTGCTGATGCAATTTCAGGCCGATCTGCTGGACGTTCCGGTCGAACGTCCTTCTGTTTCAGAAACGACAGCGGTGGGAGCGGCTTATTTGGCCGGGCTTGCTGTCGGCTACTGGCCGGATTGCGAAGTTATCCGCAAGCTTCAGCATAAAGAAAAAACATTCCGGCCTTCGATGCCGGAGCAGCAGCGCAAGGAGCTGTATGCCGGCTGGGTCAAAGCGGTGAAAGCAGCGGCCGCATTCCGTTAACCGATGGGACTAAAGGAGTGTAAAGCGTATGGGCGAATGGCAGCAAACCGGCAGCAACCGTAAAGCCGGATCGGCAGAGTTTAACCTGCGGCAGCGAGAAGCTTGGCTGGACGGCCTCGCCTCCGGCCGCATCTATGACCTGCTCGTGATCGGCGGGGGCATTACCGGCGCAGGGATTGCGCTTGACGCCCAGCTTCGCGGGCTGCGGACGCTAGTCGTTGAGATGCAGGACTTTGCAGCAGGCACCTCAAGCCGCTCAACGAAACTTGTGCATGGCGGCTTGCGGTATTTGAAGCAGCTGGAAATCGGTGTTGTGGCCGAGGTCGGCAAAGAACGGGCAATCGTCTACGAGAACGGCCCGCATGTGACGAAGCCGGAGTGGATGCTTCTTCCATTTTATAAAGGCGGCACTTTTGGACCGCTAATGACATCGGTCGGCCTGCGGGTGTACGATTTTTTGGCTGGCGTGAAGCGTTCGGAGCGCAGAGTGATGCTGAAGCCGGAGGCGGCTGTGCAGAAGGAGCCTCTGCTGAAGCGGGAAGGGCTGCGCGGCGGGGGGTATTACGTCGAATACCGGACCGACGACGCCCGTCTGACGATAGAAGTGCTTAAAAAAGCGGTTGAACAAGGCGCGGCCGCTTTATCTTATATGCAAGCCGATTCCCTTCTGTACGACAATGGCAACATTGCCGGCGCTGTCTTGATTGACCGCCTTAGCGGGAAACGGTATGAAGCGCGGGCGGCCAAGACGGTAAATGCCGCCGGACCGTGGGTAGATACGCTGCGCGAGCTGGACGGTTCCAAGCAGGGTAAAACGATACATTTGACAAAAGGCGTACATCTGGTGTTCGATCAGTCGCGTTTTCCGCTGCAGCAGGCGGTCTACTTCGATACGCCGGATGGCAGAATGATATTTGCGATCCCGCGCGAGGGCAAAACCTATATCGGGACAACGGACACGAACTATAAGGCGGATATGGCGTCTCCGCGAATGGCGGAGGAGGACATCCGATATTTGCTGGAGGCGGCTAACGGCATGTTTCCAACCCTTAAGCTGCTGGCATCGGATGTGGAGTCAGGCTGGGCAGGCCTTCGTCCCCTTGTACATCAGGAGGGCAAAAGCCCTTCGGAAATATCACGCAAGGATGAGGTGTTCCAATCTGCAACGGGCTTGATTTCGATTGCCGGCGGCAAGCTGACCGGTTACCGTAAAATGGCCGAGGACGTCGTGAATAAGGCTGCGTCGCAGCTGGAAGCAGAAGCCGGCTGGAACCGCAAGCTTGCAGCTTGCTCCACGCGCAAACAGCCGATATCCGGCGGGGATGTCGGCGGCTCGCGCCGATATGCTGCCTATATTCGCGATGCGGCAGCTGAAGGCGTGAAAGCCGGTCTGGCGGATGCGGATGCGTTGCTAATCGCCCGCAAATACGGGACCAATGCAGCCGTGCTGTTCGGGCTCGCCTATTCGCTCCGAGAATCGGCAGTCCAATCGGGCATCCCCCTTAAGCTGCTGGCGGAGCTCGAATATGCCATCCGTTATGAGATGGCGGTTAAGCCGGCTGATTTCTGGATCCGGCGCACAGGTAATTTGTTATTTGACAGGAAACGCGTAGAAACATGGAAGGAACCGGTCCATCGCTATATGGAGCGTTTATTCGGCTGGAGCGCTGCAATGAGCACCCAATATGCCAAGGAGCTGGATGATGAACTGCATTACGCCCGGCATCCGGCTGCTGAACAATAACAACCCGTCACATTGCCGAGCGTGTATAACCGATTATGAAAACGGAAATGAAACCGAATTGCAGGAAGGGTTGCCCAATTGGTATAATACTGACCTGAAGACAGAAGGAGGCTTGTACCCATGACAGCAACCCACCGCATGATTATTGATGCCGATACGGGTATTGATGATGCATTAGCTATTTTGTATGCCATTTATGCGAAAGAAATTCAATTGGAAGGCATTACGACAACGTTCGGCAACACTGATGTCGAGCAGGCGACGGACAATACGCTTCGCCTGATTAAACTTTGCAATCCCGGGTATGAAATTCCGGTTGCCAAAGGCGCTGCAGGACCGCTGAAACGGGATTATGAAGGCCCGGTTGTTGCCGTACACGGCCATAACGGCATCGGCGATGCGATTATTCCAAAATCGGAACAGCAGCCGCTTGCGATGTCAGCAGCGGAATTTCTGGTTAGCAAAGCAAATGAAAATCCAGGCGAAATTACCCTTGTTATGGTAGGCCGGATGACGAATTTGGCGCTTGCGCTCCAGCTTGACCCGTCCATTGCCGGCAAGTTCAAGAAGGTCGTCATTATGGGCGGCACTGTACTTGCGCCGGGCAACGTTACGCCGGTATCCGAAGCGAATTTGTGGGGCGACCCGGAAGCGGCGGCTGTCGTATTTGAATCCGATGTTCCGCTTACAGTGGTTGGCCTCGATGTTACGATGAAAACCCGGCTTACTTATGAGCATTTGCATTTGCTGGACCGCCAGGCGCCGGCCGAACATAAGCAGCTCGTTCAGTTTTTGCATGATTCGCTGCGGGTCTATTTCAACTTTTACCGGGAGTCCAACTATTTCGCAGAATCCTGCCCGCTGCATGACCCGCTGGCTGTTCTGGTTGCCATTAACCCGAGCCTTGTGCAAATACAAACCTTTAAGGCTACGATCGACTGCGGAAACGGCGCTACTGCCGGCATGATCGTAACGGACCGCCGCGCACGTGCTTCACTTGGCCGGGACGTTCAATTTTGTATGGAAGTGGACGCCGACCGGGCCGTTGGCCAAATGCTGTCTGCTTGGCTGTAAAACCGCTGCAAAGGCAGGACGCACAATGAGAAGTGCTCCTGCCTTTTTTGTAAAAGGGAGATGGAGAACATGAGCGTTCAGGCAGGACAACCAAAGCTGGAGCCGTTTCAAGCGCTTGTTGTGGATAAAGAGGAGTCTGGAGCCATTCATGCCAAGCTTCGTACAGCAACGGAAGATGAGCTTCCGGAAGGAGAAGTGCTGATTCGCGTCAGCTTCTCGAGCATGAATTATAAGGACGCGATGGCGCTTCAATCCAGCCCGCTGATCATCCGGTCCTACCCGATGGTTCCGGGGATCGACTATGCCGGCACAGTCGTCCGTTCCGGTTCACCGTTATTCCAGCCGGGCGATGAAGTGATTGCCACGGGCTGGGGAGCTGGCGAGCGGCAATGGGGAGGTTATGCCGAATATGCAGTAATGGCGGCTGAACATCTGATCGCCTTGCCATCCGGGTTGTCCATGCGCCATGCCATGACGGTTGGAACGGCGGGCTTAACCGCTATGCTGTGCGTATCCGCCCTCGAGCGTCACGGCATCCGTCCGGATCAGGGCGACATTATTGTCACAGGCGCAACGGGAGGCGTCGGAAGCTTTGCCATTCTAATATTGGCGGCTGCGGGTTATTCGGTAGCTGCGGTAAGCGGAAAGCTGGAGCAAGCGGATTATTTGCATCAGCTTGGCGCCAGTTCTATCATCAGCCGGGAGGAATTTACCGCGCTTGCCGCTAAGCCGCTTGGCTCGGAGCGCTGGGCCGCCGGCATCGACACGGCGGGCGGGCAGCCGCTCGCTTCGATGCTGGCCGGTATCCGGTATGGAGGAGCGGTTGCCGCTTGCGGCATGGCTGCCGGCAATAAAGTGGAAGCTTCCATTTACCCTTTCATATTGCGCAACATTGCGCTGCTTGGCATTGATTCGGTTCATTGTCCGATGCAGCAAAGACAGGAAGCATGGCAGCGGATCAGCCGGTCGCTGTCAGCGGAACAGCTGGATTTGATCACCCGTGACATTACGCTGGAGCAGGCGCAGGAGACAGCTTCACGCATGCTGGCCGGCGGTTCGCTCGGCCGGGTGGTTGTGTCTATCCTTTAAAGAAAGAAGCCAAGCCCCCGCCATCTTAGATGGCGGGGGCTTGGCTGTAAGTAAAAGAAGATTGGCTTGTCCGATTACAGAACGCGGCGAGCGGTTTTGTAATTCTTCTTCCAGGTGCTGGAGTTAAGACTGGATATGGTTACGCCCGGCGAACCGTAGGTGTTGATCATTTTACCGTTGCCGATATAAATGCCGACATGATGGACCGGCGAGTAGAAGAAGACCAGATCGCCAACCTGCAGATTCGATTTCGATACGTATTTGCCTACTTTCGATTGCGCCAGTGATGTCCGCGGCAGTTTAACGCCAAGCTGCTTGAACACATATTGCGTAAACGAAGAGCAGTCAAAATAGCGGGTAGTGCTCGTGGACGCGCCATACTTATAAGGAGTGCCTACAAACTTTTTGCTGGTCGATACGATTTTGTTTTTTTGGCTGGTCGTTGCGGCGAACGCTTTGTCCGATACGGCCGTTATGGATGCAAATGCGACGAAACACGTAAGTGCCAAGGCTGCCAGCATTTTAAAGAGTTTTTTTTGTTTCATGGTGAGAATCATCCTTTCGCTGTTGGTGTAGGTAAAAACTCTTAAAAACACCATACCATACTACTAATCAGCCAAAGGTTTCCTCTGAGTCCAAAGGATCATATATAATGGGCATTTCACCCCAATTGTTAAAAACATATGAGAAAGTTCTCATCCTGTGATTCGGTTGAAACACCGACGACAACAAAGCCCTGCGCATCGCGCAGGGCTAATGGATGACAGCCGGCTTATGTCCGGCGCAAGGGCGGTCTAATGCAGAATAACCGGGTACAAATGCCCCTCTACTGCGAATGACGCGCTGCCTGTTTCTTCAGAAACAATAAGTACAATGGCGTCGCTTAATTCTGACATGCCCAGCGCAGCCCGGTGTCTTGTGCCGAATTTTTGCTTGTCGACGATAGAATTCGATAGAGGCAACACGGTGGATGCCGTTTCGATCCG
The DNA here is from genome assembly GCF_004135365.1 of Paenibacillus protaetiae. Classification (NCBI taxonomy): domain Bacteria; kingdom Bacillati; phylum Bacillota; class Bacilli; order Caryophanales; family Paenibacillaceae; genus Paenibacillus; species Paenibacillus protaetiae. The sequence goes on along the minus strand of NZ_CP035492.1, from coordinate 1,329,832 downwards.
GTCGCCTTTTACGAGAACCGCGCCGTCATGAAGCGGATTGCCGGGATAAAATATCGACTCCAGAAGCGTATGGGAGAGGGCGGCACCGATGCTGACGCCATGCCTGACCAGCTGTTCGACGGGGTCATTGCGCTCCACGACGATTAAAGCGCCTACTTTACGTTCCGATAAGTTTTGCAGCGTTGTGGAAAGCTCCATAAATTTGGACGTGTAGGGAGACAAATAGCAATTCAAATAAAACGTGCCCGCCGTGGATTGAATCCGTGAAAAATGGTGCTGGATCGTTTCAAGCGTCGAAAGCATGCAATGTTTTTCCGAGTCCATCTGGGTCAACAGCGTGCCGATATCGTCCGCAATGTTCCGAAGGCTGGTTTTGATCTGATCTCTCATGGGTGAAAAATCACAATCCTGCTGCAAATTAATCATAACTTGCCACCTTTTATTGATCGATTTCGTTGTCATTGTTTCCGCAGCGAGGCTTCGCTATACAAATTCGACCAGCATAAGCAGGTAAAGGAAGCATGAGAATTAATTAATCGTTCCGCTGCATTTATTTGCGGTACAATGGCGAACGAAAGGGTGATACGACCATGCCGACAAAAAGATGCGTGTTTTGCGATCGGATCGTGCCAGTGAAAACGAGAGGGGAATATGACGAGTATTGGGGCTGCATTTGCGCGCCTGAAGGCTCCTATTCGCTGCTGCGCGACGATTACGATTGGTATAACGGGCGTGATTATGGCGACAAGCGGACGGTATTCCCGATTATATCCGCTTACATCCGTGAATTAACCGATATCGGGCAGCCGGTGCAGCTTGCATCGGATGATTGGGATAGGATCGTCAATTCCGGAAGATGCCCGCAAACGGTTGAAGACAAAGGGGACAAGCTGCTGCATTATTTGTACCGCCAAACAAACGGCCAGGCAGCGCCGGTTGTGATGCATAAACTAGCGGAAAGCTATAATATTACGTACTCGATGAATTTGCAGGAACTGATATATATTGTGGAACAGCTGAAGGAAGGCGGGCTGCTGGAGAGAGCCGGCTCGACCTTTACGCTGACGGATAAAGGCAAACTGCGGGCGGAAGCGACGATTAACGGAAAAAGGCTGAAGCCTTGCACAGTGCTGCTTCCGGATGAATTGGAGCAGGAATGGGCCAGCGAAGTTCTGCCGAAAGTCCATCAATGCGGTTATGCCCCGCAAGTGATGGATATGGCGTCTGCAGAGGGGGATTCCGAGCTGCATCTATCCTCCAGCAAACTTGTCATTGCGGAGCTGACCGGGAATCTGCCGTCTGTCTATTGGACAGCAGGTTACGCGGAAGGGCTTCATATACCGGTTATATGGACGGTTCACCGCAGTGCGGCCGGCTCAGCTTCTAACGGCATAAGCCATATCCGTCCGATTGTTTGGGAGGATGCGAGCCAGCTCGGCGCGTTGCTCCAGCAGCGTATTCTAGCTTCTTAAACTTGGCGGGGATCTGCGCCTATAAAAAACGACGAGAATCCGATTCGGCTGAATCGGATTCTCGTCGTTTTTTTTTAAATTCCAGGTCATGTGCGGAAGCGGCGAACCGGAAGCAAGGTCAGTTCGTTGCCCAGTTGTGCTTAATAAACTCATCGCGTCCCGACTTTTCGCGGTCTTCCTTATAATGCTTCGGATTTTTTTTGTGATAATCCTGATGGTATTCTTCCGCCGGATAGAAGGTTTCCGCCGGACGGATCGCCGTTACGATCGGTTTGTCGAAGCGGCCGCTTTGTTCAAGCTCGGCTTTGGAAGCCAGTGCAGCTTCGCGCTGCTTTTCATTATGATAAAAAATAGCGGTCGTATACTGGCTGCCCCGGTCATGGAACTGCCCGCCCGCATCTGTCGGGTCGATTTGCGGCCAATACAGCTCCAGCAGTTTTTCATAAGGGAACAGCTCCGGGTCGAATGTAATTTGGACGACCTCGATATGGCCGGTTTCACCGGTTTTGACTTCTTCGTATGCGGGGTTTGCTTTATGACCGCCCATGTAGCCCGAGACAATGCCGTGAATGCCCGGCAGCTCGTCGAACGGTGTGACCATGCACCAGAAGCAGCCCCCGCCGAATGTTGCTTTTTCCATTGTGGATGCAGCTCCTATCCGTTTCTATTTCTTTGTGCCATGACTAAATAAAAATGAACCAATCCGGTTATACAGATAAATGTGGAAGCAGCGCTTGAACAAATTGTTCGAGGTATTGCTGATCCGTTTCGGAGAAACGGTTTTTGACCGGGCTGTCAATATCAAGGACGCCAAGCAGCTGCCCGTCTTTAATAATCGGCACTACGATTTCAGATTGGGATGCGGCGTCGCAAGCGATATGTCCCGGAAACAGATGCACATCTTCAACCCGTATCGTTGAACGGCTGGCTGCAGCTGTACCGCAGACACCTTTGCCTTCAGCTATTCGCACGCAAGCCGGCAGCCCTTGGAATGGGCCGAGCACCAGCTCGCCGTTTTTCCACAAATAAAACCCGACCCAATTGATTTGCTCTAAAAACGAGCCGAGCAATGCCGAAGCATTAGCCAAATTGGCGGTCAGATCGGTTTCGCCTTCCAGCAAAGCGGAAAGCTGCTTAATGACTGTATCGTATCGTTGTTCTGGCGTTCCTTCATAAGTTGTTTTTGCAAACATAAGGCAACCTCCCCGCTGGCCATTTTTCATCATGTTAAAAGTAACGGTTTCTGAAACGGAAGTCAATGAACAGCTTGACAATGTTAGTGATAATCATTATCATCTAATGTACTGAGCAGCAAGAACAGACATTTAGGAGGAAAAGCATGTTCATCAAGAAAACAACTCGCAAAAAATGGCATGGCTTTATTGCGGTGCTTGCCATTGCGGTGCTTTTGTCCGCATGCGGCAGCAACAACGCGGCCAACAACAATAATGCCGCCGGTCAATCGCCGGCTGGCAATCAAAGCACGGCTCCGGAAGCAGCCGAACGTACCGTTACGGACGGAATGGGCCATCAGGTGACGATTCCGGCTCATCCGCAGCACGTCCTTGCTTCTTATTTGGAAGATCATCTGGTTGCGCTCAATGTGAAGCCGGTAGCGCAATGGTCCGTACCTAACGGCAAGCAGGATTATTTGCAATTTGCGCTCGAAGGCGTGCCTACGATCAGCTACGATCTGCCTGTAGAGCAAGTGGCAAGCTTTAACCCGGATTTGATTATTATTGCGAACGAATCCGAAGTGCAAAACGATCTGTATGCGCAATATTCCAAAATCGCGCCTACATACGTGCTGGGCGACGAAGTGAACAAGGACTGGCGCAAAGCGCTGACAACCATTGGCGACCTGCTGGGCCAAAAAGACGAGGCCGAGCAGCTGCTTGCGCAGTATGACAACAAAGCCGAAGAAGTGAAAGAGAAGCTGCAGGAGAAAGCGGCAGGCAAAAAAGCGGCAGCCATCTGGCTTGTCCAAAAGCAGTTTTATATTGTAGGCGAGGAACAATCGAGCGGACAAGTGCTGTATAAAGACCTTGGGCTTACGCCTCCTAATGTGACGAAAGAAATTCCGGCAGATTCCAAAGCGATTTGGAATTCGATTTCGCTGGAAAAGCTGGCGCAGCTGGATGCGGACTATATTTTCCTAGTCAACAGCGATACGGATGTATCTGAAACGCTAAACAGCAAGCTGTGGCAGAACATTCCGGCCGTTAAGGCGGGGAATGTATTCCAAATTCCTGCAACGAGCAGCTGGCTGTACAGCGGTTATGTAGCAGGCGGCCAAATCATTGACGATGTTCAGAAATTTGTTCTGAAGCCATAGCACAAGACGCCCGGTCCGGCATCAACAAACCATTTTATTTATGACGGGAGAGGATGAACATGTTTGTTGTCAAACGCAACATTAAAGTTCAGCAAGGATCATCGGATAAATTGGTTGAACGGTTCGGCAGCCCCGGCATCATCGAGCAGAACGAAGGTTTTATCGACCTTCAGGTGATGGTGAAGGAAGCGAAGCGCAGCGATGAGTATGAGGAAGTTATCGTACTTATCCGCTGGGAATCAAAAGAAGCATGGAAAAACTGGGAAAAAAGCGATGCGCATGTGCAAGGCCACCGCGAAAACCGCGGCAAGCCGAAGCCGGAGTATGTCATTGAAGCCAGCCATGACGCTTATGAAGTGAAAGCAATCAAAGGCTATCGTGCGCCAGCCGCAATCTGACGCCGGCGTTCGTTACGCCTTGCATCACCTAAACCCTGGGACGTTCCGGAAGGAACAGCCCGGGGTTTTGTTATGTCCGCGATGAAATGCAGCAGACTGTTCCGGGTGCGAGCGCTGCAGTCGCCTTTGTTAAAGGATGCTGGTATAATAAGGATGAAATAGACGAACATGGATTCGTATGGAGGGATACCGGATGTCTGCTCATTATTTGGATGAAAGCTGCCATCCTTTGCTTGCGGAGTGGTTCACCGCACGTTTCGGACAGCCTACAGATGTCCAGCAGCAGGCGTGGGAAGCGATTGGCAGAGGCGAGCATGCGCTGATCGCCGCGCCTACAGGTTCGGGGAAGACACTTGCTGCGATGCTGCCTTGCCTTGACCGCATTGTGAAAGGCAAGCTGCGAAGCGAAACGCCGGCCGCCTCCCGTAAAACAAAACTTGTTTATATAACGCCGTTAAAGGCTTTGAACAACGATATTTACGATCATCTGCTTCATTTTGTGGAAGAATTGGATGCTCATGCCAAACGCAGCGGCGAGAGAAACTGGCCGGGGATCAGCGGGGCGGTTCGGACCGGCGACACGACCAGCTCCAAACGGGCTTCGATGCTCCGGCGGCCGCCCGATGTGCTGGTGACGACACCGGAGTCGCTGTATATCTTATTGACGTCGGCGAAAGGGCGCACCATGCTGGAAAGCGTGGAGATGGTTATTGTGGACGAAATTCACGATTTGGCGCCGGATAAACGCGGCTCTCATCTGTCCGTATCGCTGGAGCGGCTGGAGAAGCTTGCCGACAGAAGCATCCAGCGGATTGGCGTATCCGCAACGCAAAAACCGCTGCCGAGAGTCGCAGCGTTTCTCGGGGGCTGGGAACCGCCGGCGGATAACGGCGCAAGCGGGGCTGACTCCAAAAGCCCGGCGGGCCTGACCGGATCGGATGCTGCGGAGAAAAGTGCAGCCGGAACAGGACCACACGCCAGCGGCACCAAGCAAGCCGAAAGCGGGGCACCCATTCATCCGTTTGGCTATATTCCGCGTCCGGTCACAATTGTCGAAAGCGTGATGGATAAACAGCTTCAGGTGCGGGTTACCATGCCGGACTTCTCCCAGCCGATGAAGTCGCGCGCAGCGGTATGGGTACCGATTATGGAACGGTTATTTGCTCTGATGGAAGGCTGCCGCTCCGTTCTTATTTTTGTGAACAGCCGGCGCTTATCGGAGCGGGTATGCCTGCATTTAAATGATCATGCCGGTTACGAAATAGCCAGAGCCCATCATGGAAGCATGGCCAAGGAAATCCGGCTGGATGTCGAGCAGAAGCTGAAAGCCGGAGAGCTCCGCTGCCTTGTCGCAACTTCTTCGCTTGAGCTGGGCATCGACGTCGGTTATGTTGATCTCGTCATCCAATTGGATTCGCCGCTTGAAGCGGCTGCAGGCATTCAGCGGATCGGCAGAGCCGGGCATGCGGTGGGCGCAGCAAGCCGGGGATATATTGTAGCAAGAAACCGGGGGGCGCTGGCGGAAATCGCAGTGCTTCGCAAGCAAATTGCCGAACGTGACATCGAACCGATTGTCGTGCCCCGGAACCGGATCGACGTATTGTCGCAGCAGGTAGTGTCCATAGTTGCCTCCGGCGATATGCCTATCGGCGAGCTGTACCGGCTGCTGCTGCAAAGCGACAGTTACCGGGGCTTTCCATACTCCCGCCTGGAAGAAATGATGAAGGTGCTGGCGGGATTTTACCCGTTTGCAAGGCCGCTGCTGCATTGGAACAGAGAAAGCGGCATGTTGTCTCCCAGAAGCAATTCGTCGATTGCGGCTTGGACTGGTGCGGGTACGATTCCCACTACTTCGGCCTATCCAGTCCATCATGCCGAAAGCAGGGCTCGCCTCGGCGAGCTGGATGAGGAATATGTGCAGGAGAGCCGTGTAGGGGATGTTTTTCAGCTGGGCACCCATTCATGGATGATTACCCGTATTGACAAGGAGCGCGTATACGTTACGGAAACAGCCAACCGGTTTAGTGAAATTCCGTTTTGGCGGAATGAAGGTATCGGAAGGTCTTATGCGCTTGGCGTTAGGATTGGAGCCTTTTACCGGGAGCTGTCCGGGCGGCTGGAGCCGTACGACAGCCAAGAGCCGGCGCTTGCATCCGGGCAGGGCTGGGCTGCTGCGGAGCAGCAGGAGCTTGCGGAGGACAAGCGGAAGCTTAGCGGGATCTATGACTGGCTGGGCGGCGAATACGGACTGGACGATCAGGCGGCGCAGTCGCTGCTGTCGCTTGTGCGGAGCCAGAGACGGTTCAGCGAAATGCCGACAGACCGCAAAATGATTGTGGAGTATTACAAAGATGTGATGAACCAGACGCATGTCATCGTCCATAATACGTTCGGCAAAAGAGTAAACCGCACCTGGCTGCTTGCCATTGAGCGCCAGATGGAGCAGCTGCTGCCGTACAAAGCTTACGGTAACGCCAAAGACAACGGCATCGAATTTGTGCTGCCGGAGTGGGATGTGTCCTGGCTTTCGGTAATCGGCCATGTAACCCCGGCTAACCTCGACGAGCTTCTCGCGGAAGCTATCGCGGGATCGCCGATGCTTGCTATAGCTTTCCGGCATATTGCGGAAACCTCGCTGCTGCTGTCGTGCAGCTTCACCCGTACGCCGCTGTGGCAGCAGCGGCTGAGGAGCGAGGAACTGCTGCAAGGCGCTTTGCCTTACGCCGAACAGTTTCCGTATTTAAAGTCGGCTATGGATGACAGCCTGCACCAGTTTCTTGATGCGGAGCATTTAAAACAGCTGTTGCAGGCTGTACAGGACGGGCGAGTGGAAGTGATCATACGGGAGACGGAATATCCTTCTCCGCTAGCGTCCCAGTTTTTGGCCGATTATGTGAATTCGCGTATTTATGAAGGGGACGGTCTTGATCCTTCGACGCAGATGCAGCTGATGAATGTGAGTAAAGAACTGGCTGGCGAGTTGTTTGGCAAAGATGCGCTGAGGAGCGCTGTGCCGGAATCGGTGCTTGCGGAAGAAGAAAGGCGGATCGGAACAGCCTCATTCCCGGTCAAGGCTGCCGCCGATATGCTGAAGCTGCTGAAACAGCGGGGCGATATGAGCCTGGCTGAAGCGCTCCGGCTTGCCGGCCCCGCAGCGGCCGATTGGCTGAGCCGGCTTGAAGCGGAAGGAGAAGCGGTGTCGATTCCATTGGGCGAAGGCGGGCCAGCGGCGGAAACCAGATGGATTTGCGGGGATGAACGGGAGGTGTACCATTCGTTTCCGGAAAAGGAGACATCCGCCTCTTTTATTGTGGCGCGGTTCGCGGAGCATCGGCTTTCGTATACGGATGTGGACTTGTGCGAACGGTATCCGCAGCTTTCATTGGAGCAGTCGAGGCGCATCACCGACCGGCTGCGCGAGCAAGGACTGGTGGAACAAGCGCCGTTTGCCTCAGATCCGCAGGAACGAATATGGACAGGCAAGCAGGCGGCTGCACGGATGGTGCGGCTGTCCATGAATGAAGCCCGCAAGCTCGCTGAGCCGCTCCCGCCCATTCGCTGGTGCGCGCAGTTCGCCCGGAACCAGCATGTGCTGCAGGGCACGCAGCTGAAAGGAGAAGCCGGACTGCGGGCTGTGCTGGATACAATGCAAGGCATCTTCCTGCCGCTGCCGCTTTGGGAGACTGTCATTTTGCCTTTCCGCGTTCTGGATTACCGGCCGGCTGATCTTGATTTGCTGTGCGCGACGGGAGAAATCCTCTGGCTAGGCGCGAAGCAGCCGGGAGACAAAGAGGGGAAAGTCGCCTTCTTTTTGGCTGATAACAGGCTGCTCTACGAGCCTTATATCCGCTCGTCCGCCTCACGCGATTGTCCGCATCCCGAGCTACTGAAGCTGCTGCAGGAAGGCGGCGCCAGTTTCCTGACCAAGCTCAGCCGCGAGATGGACCAAGCTCCCAGCGATGTGTTGGCGCTGCTTATGGATCTGGTGTGGGAAGGTGCCGTTTCCAATGACCAATTTGCTCCGCTCCGTTTATGGACAGGCAAAAAAGGGAAGGAATGGGCGCGAAGCGGTTCCGGTCAAGGCCGCTGGTATTGGACCGGTTCGCTTGTGCCCGGCTTGGAAGGGAAGCAGGATGGCGGACGAGAGCCGCTGCGTAAAGACGGACCGGCCGGTACGGACGGCACAAGCGGCAAAGCTGGCGGCTTAAGTCCCGCAGTACCGTCCGGCCCGTCCGGCATAAGGGACGGAGCAAGCGGCCCTGGAGCATCCGGCGCGTCCGGCACACCGGAATCAAGCGCTTTGTTATGGCTGAAGCATTTGCTGCAAACTTACGGCATTGTGACAAAAGAGCTCGCTGCACAGCTGACGCCTTTTAGCTGGGAACAGCTCGTACCGCTGCTTCGCAGGCTGGAGGAGTGGGGAACAGTTACGCGCGGGCGTTTTATGGAAGGACAGGCCGGCATGCAGTTTACAACACCGGAGCTTGCTCGGGCCATGAAGGAAGCTGCAGAAGAAAGCGGCGGGCAGACGACGTTATTGTCCGCTGCAGATCCGGCTAACCCGTTTGGCCTGCTTGCCGATTGGCCGGAAGCAGAGGACTGCACCTTTGCCCGCAAGCCGGGCAATTACATCATTTTGCAGGAAGGCCGCTGGAGCTATTGGATAGAAAATAATGGGAAGCGCATATTTACTATGGACGGAAACCGGCCTGACGTCCCCGCAAGCGGCGAAGCGCTGCAGCAGCTAACGGCATTGTTGGGGCGGATGATGCGGCTGCAGCAAATGAAAAAGCTGGTAATCGACAGCTGGAACGGCGTTCCCGTTACAGAGACGCCGGCAGGGGAGCAGCTTCGAGCGCTTGGCGCAGAGGCAGACCGCAAATCGCTTGTTTTTTGGCCCAGCCGGCTGTTATAAGGCAAGTTTTCGAAGGGGAATTGCGTATTCCGTCAAACTTTCGGAAAATGCTGGGAAATGAAGAGACAAAATGAAGCCGGTCGGTTTATACTTGGATGTGGCAGCCGCAAGGCAGCCCTAATGCTTGACGCAAGATGAAGGAGGCAACATAAGAAGATGAACTTGAAAAAATTGGCGGCTGACAAAGCCGTTGAACTCATTGAAAACGGCATGACGGTTGGCCTTGGCACCGGTTCGACCGCTTACTGGGCAATTCATGGCATTGCAGACCGGATGAAGGAAGGGCTTTCCATTCGCGCGGTAGCGACTTCGGAAGCTTCGGATAAGCTGGCACGCGAGCTTGGCATTCCGATCGTTCCTTTTCATGAAGTTGACGTCATTGACATAACGATTGACGGGGCGGATGAAACGGACAGCCAGATGAACCTGATCAAAGGCGGCGGCGGTGCATTGCTGCGGGAAAAAATCGTAGCGGCAAGCAGCAGGCAGCTTATTATTATTGTGGACGAGTCTAAGGTGGTTGACCGTCTTGGCAAATTCCCGCTGCCTGTAGAAGTGGTGCCTTTTGCCGTGGAGCTGACACTCAAAAAACTGGCGAAGCTGGGCTGTGAACCGAAACTCCGTCTTACGGAAGACGGTTCTTTATTCAAGACGGACAACGGCAACTATACGGCAGACTGCTCGTTTGGCTCGATCAGCGATCCTGCGGGCTTGCATGATGAGCTGAACGCTATTCCGGGCGTAGTTGACAACGGTTTGTTTATCCGGATGGCCAGCCGTGTAATCGTAGGCAGCGAGAAGGGCATTTCCACGCTGTAAGCCGGCATTCGGCCCGCTAATCCAGCAGATTCGCCATGTCAAGCAGCAGGAGAAACCATCATGTAAACCGGTATAGGGAGGAATTTACGATGGATAAATTTCCGCGCAGCACACCGGAGGAACAAGGGCTAGCATCGGCTGCCATTACTGCATTTTTGCAATCGGTTCAAGAGCAGAGTCTGGAGCTTCACAGCTTTATGATCGTCCGAAACGGGTATGTAGTAAGCGAAGGCTGGTGGGAGCCTTACCGCTCCGAGCTGCCGCATATGTTATTTTCGCTGACCAAGACGTTTACGTCCACAGCCGTCGGCATCGCTTCCGATGAAGGGCTGCTGAATGTAAACGACAGCGTCATCGCTTATTTCCCGGAGCTGGCGAACGGGCAGAATTCCAGGCACGGACAGCCGCTGCGTATCCGGGATTTGCTTGTCATGGGAACCGGCCATGCGGAAGATACGATGCCGACGCCGGATGGCAGCTGGATTGCGGAATTTTTGAATAAGCCAAGTACATACGAGCCCGGCACCCGGTTCGCTTATCATAATGCCGCTTCCAATCTGCTGTCGCTTATCGTGGAGCGGGCATCCGGACAAACCCTGCAGCAGTATTTGAAGCCGCGCCTGTTCGCGCCGCTTGGCATTAACGGCGAGCTGTGGGATACGAATCCGGATGGTACAATTCCCGGCGGGTACGGGCTTCGCCTTTTGACCGAAGATATCGCCAAGCTTGGGCAGCTGTATTTGCAGAAAGGCGTATGGGAAGGCGAAAGAATCGTTTCGGAGGAATGGCTGGCGGAAGCGTCCGGCAAACAAATCTCCAACGGTGACGAGCCGGACAACGACTGGAACAGCGGGTACGGCTATCAGCTTTGGTGCTGCTATCGGGATGGCGCATACCGGTTCACCGGCATGTTTAATCAGCTTTGCTTGGTGCTCCCGGAACATAACGCTATTGTTGCGTTGACCTCCGCTACCCTTGATGAACGCCCGGTCTACGAGACGATATGGAAACATCTCGTTCCAGCGATGGCAGCCGTTCCGCTTGAGGCAGACGAGGCTGCGCAGCAAGAACTGCGTTCAGCGATTCAAGCACTGAGCTTGCGCCCAAGCGGATTCAATAATGCCGGACTGCCTGATCATTTGGCCGGAGAGCGCCGTTTTGCGCTGGAGGCCAACGAATTCGGCTGGACAGCTGTCAGGATAGAACCGGCAGGCGAAGGGGCCATGACGTTTTTGGCTGAAACAGCAGCCGGCGAGCATCGGATTACTGTCCGGGCAGATGGATGGACATCGGGCAGCTACGAGCAGGAATCAATCGCTGCAATTGGCGGATGGGATAATGGGGGCACACTGCACATTCATACCTGTCTCTTGACTACTCCGATGAGGCGGTCCGTTGCTGCCCGTTTTGAAGGGGAAAAACTTTCCCTTGTCATAACCGCCAATGTCGGCATGCAGGAGCCGCTGCAAATTACCGGTTATGAAGCGAAACCTGCAGGTGCTTCGAATTAACCGGCATTATACGGGGTAGGGGCAATGGGATAGAAAACTGTCTTTTGCGCTCTTCAGGCGCAAAAGACAGTTTGTTTTTTCTACAGCTATAGAAAAACATTGGGGAATGCTGCTGGCTGGAAGGTGACTGATTTGAACTACATATCCAAATATATACGAAAATACGGATTGCTTTTTATCGTATCCGTATTGCTGGTAACAGGCGAAGCATTTGTTGACCTGCTGCAGCCAACCTTGATGGCCCGGATTGTGGACGAAGGCGTGGCGCAAAAAGCGATGGACACCGTGCTGCAGCTGGGCGGCATTATGCTGCTTATTACGGCAGGCGGAGCGGTGTGCGCAGCCGGACGCAATGTGGTGTCCAGCTGGGTATCCCAAAACTTCGGCGCCGAGCTGCGCCAGGATTTATTCGAGAAGGTGCAGACGTTAAGCGTCAAAAATATCGACCGGTTTGATAAAGCGTCGCTTGTGACCCGGATGACCAATGACGTAACGCAGGTTCAGAACTTCATTAACGGCATGATGCGCATTTTTGTAAAAGCGCCGGTATTATGTATCGGCAGCATCATTATGGCGTTTCGGCTTAACCCGTATTTATCGGCGATACTGCTGGCGGTTATTCCGGTTGTCGGCTTGTTAATTTTTCTGAACATGAGAGTCGGTTTCCCTTTATTTATTAAGGTGCAGCAGGCGCTGGACGGATTAAACAGCGTGATGCGGGAATATTTGTCCGGGGTTAGGGTTGTAAAAGCTTTTAACCGCTTTGATTATGAGCAGGATAAATTTAATGGCATTAATAGTCAATTTGAGAAAAGGTCCATCTTCGCTCAGCGAATGATGGCGGTGTTCAGTCCCGGCGTATCTCTGGCGATGAACCTCGGCATTGTTGCGGTCATTTGGATTGGCGGCGACCGGGTAAACAGCGGGCATATTCCGGTGGGGCATATTATCGCTTTCGTCAATTATATGACTCAAATTCTGTTCTCGCTTACCACGATGACGATGATTATTAACATGTTCGTGCGGGCTAAAGCTTCAGCCGGGCGGATCGGTGAAGTGTTGAAGGAAACTAACATCATGCCGGATTCCGGCAGCCAGGCAAAACGGCCGGCTGTTACGGCCGGCGCATTGGAATTTAAGGATGTAAGCTTCTCGTACGGCGGCGAAGACAGCGAGCCGGTGCTGAAATCGATCAGCTTTACGTGCAAACCAGGCGAAACGCTGGCGATTATCGGCTCGACAGGTTCGGGTAAAAGCAGCCTGGTCAAGCTCATTCCGCGCTTCTACGATGTGACTTCGGGCAGCGTACTGGTCGATGGGATCGATGTGCGCGAGCGGTCGCCGCGCGAGCTGCGCGACAAAATTGCCATCGTGCCGCAGCAGGCGCTGCTGTTTACGGGCACGGTGCTCGAAAATATCCGGATGGGCAATCCGGACGCAACGCTGGAGGAAGTGAAGCAGGCCGCCGAGATGGCGTCTGCGCACGGGTTCATATCCGAGCTGCCGGAGCAATATGAAGCGATGATCGGGCAAGGCGGCGTCAATTTTTCCGGGGGGCAAAAACAGCGTATATCCATTGCGCGGGCGCTTGTCCGCAAACCGGACATTCTTATCTTAGACGACAGTACCAGCGCGCTGGACAGTAAAACAGAGGAAGAGATTAAGCAGTCAATTGCGCAATACGCCAGCGGGCTTACTTGCATTCTGATCGCACAACGGATCACGTCCGTCATGGGCGCCGATAACATTATCGTTCTGGATGACGGGCAAATTGCCGGAATGGGTACGCATGCGCAGCTAATGGAGAATTGCGCCGTCTATCAGGAAATTTATCGTTCGCAAATGGGAACGGAGGTGACCAGCCATGCCTAATGAACGCAGAGAGCAGCAGGGCGGGGAACCGCAGCAGCCAATGATTGGCCTGGGACCGAACCGCGGCGGCGCAGGTAGAGGCAGGCCGGTGCAGAAACCTAAAAATTTCAAGCAGACAATGCTGCGGCTATGGAGCTTTGTCGGTCCGGAACGGAAACGGCTTTCCTTTGTTTTTGCTTTTATTTTGGTCGGCGCTGCAATCGGATTGATTGGCCCTTATTTAATCGGCCGCGGTGTGGATGCAATGACCGGAGGCGAAGGGCAAGTCCAATTCTCACTGCTGCATACGGTTATCATCGCTCTTATTGCAGCGTATTTAATGGACGCTTCGTTTACCTTTTTGCAGGGCTGGTTTATGGCAGGCATCTCGCAGCGGGTTGTGGCATCTTTGCGCAGAACGCTGTTTGCCAAGCTACAGAAGTTGCCGCTTGTTTATTTTGATACACGGCGCCATGGCGAGCTGATGAGCCGCTTGTCCAACGATATCGACAATATCAGCACCTCGGTAACCCAAACTACGGCGCAGCTGATGGCAGGGTCGATTGCGCTGGTCGGCTCTTTGGTAATGATGCTTGTATTAAGCCCGCTTTTGACTTTGGCATGTCTCATTACCGTACCGTTAGTGTACATGCTCGCCAGAACGGTAACGAAACGGACCAGCAAGCTGTTCAAAAGCCAGCAAGCTTATCTGGGCCGCTTAAACGGGCAAATTGAAGAAACAATTTCCGGATTTTTGATCGTAAAAGCATTTAATTATGAAGAGACGGCGGTTAATGATTTTACCCGGGCCAATGAAGAGCTGCGCCAAACGAGCATTAAAGCGCAAATCTGGTCCGGCTTTATGATGCCGCTGCTCGCCGTCATTAACAACATCGGTTTTGCATCCGTAGCGATTGTAGGCGGCGTGCTGGCTGTAAAAGGCAACATAACCGTTGGCGTCATTGCCAGCTTTCTCAGTTACTCGCGACAGTTTGTCCGGCCTTTGAACGATTTGGCCAACGTATACAACGTGCTGCAATCCGGTATTGCGGGGGCGGAGCGTGTATTTGAAGTGTTGGATGAGCAGGAGGAGGAACCGGACGCGCCGGATGCTGTCGAGCTTCTCCAGCCAAAGGGGCTTGTTGAATTTCATGACGTGCAGTTCGGCTACCGCAAGGATATGCCGATTATTAAAGGCATTTCGTTCACGGCGGACGCTGGAACAAGTACGGCGCTCGTTGGTCAGACCGGTGCCGGCAAAACGACCATCGTCAACCTGCTGGCCCGTTTCTATGAAATAACCGGCGGCAGCATAACGATTGACGGCCGGGACATTCGTGATTACACAAGAGACAGCTTGCGGCGGACGTTCGGCATCGTGCTGCAGGATACGTATTTATTTTCCGGCACGATCAAGGATAATATGAAATACGGCAAACCTGACGCTGCCGACGAGGAGATTCGCGCTGCAGCCAGGATGGCGGGAGCGGACGGATTTATCCGGCGCCTTCCGCAGCAATATGATACGGAGCTGACTGAAAATGGCGGCAATTTAAGCCAAGGCGAACGCCAGCTGCTTGCGATTGCAAGAGCGATGCTTGCTAATCCTTCCATCCTCATTCTAGACGAGGCGACCAGCAGCATTGATACGCGCACCGAACTGCGTATTCAAGCCGCCATGCTTGAAATGATGAAAGACCGGACCAGCTTTGTTATTGCGCATCGGCTGTCAACGATCCGCAATTCCGATCAGATTCTCGTGCTGCAGCACGGGCAAATTGCCGAACGCGGTACGCATGGCGAACTGATGGAGCAGCAAGGAATTTACTCCGGCATGCATAGCGCGTTGACTGTCAGACCGGCGGAACAGCCTGAAGGCTGAACGAATTGACCAGCTCTGTCATATACAAGAAGTTACAGCTTACAGACGCCGTTATGTGATAGCAGCGACAAGGCATACAAAAAAAGGCTGCAAGCGTGCAGCCGTCAGGAAAGCGGGAATCCGTGCAGGGGTTCCCGCTTTTTATATATTTCCGCGAATGTGTACCTGCCCGGCGATTTACCCGACAACTTTCATTCTGTAATGATCTGGCAGCTTGCGCCGCATGGCTTTTTCGGACAGGAGGACCGATAGTTTGGCCTCTGCTCCTTAAGCGTGCAGTCAGGTTTTGCCAACGAGCACAGATAAAATTCCCGCAGCGATCAGCGGGCCAACCGGCACTCCTTTGAAAAAAGCAACGCCGATCACTGTGCCGAGCAACAACCCCGCTACAATCGTCGGCTCCCCGCTCATATAAGAAGCGCCGCGCCCGCCTAAATAAGCAACGCCGATGCCAACTGCAATGGCCAGCAGCGATTTCCAATGCAAAAAAAGCCCGCCAAGCGTATGCCAGTTATATTTGCCGCTTGCCAGCGGAGCCATGATGCCAATGGTCAGCACAATGATCCCGATCGTCAGGCCGTTTTTTTCGAGCCAGGGAAATACTTGCTGAAGCTTCGTCACACGAAGCAAAACCAGCACAAGCGCTGCAATGGCAACTGCCGAATTGCTGCTAATGATGCCAAGTGCGCCAAACGCCAGTAAAAGCAAAGCGGTCATATCCATCCGCAGTAAGCTCCTTTCCCATCCATGGTTCATTCTCCTGATCACGTTTTTACGTTCAGATGGTAGCAGTTCGTTTATTGGTTGTCAATTTTTACAATTTATTTTTTCGGAAGGAAAAGCCCTGTTCCTGTGCCATGACTCTACCAATTTGGTGTTATCTATCAAAATTTGCTATACTAGAGCAGACCCTGATTCATATTTTTGTGTGAAATGGGTTAAAATAACTATTTCAAAAATAGGAGATTAATAGAAATGAAACATTGGAGAAAAAAAGCAGCCGTAACGGCACTGGCTTTCACGCTGTTTAGCCCGCTGCCGGTTGCGGGAGGAAAAGTGTTTGCGGAAGGCCAGCCAGCCGTTACCATTTTGCTTGATGATGTGCCGCTTGCGTTTGACGCTCCGCCTGTGCTGGACAATGGCGTCACATTTGTTCCTTTCCGTGCGATTGGGGAGGCGTTAGGGATTAGCTTAAGCTGGGATAATGCGACACAAACGGTAAGCGCCACAGGCCAAAAGGGCGGACAGCCGGTTAGCGTAGCGCTGCAGGTCGGAAACGCTGCCGCGACGGTGAACGGCGCAAGCGTAAAGCTGCCTGCCGCCCCAAGAATGACTGCAAACCGGGTGCTGATTCCGCTTAGCTTCTTCAGTACGCAATTTGGCGCGAAGGTAGGGTGGACGCAGGAGACCAAAACCGTCACCATCGTATCGCCTGCCAAACCAGTTTATTTGCGCGCATTTTATGCAATTTCCTCATTTCAGGAGCGGGATTTGATCCCGGCGATGAATTCCGTAGCGTTCGGCTGGAGCAGAATTGATGAGCAGGGGCATTTTACAATGCAAGGCTCAGAATACAACTTGCCGGCTGCATCCGGGACGATAACGCCGGAGTCGATCATTGCCGATGCGGAAACGGGCGGTGTCCAGCCGTATTTGATGGTCTATTCCGGTGACGGCCATCAGGAGCTGACCACTATGCTGAGCAGCGTCCAGCTCCGTCAGGAATCCATTGACGGCATTGCAGCTGCAGTAGAAGATAAAGGGTTCGGCGGCGTAGTGCTTGATTTCGAAGGACTTGGTTTTAAGCTGGACAAGGATGAGCAGGCATCCTTGCTGAACGAATATGCGAAGCAGCTACGGCTTGCGCTGCCGGATGATACGTCGTTATCGCTTGCCGTACCGCCTCCCAACAGCAATTATAAAGGATACGATCATAAGACGCTGGCGGGCATCGCGGATGATTTGATCATTATGGCTTATCAGTATAATCCGGCCGGCACGTCGCAGCAAGTGCTGGAGCCGAACAGCAAAGTGCAGCAGGGCATTGAGCAAACCATCGCTGCAGGCGTACCGAAAGATAAGCTGCTGCTCGGCATTAACATGGCGAGCGAAACGCCTCAATCCATTGATGATAAGCTGGGGCTCGTGAAGCGTTACAATCTGAAAGGCGCTGCTTTCTGGCGGCTGGGCTTGTTCCGCGCTTATACGGATAACATGGTAGATGCTGTTAACGCATCGGTAACGAAGCTGCAGCAATCTTAAAAAGCAGGCAGAAATCAAACCGCTGATAAGGTTCAGCGGTTTGATTGTTTTTATTTGCCAGCAGCGGTTCCTCTTGTTCATCCCTCTGCCGAAGCAAAGCTCCGACCAAAGTCGGGTTTGGAACCATCCCCCGGAAGGTTGGTGAGGGGATGCGTATGGCGTAAACTAAGACTCAAGAACAATTACGACGGGTAATGAGGTACAGAGAGGAAGGAAGACATAATGAAATTGAGATGGGTTGTTGGGGTGATTCTGGTATTAATTGGTGTGGTAGCGCTGCTGCAAAACCAGTTTGGCGGAACGAAAAGCAAGGAATACGATCATACGCTGCGTTTTGACGGTAATCTTCAAGAGCTTGCAGTTGCCACGGACAGCCTGGGCCTTCAAGTGGACTTCGTGAAAAGCACGGACGGAAGCAATTCCATACACCTGGCAGGAAAGGCAAAACAGGAGATCATTGATCAGATTAATGCGGCTAAAGTGGAAAATGGACGGCTTAACTTGCGTCTGAAAGAAAAATGGCATTTTGGGCTGTTTGACTTCTCCGGTTTCAACGATAAGCAGATCATGACGGTGTCGCTGACTGACGAAGCGATGCAATCGCTTGAAACGCTCAAGCTGGTCAGTGATTCCGGTTCGGTTCGCGTAGCGGGGGAGCCGCTTTGAACGGCACGATTGAATCGGATTCGGGCAGCATTACGCTGGATGGGTTTAAAGGCCAGACGCTGTCGCTGAAGGCTGATTCGGGCAGCATCAAGCTGGATGGTTTTGAAGGCAACACCGTATCGTTCAAGTCCGATTCCGGCAGCATTAGCGCAGGAAATGTACATGCGGCGGTGACGGCTTCCTCCGATTCGGGCAGCATTACGCTGGATCATCTGAACGGTGCGGCGGATGTGAAATCGGATTCCGGCTCCATCCGGATGGTGAAGGACGACGGCGCTGGCGCCAATGTGAGAAGCGATTCCGGCAGCGTCAAAATCGAATTGCCGGCATCGTACGGCGGCACTTACGATTTGAAGTCCGATTCCGGCTCCATTCATAACCCGGAACCTGTCGGCACATCCGGAGAAGTCGTTAAGGTGCGTACCGACAGCGGCAGTATCCGGATTGAATTGTCGTCGTCAAATTAAGTCTCTATTCAAATAGGCGAAAGCCAATGCTAATCCGCGTCGACAAGCAAAGCCGTTCCTTCCTGGGAACGGCTTTGCTTGTCGGACGTCACATGAGATGGAGAGGACTGGCACACTGGGCTGATCCAGCCCAATCTTAGGGCTATTGTTTCGCGAAATGCGAGGAGAACGCTTTTATTCGATCCACGAAAATACCTTTCAGTGGATCTGTACCTTCTTTTGGCGCCGCATAAGCTTTATACCCGCCAAACGATTCGATGCAGACAGCGGCTTCCTTGAGATCGGCGGGAATGTTCCGCGTGATGATTTCGCCGGTCTCCTTAGCCTTCTCATTGCAAATAAAGTAGCCCATTTTTTTTAGAAGCAGCTCGGCATGGTTTTTTTTGATGAAGTCGCGAATCGGCTTATATATTTTACCGTCCCGAACCCCCGCGCCCAAAATAATGGAATCGAAATCCCCGATAGAAGGCTTGTCCGATTGAATATCGCATATCGCGCAATCCGGAATTTCTTCTGCCAGCACCTTAATGCATTGCGCCGTTGCGCCAGTTTTCGTAGCATAGATCAATAATACAGCCATCAAACTCATCCTTTGTCATTTGAAGTTTTTTTCGTATCGGCGTGAAGAGCGCGAATTTGTTCCTCTAGGACGCTGCTAGCCCGGGATAAAAATTGCGTAATAAGCGCAAGCTCTTCATCCGAATACGAGGTGGCTAGTTTGACCATTGCCGCGTGGAGCGACATGTACGTGCGGCTGATTTCTTCCTTATCCTCATAGATCGGAACGATGATCACTTTCCGGCGGTCATGGGGATCGGGCTGCCTGCGTACAAAACCGTTTTTTTCGAGCCGGTCTATTAACGAAGTTACACTGCCTGTTGTAAGCCCGGTTAGTCGGGATAGCTCGCCGGCGGTGACGGGGCCTTTTTCGTGCAATATGTCGATGGATAAAAAATCATGGTTATACAGCCCCAAGGAAGCGGCTACCGTTTGCTGGTAAAGAACCGTTCTAGTCCCTAGTCCACGCATCTGTTTCGTAAGGTTTTCTTGGCTTGCCGTAGGTTGTTCCGGCCGATTGCTTGACAATTCAAAGTCCTCCTAAATTAACTTGATAATCAAGATACTTGATAATTAAGATATATGAATAACCAGAGGATGTCAAATCAAGCGGCTTGATAAGCAGCAGCCTCGGAGCGGACAATTGGACTCCATGATCCGAAGGGGTTAATCTGCATAATCAGACAAGCGCCATCCTTTTATTCCGCAGCATGGCGGGCAAGGATGGCGCTTGTTTGATCTGTTTGTATAGTATAGCTGTCATGTCCTGCACTCAGACCGTTAAATCATTTTCTGATTGAATATGAATCGCTTCTTGGAGAAGGCGCTGGAGTAGAGCAGCAAAAACAGCGATCACCAACGAACAGAACATGATGATAAGTCCCATGAATCCAACAGGAGGGTCCACTTTTTTCGCTATAAAACGGAAGAGCGGCAAACCTGCGAGATACAATCCGCTAATTGCGATGGCGCAGCGCTTAATGATGTTTAGCGCTTTTACAGATAGCCCCGAGAACGCGCTGTTCACATCAATGTACCGTAAAAGATTAAAAGCCTGGTAGAGGGCAATATAAAAAGGCACTGCCGCTCCATCCATCACGATGAAAACAAGATATCTCAGGGGGCAAAATCCGGATATGCGTTTGCTGCAAAATTCGCTATAGGGGGCACTGCAAATATACACAAAGCAAGCACGGGTATGCCAGCCGCAATAATCATAGCCTTTAAGAAAACGGTTGAACCTCGCTTCATGTTCATGAAGACACCTCACTTGTTTAATGGCAATTTGATTTTAACAAAATATTTATCGTTATTCAATAAAATAATATTGTTTTGCATGATTTATTAGGTGCGTATCCTTTTCCATTTGAGACATAAAAAAGAAGCATTTCTTCTTGCCAAGAAATGCTCCTGCTTTATCACGGTAAATTTAAGAAGCTAACGGCGAATCCGCTCTGTGTACATCGCTTTCCGTCTTTTCTTTGGCTTCCGACTGTTCGGACCGCAAATAGAGCAGCAGACCGATAATAATAAGCGCGCCGCCGGCGAGCTGGAAGGAGCTGATCATTTCGCCAAACAGGAATATCGCAAGGATGCTTGACCCGACCGGCTCGGCAAGTACGCTCATCGAGACGGTTGCCGCTTTTACATAAGTCAGCAGCCAGTTGAATATCAAGTGGCCAAATACGGTTGGCACAATGGCGAGCAGCAGGAACAATACCCAATCTTTGGACGGATAGCCGCCAAACGGAATGCCTTGCACCAGATTGTAGCCGGCAAAGAAACAAAAGGTGATGCCGAACACGACCCAGCTGTACAAATAAGCAGGCACTTGTTCCATAATTTTTTTGGCGATCAGCATATTAACCGCAATGGCAACCGCGCTAAGCAAGGACAGGAAATCGCCCATAAAAGCGCGATGCGACAAGCCAATATCGCCGAAGCCGATGCCGACGGCGCCAACCAAAGCGATCAGCATGCCGAGCACGGCCTTGCGGCTGGAACGGTCTTTGTAGATAAAATAAGCACCGGCCATCACGAGGACGGGCTCCAGCGATAAAATAATGGTAGAGCTTGCGATCGATGTATAGTTTAGCGATGCCATCCACAGCAGGAAATGCAAGCCGAGGAACAGCCCTGCCAGTACGAGCAGCAGCCAGTTTTTTACGGAAACGTTGCGAACGGCAGGCAGCTGCTTCCGGCTGAAAGGCAGCATCAGCAAAAACGTAAACAACATGCGGTACATTCCTTGCACCGAGACGGGCGCGTCAGAATACCGGACCAGTATGGGCGCAAAGGAGATGGCAACCATACCTACAATTAAAGGTATAATCGGGTTAATCGGGGAGAAGCTTTCATTTTTAGTTCATTGTCCTTCCTAGATGTAATGGAGCCTACATATTGTACAGGTTCTGAAATGAAAGGACAAGTCATATCCGGCATAACGGCAGCTCGAGCCTGTTAACGGACAAGCGGCTCAGCTGGCCTGTGCATTGTGTATGGAGCTATAGGGCTCATTGCCGGAGGTCTGCAGCAGATGAAGCTTGTCCCGCAAAGCAAGATGAAAGCGAATGCTGTCAAGCAGTACGGCGTCTGCAAGCGACCGGGCTTCTTGAATCAACAGCTTTTTATGCTGGTCCGTGCTTCTCAAAAACTCAGTCATCCATAGGGTCAAGTCGGAAGACGTATTCATGTTGGGCCACGCTCCTTCTTCTTTTTACCTGCTTGACTCTAGTCTATGAAGGATTTGCTAATAGATTCCTAGAATTAACAACTGGCGCAATTCTAAAATAAAAGAAGCAAAGGAGAGCTGACCTGTGGATGTAAGATACCCGATTGGCACATTTGAGCATAAAGGGGATATAAGCGGCGAGCAGCTGCAGGAGTGGATCCGGGTGATTGCCGGACAACCTGCGAAGCTGAGGGAAGCGGTTGCCGGATTAAATGAAGAGCAATTGGATACGCCTTACCGGGACGGAGGCTGGACCATACGCCAGGTTGTGCATCATTTGGCGGACAGCCATATGAACTGCTATATCCGGTTCAAGCTGGCATTGACCGAAGATACGCCGGTTATCAAAACTTATGAGGAGCAGCTGTGGGCGGAGCTGGAGGACGGCAGAACGATGCCGGCGGAAGTGTCGCTCGTATTGTTTGAGCAGCTTCATGCCCGCTGGGAAGTGCTGCTGCATTCCTTAACGGCCGAACAATGGGGAAAAGCGTTCGCACACCCGGTAAACGGGCTTACGAGGCTGGATTACGCTGCCGGATTGTACGCGTGGCACGGCAATCACCACATCCGGCATATTACCGCGCTTCGCGAGCGGATGAACTGGTAAGCGATGAACAACCAAAAGCCGGCAGAGATCTGCCGGCTTTTGGTTTGCTGTTCAGGAGTGCATGTGGAATGAGCGGCAACCGGACAGGCCGGATATCGTCCTGTCCAACTGCTGCTACCGTTATCCGCGAACGGCGCCCGCCGCAATGGCCTGTGCACGCCGCTCGCGGAACAGCAGCCAGAACAGCATGGAAGCCGTCACATACAGAAGGCCGGTAATGCTGAAGGTGACGGCATATCCCCAATAATAACCGTACTTGTCGATCAGCCAGGACTGCACGGGCCCCATCGTCGCCCAGCCTAACATAAACGCGGTTTGCATGCAGGAATTGGCGATACCGCGTTTGTTGTCCGATACCCGGTCTATCAGGACGGCGGACTGGATCGGGTTGGCGGAGTTCATCAGCGCTTGCCGGAACAAAAAGCTGATCGAAGCAACAAGCAGCAGATGAGTAAAGCCGGTCAGCAGCAGAAACGGCAGCGACAGCACCTGGAAGATGACAATCGCTTTAATGTTGCCAACCTTGGCGACAAGCCTCGGCCCCATCAGCATGGAAGCAATGGTCATCAGCTGCCCGAGTGAAAGGAGCAAGCTCATCCCGCTGAGCGACACGGAAAACCGGTTGGTGAAATACAAGTTCAAATAGGGAACCACAAGCCCCGAACCAAAACCGATCAGCAGCTGAATCGCAACAAACTTGGCGATGAACAAATAATCGGAACATCCCGCCGAGCGGACAGCGGCCGGCGCAGCTTCGGCTTCGGCCGGAGGCTGCACCGGCTGCGATGCCGGTTTGCTATCTCGCAGAAACAGCAGCGGGATAAAGGCAGCCAGCGTAGCTATGCTGCCAAGCAGAAGCACAGCCTGCAGGCTGGCAGTCCGGTGTAACCCAAGCCCCTGCAGGCCGTCTGCAAGGACGCCCCCGCCCATGCTGCCAAGCACCTGCGCAGCCAGCGTGAGCGCCGAATAAAAGCTGAACAGCTTGAGGCGCATCGCTTTGCTTGTATTTTCGGCGAGAAACGGAATCGCCAATACTTGAAAGATGGAAGCGAATAAGCCGGACAAGACGGCCAGCGCCAAAAGCCCGCCTTCCGCTTCCAGGAACGACCGTCCGGCAAACACGATACCGCTGAAGGCGGCTCCGGCGGCGAGCAGTTTTTGGCGGCTGAACCGGTCGCCCATAAAGCCGATCGGGATGAAACAGACAGCAGTCGCCAGCGATTGCAGGCTGATCAGTTTCCCGTTCATCCCCCGCCATAACCAAGCTCCTGTATGTATAGATTGTAGAGCACGGAGAACATCCCGCTGCCAATTTGATAAAGAAGATTCGAGATTAAAAATAGCCGTACATGTTTGGGCCACTGATCAAATAGAAGCCGCTTTTGTCCCCATCTTGCCACGATGTTATCCCCCTGTTGTTCAGACAGCAATTGTTTCATTTTAACAGCATTCGGCTATTACCAAAAGCTCCACTAATACAACGGAAATACTATGAAAAAGAAAAACAGTTTACCGTTTCACACTAAAATTTGACAGTAATGGAAGTGTGTCGTACCCTTTTAACGAGAATGAAAGGAGGCTGGTTATGGAAACCGTTATCCGTATGGATAAAGTGATAAAACGGTATGGTGCGAAAACAGCTGTAAACGGCATATCGCTTCAAATCGGAAAAGGTGAAATATTTGGCATTGTTGGCCCAAACGGGGCCGGCAAAACTACTTTGATCGAGATGGCGGAAGGGTTGCGCAAAGCGGACAGCGGCTCCATTCGGGTGCTGGGCATGGATATAGCGGACCATGCAGCGGCAATTAAGGAGCGGATCGGCGTATTGTTTCAAGCAACCGCTATCCCTCCAAAAGCGAAAGTAGGAGAACTGCTTCGTTTGTTTAGTTCTTTTTATACAAGGAATGCGGATTTGCCGGCTGTCAAAAGGGCATTTGGGCTGGATGGCAAGGAGCACGCTTTGTACAAGTCGCTTTCGGGCGGCTGGAAGCAGCGGGTGGCGCTGGCACTTGCACTGATTAATGATCCGGAGATCGTATTTTTGGATGAACCGAGCATGGGATTAGACCCGTCTGCCCGCCGTGAAATGTGGAGCATGATACAAAGCATGAGCAGCGAAGGAAGAACGGTCGTCGTCACCACGCATTATATGGAAGAAGCAGAAGCGTTGTGTGACCGGGTGGCGATTATTGCAAACGGCACCGTAATGGCGGTAGATACGCCGGAACGGCTGAAGCAGCAGGTGAATGCGCCAAGGAAACTTCGTTTCCGTCACGAAGGGCAGCTCGGCAAGGAAGAGCTGGAGAAGCTTGACGGCGTGCTGGGAGTAGAGGCCGGACCGGGCATAACGGTATTGGAAACAGCCGATATGGATCAGACCTTGCAGCAATTGTTCAGGCTGGCGGACGAACAGGGATGGATCGTAAAAGGGCTTCAAATTGAACAGGCGTCGATGGACGATGTCTTTAACGAAATGACCCGGCTGGAAGGGAGGCTCGCTTAATGAACGCTTATTTGCGGCTTATTGCCTTTGATTTACGCCTTTATTTTCGCGATTGGATGACTATATTTTGGATATTGGTATATCCCGTTCTTATGCTGATTTTATTCGGTTCCTTGTTTGGCAGCCAGGAAGGGCTTCAGGAAGGCAAACGGTATATTGATGATTACGTCCCGGCATTATGCGTCATGAATGTCATGTCCGTATCGGTATTTACGTTAAATATTAATATGATCCAGTACCGCGAAAGCGGCATCCTCCGGCGTTTCCGCGTGACGCCAGTTAAACGGATGGCAGTGCTGCTGTCCCATGCGGTGCAAGGACTGCTGTTCGCGGTAACCGGGGGAATCGAGGTCGTCATTATAGCCAAGCTGATGTGGAATATTGACGTAACGGCAAGCGGGGTATGGCAACTGCTGCTGGCCATTGTGTTCGGAAGCATCGGATTTTTCAGCCTTGGATTCGCTTTGTCCGGGCTTACCCGTACGCCGGGGGCGGCGAGCGGACTTGCGATGGCGATCTTCTTCCCGATGCTGTTCCTGTCCGGCATTTCGTACCCGATTGACTATATGCCAAGTGTGCTGAAGGCTATCAGCGATTTTATTCCGATGACCTATTACGTGGAGCTTGCGCAAGGGGTTTGGACAGGTTCGTCGATGTTTGATTACGGCCTGAATTGGGGGGTATTGGCCGGAATGGCTGCCGCATTCGGTGCGCTTGCGGTCTTATTGTTCAAGTGGGAGAACCATTAATGAAGTATTTGTGATGCTCAGACAACAAGATGTTTAAGGAGCATCCAAAATGCCGATAAAAATAGTCATATCGGAAACGATAACGCCTTTAAGCTGCTGTTGTTTTACGGTATAATAAAGGGATTGGGTTTGTTTTGAAATCTTCTTTGTGTTGGAGGCGCCGTTACGATTGACTTCTTATCCTTTTGATTACGATCATTCACAGCCGTTTATGAAGCAGGCAAGCGATTGGATTGCCGATGTGTTTTACGATATTTTGCCGGAAGCCGGCTTTGAAACGCGGGACGAACAAATTTATATGGCGTTTCAGCTGGAGCGGGCGTATCAGGATAAACAAACGATTTTTGCCGAAGCGGGCGTAGGAACGGGCAAAACGTTTGTTTATTTGCTGTATGCGATTGCGTATGCCCGTTATACGAGAAAACCTGCGATTATCGCATGTGCGGATGAATCGCTTATCGAGCAGCTGGTGAAGCCGGAAGGCGATATCGCGAAGCTGTCCAGGCATTTGAATTTGCAGATTGATGCGCGGCTTGCCAAATCGCCGGATCAATACTTGTGCTTGAATAAGCTGGACGAAGCGAGAACGGACATCGGAGGCGATGCCGACCGGTTCCGCGGCATTTACGAAGAGCTGCCTGATTTTGTCCATTTTCCTGAAACGCTTCAATCGTTTTATCCGTACGGCAACCGGAAGGATTACCCGGATTTGTCGGATGAGCAGTGGGGCAAGCTGGGCTGGGACGTATTCCAGGACTGCCTCGTATGCAGCCAGCGCCACCGCTGCGGCCAGACGCTGTCGCGCGAGCATTACCGCAAATCGGCGGACCTGATTATTTGTTCGCATGATTTTTATATGGAGCATGTATGGACGTACGAAGCCCGAAAACGCGAAGGCCAGCTGCCGCTCCTGCCGCCGCACAGTTCCGTAGTGTTCGACGAAGGGCATCTGCTCGAGACGGCCGCGCAAAACGCGCTGACGTACAAGCTGAACCACTTCCAGTTCGAAAGCATCATTACACGCCTCCTGCAAGGGGAAGTGCGGGAGTCGTTTGCGTATACGATCGAGGATGCGATATCAAACAGCGAAGAACTGTTTAATTTGCTCGACCGGAAAGGCCATCATGTCATCGGCTCGGACCGGAAGGAATTTGCCGTGGATGCCGAGCTGCTGCGCGAGGTCGACCGGTTCCGGGCTTCCATTGCCAAGATTGAAGACGAGCTTGTATTTGAGAGCGGAACGTTTACGCTGGACGAATACCAGCTGAAGATTGTCGAGGAGCATCTCGAGATGATTCAGCTTGCCCTTGCTTTATTCCGGGAGCCGAAGCAGCTGATTTCGTGGGTAACGGAAGATAAAGACGGCACTACGCTTGTTATCATGCCGAAAAAAGTGAAGGAAGTGCTGCAGGAGCGCGTATTCTCGCAGCATATGCCAATCGTCTTTTCATCGGCTACGCTGTCTGTGGAAGGCTCGTTCGACTACATTGCCGCCAGCCTGGGCATCGAGCAATATTTATCGTTTTCCGTGGATTCGCCTTATGATTATGCGTCCAGCATGAAGGTGAATGTGCAGGCGGAAAGCGCGGTTTCGGCCAAAATGAAGCAAACGCTGGAGCTGCTGCAGCAGACGGGCGGGCGGGCACTGCTGCTGTTCCCGTCGCATGAGGAGCTTGCCGAGTTTAAAAGGGATGTGCATCTGTTCCCAGGTTTCGGCAGCTACCGGTTCCTGTACGAAGGTGAAGCGGAAATCAGCCATCTGATTTCCTCGTTCCAGAACGACGAGCCAAGCGTGTTGTGCGCGGTAACGTTATGGGAAGGGCTTGACATACCGGGGCCTTCCTTATCGCAGGTTATCGTATGGTCGCTGCCGTTCCCGCCGCGTGATCCGGTATTTGAAGCCAAACGCCGCGATGCAGCCGATCCGCTTCACGAGGTCGATATGCCATACATGCTGCTCAGGCTGAAGCAGGGCATCGGCCGCCTGATCCGTTCGCGCGACGACCGGGGGACGGTTACGATTTTTGGCAAAGAGCTTGCGGATCCGTCCATTCACAGCAAAGTACATCAGCTTTTACCACAAGGAGTTGAAAGGGTTACGTTATGAAAATTACCGAATACAGTGTAGAGCCGATTAAAGACCCGTTTGGCATATTGGAAGGAGCGCGTTACGAGTTTATCATCATCATTGACGTAGATGAGGATGACGAGCTTTATTCCGATAACGGCCTGTATGTCCGCGCCATCTACAGCGTGGCCGGCAATAAATCGGGCCTTGTCAAATACGAGCTTCACGAGAGGGGAACCGACGCTTATCTTGATTTCGATCTGGAGGACGATGAGGTCGATATCCTTGAAGCATTTTGCAAAGAGCATTTGGATACGGAAGCAGAATAACGGTTCGTGCTAAATGAGCGCAAATCATCCGGCGGCTGTCCTCGTCAAACGTTACTGGGGCCGGTCGCGGCAATGATTTGCGCTTATTTTGATTGGGGACCGGTACATTAAATTCATTACAGCTGTTACAAAAAAAGGATTATCGGGTGCGGAACAAGAAATTACGAGCAACAAGAGAACATCCGCAGGAGGCGTTACGATGGCAGACCGTTTGGAGGTTGCAACACTGCTGGAGCAGGACGTGCTTTTACATTTGTCATTGTTAAAAATGATTGAGTCTTACGAGCCTTGCCTGGATATACGGCTTGTGCAGGAAGACGGCGATTGGGGAGTGCTTCTGCTGCTGCCAACGGAGGTCGTGCCTTATGACCGTTCGGCTTATCCGAGCAGCCGGGTCATTGTATTTATCGCTTATTCATCCGACCGCATGTTTGAGAGGCTGGCCGGACAGCTGCCCGTGCAAGAACCCGCCGTTTACAAGCTGCAGTCCAAAAGTTACGCAGCTGCTATACGGCGGATTCGGCCGCTGCTCAAAATGAGGTCGTTTACATCCTATACAGTTAAACCTGGAGCGAAATTCGAAGCCGACAGCCGGGTGGCCGTTGAGCATTCGTTTCAAGAGCGGCTGATGCCGCTTTGGGCTTCCAACGGGTACGGAGCGGACGAGGTGCAGCGTTATTTTAGGAATGGCGCTTATTCCTGCTCCGTTTATGTAAACGGTGAACCGGTCAGCACCTGCCTTGTTTTTCCGAATTACAAGCATGTATGGGAAATCGGGGCAGTCCGTACGCTGGAGCAGTGGAGAGGCGCCGGTTTCGCTAAAGCGGCAGTGTCAACCGCGCTGCATCTTGTGCTGGCAGCCGGTTATACGCCGCGTTATTTGACGCTGGATACCAACGAGCCGTCCGTGCAGCTGGCGCAAGCGATCGGCCTGGTCCCGTTTATGACCATGGATCATTATCAATGAGCTGAAGAGGCAGCACAGGAGGAGCAGGCACATGCGGCCAAAGGCGTCAACTGCATGCCCTTCCGCAGCTGGAGCTGCGGGGCGAATGGAAATTAGCGCATCAGCCTCTTCAGCTTTGCTTCTGTCGTTGTGTCGGTGAGCGGCGTATAGACGCTGAACCTTAAGTCGCTGCCGCCTTGCACCTGCAGTGAAGTGAGCTGGAACAGCATTTTGCCGCCGCGGGCATGGCGGAATTCAAGCACAAGCTCCGGTGCGCTGCTTACTTTGCTTTGTTCCCACAACGGGAGAAAATCCGGATAGCAGGCGGTCATATCCGATATAAACGAGTCGTACCACTCATCCTCCACGTACTGCCCGTAATAAGAACGCAGGATGGCCAAATAATCGCTGACGTATTTTTCCCAGTTGACGGCAAGCCTCCGCAATTCCTTCCGTTCGAATAGAAGCCGGATCATATTTCGTTTTTCCGGCGGCACCTGTTCAAAATCAACAAAGACATGCGCGGCGGCTTCATTCCAGCCGACGATATAATATTTGCGGTCCGTAATAATGGCCGGGCAATATTTCAGCTCCTGCAAAATTTTGGCGAGCGGAGCGCTTAATTTGGGCGGCTCGTCTTTGAGGAGGCCGGCTGTGCCGGTTTCCAGCGCAAGCGAAAACATATATTTGCGTTCATCTGGCGTAAGCTGCAGCGCAACGGCGATACAATCCAAAACAGATGCGGACACTTTAATATCCCGCCCTTGTTCCAGCCAGGTGTACCAGGTCGTACTTACCCCTGCCAGCTGCGCGACTTCCTCGCGCCTGAGCCCTGGCGTTCTCCGTCTTGTCCCGGCGGGAAAACCGGCCGATTCGGGAGTGATTTTGGCCCGCTGCGATTTCAGAAATGCAGAAAGCGCGTGCAGGCGGATGTTCTGATTCATAACGGCTCCTTTCGCAAGCGATAGTTTTGTTGGCCGTTCCCGAGAAGCTAGCCTGTTACTTATTATACTAGGATAAACTACAACTTGTAATAGGATACTTGTCATGGCAAGATAATGAAACGATATCCCACGAAATGGAGGTCTATACAATGGAAAGAGAAAGAGTAGTTGTAACAGGTTTAGGTGTCATATCTCCACTCGGGAATGATGTTGCGACATTTTGGAGCGGCCTTACACAAGGACAATCAGGGGTTACCCTGCTCGATACATTTGATACAGAACGATTCAAAAGCAAAATCGCCGGCCTTGTAAAAAATTTTGATGCGAAGGAGCGTTTTGGCGTAAAAGAAGCAAGGCGGATGGACCGGTTTTGCCATTTCGCATTGGCCGCCGCCCAGGAAGCGGTAACCGATTCCGGCTTGCGGATGGATGAAATTGACCATGAGCGGCTTGGCGTCTATGTCGGCTCCGGCATCGGCGGGCTGCAGACGCTGTTGGAGCAGGATCGGATTTTGTCCGGGCGCGGTCCGGAGCGGGTCAGCCCAACGCTTGTGCCGATGATGATCGCTAATATGGCTTCTGCCATGATCAGCATTGAATATAGCGCCTACGGGCCGACAATGGCGCCGGTTACGGCATGTTCGATCGGCAATACCGCAATTGGCGAAGCGTTCCACGCAATACGCGGCGGCCGGGCGGACATTATCATTGCAGGCGGATCAGAGGCGGCTGTAACGGAAATTTCGCTCGCCAGCTTTGGCAATGCGACGGCATTATCCACCCGGAACGATGAGCCGGAGAAGGCGAGCCGACCATTCGACAAAGGACGAGACGGTTTTGTAATGTCGGAAGGAGCGGGCATTCTGGTGCTGGAGTCGCTTTCCCACGCGAAGAGCCGCGGCGCTCGTATTTACGCCGAAGTGATCGGTTACGGATCAAGCTCGGACGCCTATCATATGGTAGCTACTCACCCTGAAGGCGACGGCGCTTATCGTGCGATGAAGCTTGCGGTGAAAGATGCAGGCATCGAGCCGGCCGAAATTGACGTTATCAGCGCGCATGCGACCAGTACCGAACTGGGCGACGCCACCGAAACCGCGGCAATTAAGCGGCTGCTTGGCGAAGATGCTTATCGCGTTCCCGTCACGGCCAACAAATCAATGCTTGGCCATATGCTGGGCGCATCCGGCGGAGCGGAAGCGATTGCGCTGATTAAAAGCTTGCAGGAAGGCATCATTCCGCCAACGATCAATCAATCGGAAGCCGATCCGGCATGCGATCTCGATTATGTGCCGAATGAAGCGCGGGAGGCTGAGCTTACAATAGGCATGTCCAATTCATTCGGATTCGGCGGCCATAATGCTGTCATCGTGCTGCGCAAAATGACGGAGTAGCCGACAATCTCTCCGGCTTGCAGATCATCATATCTTTGTTGAAAAATAACGAGCCACCCATTATCCTTGTTAGTAACGATGCAAGGGGAAAAGAGGTGCGCAATGAGTTATACGATTCATATGAATTTGCAAGAGGATTGGCAGGAAACGGTGAAGGAAGTGTTCCGCGGTTCCGGTTATCCGCTGGACGATAACATGGATATGAACGAAATTGGGATCGCATATTTTATGCTGACAGCCGAAACGAAAGAGCAGGCGGAACAACTGTATGAAAGCAATGCAAGCAGGCTGCAGCAGCTGGAGCAGACGATTCGTGAACATTTTGAGTCGGTTATATTGCCGGATATCCGGAAGAGAACAGGGTACGAAGGCAATGAGTTTTCCTTCAAATGGGCTTATATGGATGGGGAAAATATTATCGAAGAACGGTCTGAATATCGTATTCCAATTTGACGGCTCACGCCGTACTGTTGAATAACAGCCATACATGCAAGGCCACAACCAAAAGGCAAGCGGATGAAGTCATCCGCTTGCCTTTTGCTTTGGGAGATAGGCGACAGCTTTCTCTGCGCCTTGGCGTCCGGGGGTTATGGTTTCACATTTTGCAGCAGCGTTACGATCCGCTCATAGTCATGGATGGTATAGGTTTTGAAAGCAAGCCGGTGCCATGTACGGGTTCCGGGATCATGGAAAGTGAAAATCAAGTAATCTTTTTCTTTTTCGAAATTACGGTTAATGTCTGTTTTTCTGATCTTTTTTATAAGCTTGGCGTCGAATTCAGGCTGGAATACGGATCGTTTCATAATGTGGAGTGAGTCTGCGGTAATCCAAAATTCCGCTTTCATTTTTTCTTGATCGAGACGAACGGTGAGTCCGTTAAACTTTACCGGAGTGTTATGGCTGGACTCCGAGTCTGGCGTTACCGGTTCATTTGGGCTGTCGTCTAAGTTGTTTGCGCGGACTGCGCCGTTTTCGAAGGAGGAGTGATGGCCAGGCTGAGGAAGGGCGGAACAGTTTAGCCGGTCATATATGTTTTGAAGCAAATGAATGATTTCGGACAAACCGATAAATACAAATCCGCTTACGATGGCGGACAGCCACCAATACAGCGCAATAACAAAATGAAAACGGCCCATTTCCCATGATAAAGCTATTCCGGCAATAAAACCGACGGCAATTATGCCGCAGCCAATGGCTAACAAGCAATTCGAAACCAGGTTTCGTTTTCGCATAGGGTCTCCCTTCAGACGGGCGATTGTTAGTTTCATGGGACTGCAAGGTTCCGGCTATAGCGTCGCTGCCGCAGCGGCATAGCCGGAACCCGCCCATTAATTTTGCGCTGCGGAAGCCGTTTGGACAGCTCCCTGTATGGCGCGCCACATTTGGCTGTTCTGCTCCAGCAGCTCAAGAAGCTGCTCCGAGCGGGCAAGCAGCCCGGCGCGCTCATCGCCGGCGAGCGAATGGAGCGCACTGGCATCCATGGCTGCAGCGCAAGCGTCAAGCGCTTGCTGCAGCAGCTGCGCGCTGCGCTCCAGCCCGGCAAAGCCGGCCGCTGCCGCTTGTGCAGCGGAAAGGGCCGGCGCCTCGAGCGGCGCTGCTGCGTCCGCATCGCCCGCGCGGCTGTTCAGGGAGCCGGCCGCTGCCGCTTGTGCAGCGGAAAGGGCCGGCGCCTCGAGCGGCGCTGCTGCGTCCGCATCGCCCGTGCGGCTGTTCAGGGAGCCGGCCGCTGCCGCTTGAGCTTCTGCGGCAGCCTGCTTTTGTGCTGCTTTGGCTTCGCGTTCGGCTTTGTTCAGCCGGTGCGTGGACCATGTTTCAAGCAGGCCGGGTCCAGACTTGAACAGCAGCTTGCTTTTGGTGCTGTCGGAAATGTCCTTGTCTTTAAACAGCTTGGCGATTTTTTTGACGTCGCTGACCGGCATTTCATCTTTGGCCATCGTTAGCGCCAGCGTATCCCGGTATTCGATTGGCAAATCTTTTAGCGGGAGCAGCTGCTCCTCGGTCAGTTGATTTGCGCGGATTTCGGTTCCGCTGACTACAAGTTTTTTTACCGGACTGCCGAATTTGAGCAGCTCGCATTTGTTTTTAATATACGATTCGGGTTTGCCGAATTTGCTTGCCAGAAACTTAACCGAGCTGTTGAATTTCGGATTGTGAAGCAGCTTGTCGAAAGCTTCCGCTTCCTCAATCGGCGTAAAGCCTTCGCGTGTCAAGTTCTCTGCGATTTGTTCCAAATAAATTTCGGTTTCATCGGTCGCGTTGGACACGATACATGGGATAGTTTCGCGTTTTAGAGCCATGGTGGCTTTATACCGGCGGTTGCCGTAAATAATTTTGTATCTTCCGTTCTCCAATGTTCTTACCTTGATCGGGGAAAGAAGGCCGAGCTCCTCGATGCTGCTGATCAGCTCCTGCAGCGACTCCTCGCCAAACCGGTACCGCGGCTGGTCGGTGTCTTCGTCAATGAGATGCACCGGAATTTGTACGATATCCATTCAGAAACCTCCTAGAATATGTATAAAAAGGCTATCATTCCATGCATGGATGTTTACATGGTTATAATTGTCACGCGCAATCCCGGACTCGCCTGTACATGTAAAAAGTTTACCAGATTATTAGACTAGTTAATAGTTTGATGCCAAAAAGGCGATTCCGCCGTCTAAAGACGGGACGGGATCGCCCTTTCCATTCCTTCCGCTATAAGCTCCTTAGTTCCAAACGGTGTGGATTACATATTGGCCTGCTTTACGGCTGGTTTAGATTTATGTGTCTTAAATAACCGCTCAAGCAGAAGCAGCGTGCGGTATACGAGGTCCGCAAGCAGAATGCCGCAAACAGCATCCAAAATCGTATGCTGTTTCACGAAAAATGTGGATACAATAATAAGGGCGGACATGCTGTAAATAAGCGACTGGTTCAGCTTGCTGCGGAAGCTGCTTGCATATAATGCCCGTGCGACCATAAAGCTTGAGAAGCAGTGGATGCTCGGAAAGCAATTAAACGGCTCGTCGCGGTGATAAATAAACAGGAGCAGCCGTGTTACCGGGTCGCTGCCGGAAATATCGGGACGCGGAACCGTCGTCTGAAACACCGTGTAGATGCCGTAGCAAACGAGCGCACAGATGGCGTAAGTCATAAGCGACCTGCGGTATACGTTGATGTCTTTGAAGAAGAAATAGATCAAGCAGGCGTAAATATAAAAAATCCAGACGGAATACGGTACAACAAACAGCTTCACAAGCGGAATCGCCCGGTCCAAATCCGTCATCAGGCTGTATATGTGATGCTTCGGCTTATCCGTATGGGCATATATCCAGCCTAACACCGGGAAAATCAGCATGCCGAGCAATGGCGCGAAGCGTTTAAGTTTCTTCATGGCATTGACCATAAGAGACTTCACTCCTTTCCGTTCGATACATTCCGTTCGAACCGGGCTTCATCGTTTTTCTTAAGCCGGCCAAACAATTACGTAATCATAAAATATTGTGACACGGGTTGCAATAGTAAATCAAATACATCAAGCTGCGAAGCGCCGGCTTCAGACCGTTATTTCTTGCACATATCCAATTTGTATTTCAATTTCTGCTGAAAAACATGTATAGTAATAAGGATGTATAATTGATTTTTGCTGCTAGGAGGACCAACTGTGTCGAATTTAATGAATGGAAAAACAATTGTTGTCATGGGCGTTGCCAATGAAAGAAGCATTGCCTGGGGCATTGCCAAATCGCTTCATGCGCAAGGCGCGAAGCTTATTTTTACGTACCGCAAGGAACGTTCGTTTGAGAAAATCCAAAAGCTGCTGAAAGATAACGCCATCGAAGCGGCTTCTGTTTCGTGCGATGTGCTGGATGATGAAAGCATTGCGAACGCTTTTGCCGAAATCGGCCGCACGGCAGGCACGATTCACGGCGTCGTGCATTCGGTTGCTTTTGCCCAAAAGGAAGAGCTGCAAGGCGAATTCGTCAACACGACCCGCGAAGGCTTTGCGCTTGCGCAAAACTCGAGCGCCTTCTCGCTTGTTGCCGTAGCGCGCGAAGCGAAAAAGCTGATGACGGAAGGCGGCGGCATCGTTACGCAAACGTACATAGGCGCAGAACGCGCGATCGAAAACTACAACGTCATGGGCGTTGCCAAAGCTTCGCTTGAAGCCTGCGTCCGTTATTTGGCCGAGGATCTTGGCAAATACGGCATTCGCGTCAACGCGGTGTCTTCCGGCCCGATCCGCACGCTTGCCGCTAAAGGCGTATCCGGCTTTAACGACTTGTTCTCGGAAATCGCAAACCGTGCGCCGCTCCGCCGGAACGTGGATAAAGAAGAGGTTGGCGACGCAACGATGTTCCTGCTGAGCGACCTTTCC
Organism: Paenibacillus protaetiae; assembly: GCF_004135365.1. NCBI lineage: Bacteria > Bacillati > Bacillota > Bacilli > Caryophanales > Paenibacillaceae > Paenibacillus > Paenibacillus protaetiae. Next base: position 1,294,065 of record NZ_CP035492.1, on the reverse strand, counting down.
CGCGGCATTACGGGCGAAGTGCTTCACGTGGATGCAGGTTACCATATCCGTTAATCGGCTGCAGCGGACGTCCCCGTCAGCAGCCGGCGAAAGCTATCGGCGATGACGGGAAGCGAAACCGCGCGGCGGACAGCAATGCCGACGGACCGGGGAGGAATCGGAACGGCAGTGTCCAGCTTGAACAGCTGTCCATCCTGAAGCTCCTCTTGAACGAATGCATACGTCACAAATGCTGCGCCGTAGCCGCGTTTCGCCAGCTCGACCAGCATATCCATACTGCTTAATTCCATATCCGCTTCTGCGCTTATGCCTTGTGAAGCCAGCCATCGCTCGACGAACGAGCGGGTGCTGCTTTCCTTGGAAAGCAGCAGAAGCGGTATTTGCGTTAGGCGCTCGCCGGTCAGCGGGCCGCCAAGCGACCATTCCTTGTAGGCTTCGCCTACAACAAATCCGTCCTGGATGCCCGCCATCGGCTCGATGTCCAGCTCCGGGTCGGAATAGGGGAGATGGACGAGACCAAGATCAATTTCATGATCGAGCAGCCTTTTCCGGATTTCTGATGTTTTGCCCTGCGACAGCCGGATACGGACATCCGGGCAGGCGGCGTGAAATCGGTCCAAGGAAGGGAGAAGCAGCTGCTTGATGACGGGGCCGCTGGCGCCAATGCGCAGTTCTCCGCTTGTTAATTCTTTTAACGTTCTCAGATGCTGTTCGCCGGCTTGCAGCAGGTTGAACGACTTCTCTACGTAGTCAAGCAGCGCCAGCCCCTCCGCAGTAGGCTGCACGCCTTTGGACAGCCGGTCGAACAGCTTCACGCCAAGGTTCTCTTCCAGCTGCTTGATGGCATAGCTGACTGAGGGCTGCGTCACATGAAGCTCTTGCGCTGCGCGGGATAAATTGCCGAAACGGGCCGTATACCAGAAAGCGCGATACCATTCCATATGGATCATGTTATTAATCCTCTCTATATCACAACCATGATTTTATGATTTCATTTATTTCATGATATGCATTATACTATACCTATCATAAAGAGAGAACGTACAAATCGAATTTGGAGGGAATCAGAGATGCCAGGAAGCAGCTACGGAGAGCAATTTAAAATAACGACGTTTGGAGAATCGCACGGGGAGGCGGTTGGCGTTATTGTTGATGGCGTAACGCCGGGAGTCGAATTGGACGAGGCTTATATTCAAGTCCAGATGGACCGGAGAAAGCCAGGCCAGTCGTCAGTTACAACGCCGCGCAAAGAGTATGACGAAATCCATATTTTATCCGGCATGTTCGAAGGGAAAACGACCGGAACGCCGCTGTTTATCGTTCTTTACAACAAAGATATGAGGCCGGAAGCGTACAGTGACATTAAAAACGCGTTCCGTCCGGGCCATGCGGACTTTACGTACCTGGAGAAATACGGCATCCGCGATCATCGCGGCAGCGGCCGGGCTTCCGGGCGCGAGACGGCTGGCCGCGTAGCGGCAGGCGCCGTCGCGCGCAAGCTGCTCGAACGCAGAGGCGTTTCCATTGTCGCTTATACGAAAGCGATTGGCGGCATCGAATGCGAAACGTTTGACGAAAGCATTATCGAGAAAAACCCGGTACGCGCCTGCGATCCGGTTGCAGCCGAGAAGATGGTTAAAAAAGTCGAGCATTTGGCTTCGATCGGCGACAGCTGCGGCGGCATCGTCGAATGCCGCATCCGCGGCGTCAAGCCGGGACTGGGCGAACCGGTATTCGATAAGCTGGACGCGGAGCTGGCGAAAGCGATGTTGTCCATCGGCGCCGTTAAAGGCATCGAGTTCGGCAAAGGATTCGAAGCGGCGAATATGCTTGGCAGCGAGCATAACGACCAAATGACCAAAGACGGTTATGTGACGAACAACGCCGGAGGCATTATCGGCGGCATCAGCAATGGCGCGGAAATCGTATTCCGCATTGCCGTAAAACCAACTTCGTCGATATCGGTTGCACAGCAGACGATGAACATTTTCGGCGAAGAGCAGACGATCGAGACGCATGGCCGCCACGACCCGAGCATTTGCCCGCGCGTTGTGCCTGTCGTTGAAGCGATGGCCTGCATCGTGCTTGAAGATATGTACAAACGCCAAGCGGCGCTTCACGCGTAATCGCCGCCGCCGCTGGAGAATAGAAAAGGAGCATTCTTATGCCTGTGAGGCATAAGAATGCTCCTTTTTGCTTGGTGATGCCCGGCTTCAGCCGGTAGAAGGACTGTTTGGCAAATGGCCTTTCTGGTTGCGGTTCTGTTCCGTCGACTCAGCCAAATGATTTTCGGCTTGCTTGGAACGTGCGGCGTAGCCTGCATATTTGCCGGCTTCCGTCTGCTGCTTTTTGCGTCCCATTACAGATGCCTCCTTGCTGTTTCAAATGCCAGGTATTGGCGGGTAAGCAGTTATATCATGCCCTTTATTCCTGCAGGCAATCATTTGTTGCGTTATTTTTGCATACAAATCGAACGTAGAGGAGCGTGGTAGGTATGATTCATGAGCAAGTACGCCAATATTATAAGTTGAAGAAAAAAATGAAAGAGATGGAGCAGGAGCTTAGCGGCCTGCGCGGACATATTGTGCAATACTGCGAAGAACAAGCGCTCTCGGAGCTGGAGATTGGTTCCTATGCGGTCAAAATCGTCCGTCAGGAGCGGAAGGATTACGATGATGCGAAGCTGTATAACGCGCTGCCCGATCCTGACCTGTGGCGCCTGCTTTCGAAAGCGGACAACGCCAAAATTGCGGGGCTTCTAAAGCTTAATGTCATTAACGACGAGATCCTTCAAGAAGCGGTCTCAGTTAAAAAGATCACGTTGCTTCAAGTAGACAAAATATGACTAATGCCGCTAATCAAAGCTAAATCCCGCAGGCAGGAAAACGGGGCAAGGAAGCGAAATGGTTTTATAAGGCTTAGCAATCACGAGGAATCAGGCTTAACTTTGGCCGTTAATCATGTGCATGATTAATGATGGATGACGGGAAGGCAGGCGGCTGCTGGCGCTGCTGCTGCCAACACATCAAACGCCAGATAGGGAGCGGTTCTATGAATAAAATGGCAATTTCTTTTATGGTGTTAACGATTACGCTGGCCGGAACCCATACGGCCTGGAGCGCGGAAAACCATGTTCAGCCGCCGGCAGGCGCGATTGCCCGGTTTGTACAGCCGCATCTTCCGGCTGGCCCGGCTGCTTTTGCGGACAAGCAGGAGGCTGCTGCGGAGGCGCAAAGCGTGGAGACGCTGATCGGCAAGCTGAAAGACCGTTCGTATACCCGAACGTACGGTGAAGGTTTCGTATGGTATACAGCGGCGGAAGATTTGGGGCTGCTTGGCAAACAGGCAGTGCCTGCGCTGATTGCCAATCTGGGCACGCCGGATGATTACGAGCGGGCTTTAACGTTATACGCGCTGCTGCTGGCTACCCAGGAGCCGGATGTTAAGGCGTTTGCTGAAGATGACTATATTCACGGCTATCTGGATTTCGACCCGGTAACGCAAGTTCCGAAAATTATCGAAGCGGAAACATGGTGGGAAAAGTATAAAAGCAACTGGGCTTAATGAACGCGAGCGGGGACAACGAACTGCCCGCTGCAGACAAAAGGACAAGCGCATCAAGCGTTTGTCCTTTTGTTTTGCCGTCAAACATGGTAGCATACTTGAGGAAAGATGGGAGGAGAGACGAACATGACCAGCACTATACGAATCGTCCCGATTAACCGGGGAATGAACATTTATTAAATGAAACCAACGACCCGTTCACTTTATTCGGAAGGCTTGTCCCCGTCTTTGTTGATGGACAATGGAGTTTCAGCGAAGAGCTGTTTGAACCGCGCGAGACGAAGTTTCCAGATGACCGTTTGGACTGCGGGCCTTATATGGATAATGACCACAAAGCTATTTTGTTTGCATTTGACGGTGACCGTTGCGTGGGCCAGCTCCGGATCGTGCGGGATTGGACTCGCTTCGCTTACATCGAAAATATTGCCGTGAAGAAGGAATACCGGAAGGCCGGAATCGGCAGGTATTTGTTCGAGGCCGGCGAGCGCTGGGCGAAGGAAAAAGGGCTGCGCGGCATCTCGCTGGAAGCGCAGGATGACAATCTTGCCGCATGCCGTTTTTATATCCGGATGGGGATGCAGCTGGGCGGTGTCGATGCGATGAAGTATACGTTTAATCCGAATATTGATAAAGCATTGTTTTGGTACAAGCCGTTCGAGGCATAGGCCAGCGATTTATCGCTTCAATCCGGTTATGCAGCCGCCCTTGTTTCCCGCCTGGAGCGGAAGGGAAGCTGCTAACCGGATTTTTTTATGCGGCAGGCTAATGATCCATAGAAAAACCTACATTTTTCGATAAAATCTCCGATTGCGGTCTTTAAATTTCCTTCATATAATATAAGCAAGTTATCGATTATCGATAATGGAAGCGGGGCCGTGCATCCACTTAAGACAGCGGGAGCCGATCATATTGAAACATATGTTTGTAAGCGGTTACTTTAATTTTTCGCTACACATTATCGATAATCGATAATGTGTTTGTATGGTATATCCGGAGAGGTGAGAATCATGCAAAATGCTCCGATCATTCATTCCATCAATCAGCATATTTATTTGACCTTAAAGCAGGAGATTCTTGCCGGCGAGCTTGGACCGGGTACCCGTTTAATTGTGCTGGAGCTGGCAAGCCGGTTTCATGCAAGCCAGGCTCCTGTCCGGGAAGCTTTGGAAAGGCTGAAGCAGGAAGGGCTGATCGTTGGCGTTCCAAACAAAGGTTCTGTCGTATCCAACATTACGGCGAAGGAAATCCGGGATATTTTTGCGCTTCGGGAAATTATCGAAGGTTTTGCTGTACGCACCTCCATGCCGCTGCTGACGGAGCGGGACTATGCAGCGCTGGAAAACATAATTGAACAGATGGATGATGCGAACAAGCGGAAAGATACGTTGTTGATTTTGGAACTGGATATGCAGTTTCATGGATTTTTTTATCAAAAATGCGATAATCAGGCGATATTGGAGTTATGGAATCATATGAAATCCAAAGTGATGCGCTTTATGGCCATCTCGAACCGGCATTATACGACGGACTCGCTTGCGGAGTGGCATCAAGTGCTTGTAGCTGCGCTGCGCGCGGGGGATGAGAAAGCGGCGGAGGCTGCTTTTATTGAACATATGCATGCCTATAAAGTGATTGATGTGGACTAGTTCATCAACCTTTCAAAAGGGGAAATGACTTATGCGCAAGCCTTGTTTCATGTTGGATGACGATGCCGTTCGATTGTGGATGAGAGACCGGTTTATGCGCGATTTGCTTGCCAATACCATTGATCCTAAGCTGAATTTGAAAGACGTATTAACCGATTTACAGTTAAACCCTTATTTTACTTTTCCGGCCGTAGCGCTGTTTGAGCCTAGAAAGCTCGCCAATTCCGATCATGAGAAGATGTTGTACATGGAGCAGGCAAGAGAATTTCTGCAGAAGCAGATTCAGGACGGCAGCTTTGCTTTTCTGGATGAAGACGGCAGAGCAGGCCTGTTGTTCTCTTGGGATTCCAGAGAGGTGCTGGAGCATCTACGCGGATTGCTAAGCGGCCGCTTTGGCTGTTCCTTTCATATCGGAGTCGGCAAGCCGTGCAGCCATCTGTATGATGTTCATCAGTCGTATGGCCAGGCGCTGGAAGCGCTGCGCGGCAAGTTTTATAACGGCGGAGCTTCCATCCTCTATTACGCTGAGCAGACACGGATGGAGAAGATCGAGGTGTATCCTGCTGCCAAAGAAAAGGAGCTTTATGATGCGTTCCGGTCAGCGGTCTCCCCAGCCGACATTAAAGAAGCGGTGAACGTTTTTTATGAAGAAGTGCTGGAGGGCAAGCGGATTGATGTTCCTTGCATCTATGAACTGACGATCCGGACGCTGGTTGCGCTCGAAAACCGTGTGCTGGAGGAGGAACGCCATGTTCCGGCATATGCGCCGCTTGAAATTATGGAGATCGTCAAGCATGATACGCTTGAAGATATGCAAGACTATGTGTGCCGGTTTTTGTGCGGGCTGTGGGAAGTGACGTCGCCGAATCAAAAAGAAACCCACCGCAGCATTATTAAAAAGACCATGCATTATATGGAGCAGGAATGCCAATACGCATCGCTCCAAAGCGTAGCGGAAAAGGTATATATGACGCCGACGTATTTAAGCCTGCTGTTCAAAACTAATACCGGCAAAACGTTTATCGAGCATTTGACCGATATCCGCATCGACAAGGCGAAAGACATGCTGCGCAGCACCCATTACAAAAACTATGAGGTCGCCGAGAAGGTTGGTTATCACGATTCCCGTTATTTCAGCCAAATTTTTAAACGCAAAGTTGGCGTATCGCCCAGCGAATACCGGGAGCTGATATGCAAATAAGCGAGCAGCTCCAAATAAAAGACTCCATCTTGGCCGGAGTAAGGCAAACGGCCAAGATGGAGTCTTTTTTCACAGGGGGACTCAGCGAGATGAAGCCGTCATCCTTCCGATTGCGGCTGGATTTGGCGGGCGACCCGTTCGCCAAGCTGCGGCGATGCTTGATAGAGATATCCCAGAACCGTACTAAGGTTTTCCAGAGATATGACGGCCAGATCGGCTGCGAGATTCGCGACCAGATGATCTTGCTGCACAGGGGGAAGCGAATTATAATATTGGCCGGCTTGTGAGAAATCATCCGTCTTGGCCAGATCGCTCCGTTCAATGGCGCCTTCGATATCTGCAGCGTTTCATGAGCTACATTGTCTTGCTCCAGTACCGGTCCGCGTTCGCCAACCGTTTGCGAATGAAGTTCCGCCGGCAAGTCGGCAGCTGCCCATTGCGCCGGGGTAAGCCCGTCTTTTGGATGGGTCTTATTCCGGGGCTGCTGCCCGCCGGGCGGTACGCCGCTATTGTTATAGTTCATTCCTAAACCTCCCGTTCGCTCAGAACTTTATATGCTTCTGTATACCTATTCGAAGCCGTGAACTGATTATGCCAACGGGAGCTTTAAGAATGTGGATGCGGGCTGCCGCTTGTGCGTTATGCTACAATCGGACGTCGTTTTGCGGTCCCTGCTTCTCTTGTCTGGCAGCCTCCTGCAGCTCTCCATCCCAGTTCAGGTGCTGATAGCCGGCTGCCGCCTCGTCGCTTTTGAACCATTGGATAAAGTCCTGCCACAGCGACGTGCCCCAGGATGCGTCGATTTGCGCAGTTGTATAGACGCCGGCTTTCAGCCGGACAAAACCAAATACGTCGCGAACCTGGGATTTTTCCGCTTGCGTAACGGTTAATTCCGCCAGATGCGGCGGGATGAAAATGACGCCGGCCGGCGTTCCGAGCACAACGTCGCCCGGAAGGCAGACCGCTTTGCCGATCCGTGCCGGCACGTTCATCCCGACCATCGTTACATCGGCAATGGCGGTAGGGTCGCTGCCTCTGTAATAGACGTTAATATTATCAATCTCCACGACCTGCTGATTGTCGCGGATACCGCCCCATATGACAGCGCCGCCGCGCTTCGTGCGGGTGGAGATGGCCGTTGACAGGTTGCCGCCGACATAAGTGCCCAGATGCACTTTATCGAACATATCCACCACGACCACATCATCTTCCACAAGCGAATCAATGACCCATTGATTGTAGTAGCCTTTCCGGTTCTCCTGCTCATGCCCGTAATGAAGCAGCGTTTCGTCCAGATCCGGACGCTTCGGCACCATGACTGCAGTTACCGCCCGGCCGACCATCACTTGGTCCGGATGAATGATTTTGAAATCGCCTTCAAATTGGGACTTGTAACCTCTGTTCCATAACGGCCCCCAAGCTTCCTCCAGCGTTATTTTGCGGATTCTGCGCAGTACGTCTTCCGGCACTTTCGGCCGCCCGTTCGGGAAACGTTCTCCTTTCCATAACGGCGTAAGCTGGACAATATCTTCAGGATTATCGAATTTCATACAAACACCTCTTCCGGTTCGATTTTGAGCAGAGCTGATCTGGCTGAGCGTAATACCTTCATTGTTAAGGACATCTCGCCCTTTGTCGATGCGAGTTTTTTAAGGGATTTCAAGCATTTGCTATAAATTTTTCACCAGCCGGACCAGCTCCGAAACGGGTTGTTAAAAAAACAAACATTATCGTAAAATCGTCGCCTTCAATCGTGAAACCGCTTTCGTATAAAGTAAGGCTACACCGGTTTCGAAACACCGGTGGCGGAGAGAGGAGGAGATGAATGGAGTGGCTGCTCAATCGAATGTCGCCCAAGCGGTGAAGGAAACTACGCGCAAGCGGGTTAGAAGAAGCGGAACACATCTGGCCGGCTATATTTTTATTTCTCCATGGCTGATCGGCTTTATCTTGTTAACGTTATGGCCGATCGCCCAATCGTTTTATTTGTCGTTTACCGAATATTCACTGCTCGAACAGCCGGTATGGACGGGGGTGTCCAACTATACCGCCATCTTTACGAATGATGCAACCTTTACGAAATCGCTGGCTGTTACTTTTATATTCGTATTGTTTTCCGTGCCGCTTAAATTGTTTTTTTCGCTGCTTGTTGCGGTTGCGCTTAATAAAAATATCCGGGGCATGAACTTGTACCGTACGGCGATTTATTTTCCTTCACTAATTGGAGGGAGCATTGCAGTAGCGGCTTTATGGCGCAATATGTTTGGCGTAGACGGCTATATCAACCAAGTGCTGGCCTGGTTCGGCATCCATGGCATCGGTTGGATCTCCAATCCGCATACATCGCTTGGAACGCTTATTTTGCTTAATACATGGCAATTCGGTTCCACGATGGTTATTTTCCTGGCCGGGCTTAAGCAAATTCCGCAGGAATTATATGAATCCGCTTCGGTTGATGGAGCGGGCAAGGTTCGGAAGTTTATGAACATCACATTGCCTATGTTGTCCCCGGTTATGTTCTTCAACCTGATCCTCGGCATCATCGGTTCATTCCAGACGTTTACTGCAGCGTTCATCATTACGAAAGGCGGACCAATCAATTCGACGTATGTATACGCCTTGTTCCTGTATGAAAAAGCGTTTAAGCATTACCAGATGGGCTACGCCTCCGCGCTTGCCTGGGTGCTGCTCGTCATCGTTGGCGTATTGACGGCGATTAACTTTTTTGCTTCCCGGTATTGGGTGTTTTACGAGTCCTCGGCAGAAGGAGGGAAGGGCAAATGACAACATGGCGTTCCAAGCTGTCCGATCATGTGCTGCTTACCTTGTTTTCCCTGCTGATGCTTTACCCGGTCATTTGGTGGGTCGGCGCTTCGCTGAAAAAAACGGAAGAGCTGAGCCTTCCGTCACTCTGGCCAAAAACGCCGATGTGGGAAAATTACAGCAGCGGCTGGCATTTTTCCAGCGAATATACCTTTGCTCATTTTTTCGGCAATACGCTTCTGATGGAATTATGGAACGTGGTCGGCAGCGTGCTGACAGCGGCGCTTGTCGCTTACGGCTTCGGCCGGCTGAACTTCAAGTTCCGCGGCTTCTGGTTTTCGATTCTGATGCTGACGATGATGCTGCCCGGGCAGGTCACGATCGTGCCGCAATATATTTTGTTTAACAAGCTGGGGTTTGTCGACAGCTATATTCCGCTAATTTTGCCGCATTTTTTTGGCGGCGGCGCCTTTTTTATATTTCTGCTTGTGCAGTTTATCCGGGGCATCCCGCGTGATCTTGACGAAGCGGCGAAGATCGACGGGGCATCCGTATACGGCATTTTTGTACGAATCGTGTTTCCGCTTATCAAACCCGCGCTTGTGACGGTAGCGATATTTACATTCATCTGGAGCTGGGACGATTTTTTTGCGCAAGTGCTTTACATCAGCTCGGTCGACAAATTTACGGTTGGCCTTGCGCTGCGCATGTTTATCGACCAGTTTGATATCCAGTGGGGCCAACTGCTTGCCATGTCTTTGTTGTCAGTTGTTCCTTCCGTCATCATCTTTTTATTTGCACAGAAACATTTTGTGGAGGGGATTGCGACAACAGGGCTTAAAGGCTAATACAAAAACAATGGGGAGGCAAAATGATGGGCAAAAAACACGGGGTGGTTACAGCTTTGCTTGCGGCTTCCATGCTTGCTTTGGCGGCGTGCAGCGGCGGCGGGGGCGGCAGCTCGGACGGAAAAACGACGTTAGGCATAATGTGGTGGGGGGCGGACGAACGGCACGAAGCGACCAAGAAGGCGCTTGATCTGTACTCGCAGCAGCATGAAGGCGTCAGTTTCAAGCCGGAGTATATGGCATGGGATGCGTATTGGCAAAAGCTCCCGACGCTTGCGGCCTCCAAGACGATTCCGGATGTGCTGCAGATGGATGCCGCCTACTTGCAGGAGTATGTATCACGAGGCCAGCTGGAAGACTTGACGGATATTGATCTGAACGGCATCGTGGATCCGAATGTCATTGAGAATCTGAAAATCAACGGCAAGCTGTACGGCATCCCGCTTAGCCAGAATGCGCAGGGCATTGCTTTTAATAAGGCTGATTTGGAGCAATACGGCATTCCGCTGCCGCATAAAGACTGGACGTACGATGAGTTTTTCCAATGGGCAAAGGACGCAAGGGCGAAGCTTCCGGAAGGCAAATACCCGATTGGCGACACCTCGACATGGGACGGCTTCAACTACTACCAGACGGCAAACGGCAAACCGCCGATTATGTCGGACGGCGGCAAGACGTTTACGCTGGACAAAGATTTATTTATGAAGTTCTATCAAACATATGAGCAGTTCCGGAAAGATAAAGTCGTTCCGCCTGCCGATCTGGCGGCTTCTTTCCTTGAAAATGACCCGCAGGCCGATCCGATGGCATCCGGCACTGTTATGACGCGCGGGGCAACAACCGGCTCCGTAAGCGCGCTGGAGCAGCTTATGCCGGGCAAAGTCGGCGTCGTTAATATGCCGGTTGGCCCGGCCGGCGGCGGCTGGGCGCAATCGACCATCTTCTTAAGCGTCAGCGCCAATTCCAAGCATAAAGAAGAAGCCAAAAACTTCGTAAAATGGTTTATTACCGATCCGGATGCCGGCCGTACGCTTGGCCTTACGCGAGGCATTCCGATTAACCCGGTAATCTACCAATCGCTTGAACCGAATCTTGAAGAAAAGGATAAGCTGGGCAAAGAGATCTACGATTTGTCCGTTGATCAGGCATTGCCGTTCTATTCGCCGGCTCCGGGCTTCTCGGAATGGGTGGACACCTACAAGAAAGAGATGGACGCTGTGACGTTCGGCCAGCAGTCCATTGAGGACGCATATAACAAAATCAACAAGCTTGGCCAGGACCTGGCGGCTAAAGCCGGGGGCTGAGCGTAAGGGGCCGGGCCGAACAGCCGGAATAAAAGTTCATCCCATTGAAAGAGGTGCGATTCATGCAATTAGCTGAAATTTTTCCGTCGCAGCCAAACCGGCTGTGGGCATTAGCCAAGCAAATGAACGTCAATTATGCGGTAGGCGGTTTGCCTTGGGAAGAAAAACAAGAAAAGCCGTGGGACCTGATGCCGCTTATCCGAATGAAGCAGCGTTTCGCCGACGCTGGCCTTGCCTTAACGGTAATTGAGTCGATGCCGCCAAGCAACCATATTAAGCTGGGCACGCCAGGGCGCGATGAGGAGATCGAGCAGTTCAAGCAGTTTGTAACGAACATGGGGGCCGCCGGCATTCCGGTGTTGTGTTATAACTTTATGGCCCAGTTTAACTGGTTCCGCACCTCCACGACTACCCGCACGCGAGGGGGAGCGCTCGTATCGAGTTATGACCACAGCTTGATGAAGGATGCCCCGTTAACGGAAGCGGGAATTGTAACGGAGGAGCAGCTGTGGGAAAATTTGCATTATTTTATGGAAGAGATCGTACCGGTTGCGGAAGCGGCAGGCGTACAGCTGGCGCTTCATCCCGATGATCCGCCGATTACGCCGATCCGCGGCGTATCGCGTATTTTGCGCAGCGCGGCAGCGCTGCAACAAGCAATAGATCTGGTGCCAAGCCCGTGCAACGGCATCACGTTATGCCAAGGCACGTTGGCTACAGCCGGAGAGGATATTCCGGCCGTCATCCGTCATTTCTCCAAACAAAACAAACTGTTTTTTGTTCATTTCCGCGACGTTCGGGGCACGGCTGAGAAGTTCGAGGAGACGTTCCATGATGACGGCAAGACGGATATGCTGGAGGCGATGAAGACGTATTATGAGGCAGGCTACGCCGGTCCTGCCCGTCCCGACCATGTGCCAACGATGGAAGGAGAGGATAATTCGAATCCCGGGTACGAGCTGCTCGGCCGCTTGTACGGCGTTGGATATATTACCGGTCTGATGCAAGCGGCAGCAGCCATGACGCGCGTTACGCCGGTCGGATAACAGCGCAGCATGGCATGCTGCAGCTTAGAAGCATTACGGAGCGCAGACGGAGCAGCCCGCAAGTCATGGTTATGACTTGCGGGCTGCTTGGTTGCCGCTGCTGTGATCGGTTACACAAGCTGAAGCAGTTCGCGGATATCATCCGACGTCAGGCTGCCGGCAAGCTTATCCCCTGGACTTACAATTTCGTCGAGCAGGTTGCGTTTCCGCTCCTGCAGCTCCATCATTTTATCCTCGACCGTTCCTTCGCTGACGAGTCGGATGACCTGGACTGTATTTTTTTGCCCGATCCGGTGGGCGCGGTCCATCGCTTGCTGCTCGACAGCCGGATTCCACCATAAATCGTACAAAATAACGGTATCGGCGCCGGTTAGATTAAGCCCTGTGCCGCCGGCTTTCGTCGAAGCAAGGAACAGCTCGCGCTCTCCGTTATTAAACCGGCTGCACAGCTCGACCCGTTCGGCCGCCGGCGTTTGCCCGTCCAAATAAAAAAACGACACTTCGCGTTCGGCAAGCGCCCGCCGGATCAGCGTAAGCATTTGCGTAAACTGCGAAAACACAAGCATCCGCTTGCCGGCGTTGCGGCATTCCTCAACCAGCTCCAGCAGCTGCTCGAATTTGGCGGAGCTGCCGGTATAATCTTCAACGAACAGCGCCGGGTGACAGCACAGCTGCCTAAGCCGGGTAATGCCTGCGAGGATGCGGATCTGATTCTGATTGAACGTATCATTATCCAAATGTTTATAAGCATCGTGACGCAATTTGGCCAAATAGGCGGCATACAGCTTTTTCTGCTCGGGGAACAGCCCGGATGCCTGCACCGTCTCGATCTTGTCCGGAAGTTCCTTCAGCACGTCTGCTTTGACGCGGCGGAGCAGGAACGGCTTGCTGCGGCGCGCAATCGTCTCTTTCGTCAGCTCGCCGAATACGTCTCTTTTCGGAAACAAGGCCGGGAATACGGCATGGAAAATCGACCATAGTTCCTCGAGCCGGTTTTCGACCGGCGTGCCGGTCAGCGCAAACCGGTGAATCGCCGCAATTTGCTTAACGGCATGAGCGGTCTGGGTCGCATAATTTTTAAAATATTGCGCCTCATCCAAAATTAAGGTATGGAACCGCATATCGCTAGCGGCAAACAGCTTTGCATCCTTGCGCAGCACAGGGTAGGACGTAATGATCACATCCGTACGCTCCATATGTCCGGCGAGCAGCGTTTGCCGTTCATTCGCCGTTCCTTCCACAATTACCGCCTGAAGCTCAGGCGCGAACCTTGCGATTTCGTTTTTCCAGTTGTAGATAAGCGAGGCGGGAGCAACGACCAGCGCCGGCTGGCGGAGCGATCGTATTTCCGGCAGCACGGATACAAGGAAGGCGATGCTTTGAATCGTTTTGCCAAGGCCCATATCATCCGCCAGAATGCCGCCAAACCGGTAATGCGCCAGCGTCTTCATCCATTGATAGCCGTCCTTCTGGTAATCCCGCAATATCGGCTCCAGGCCCGGCGGGACCGGAAAGTCCAAATGGTCGGGATTGCGCAAATGATCAAGCAGCTTGCGGAACGATTTGCCTAACTTCACATTCGGATGCTGTGCCGCATCCATAAGCGGAATGCCGCGCATAACCGGCAGCTTCAGGGCGGGATCTGCGAGCTCGCTTCTCGTCATGCCCAGCTCGTTGATGACCCGCGCGACCGCGCGCATCTCTTCCGTATCTAGCGGTACGAAGGCGCCGTCCGGCAGGCGGTGATACGTTCTTTTTTGCTCCAGTGATTGAAGAAGCTTCCGGATTTCCGATTCGGGAATGCCGTCGATGGTGAACTGGATGTCCAGCCAGTCCGTCCGTTCATCCGCCTGCACCTTCATAACCGGCTGAAGCCCTTGGACGAGCATCGTTTTAACGGCTGTCGTGGCGTATACGTCAAGCAGCGGTTCCAGCTGCGGCACTATATAGTGCAGGAAACGGTATTGTTCATCCTCTTCGTGGAGAAAATAGCCGCCTTCCGTCTTGGCAAAAGAAGCCTGCTCCATCAGCTGCAGGATGCGGTTCTCCCGGTCGCTGTCGCGCATGACGATTTGCTCCGCCGCCCGTCTCCGCTCCGGCTCCAGCGGATTGATTACGATTTCCCCGTATTGAAATTCAAGTCCGGCTACCAGCCGGTCCCGGATACGGTCGAGGAACAGCTTGGCTTTGAGCGGCTTGTGCACGATCCGATCCGATACGGAAGGGGCGATATGGACTGCGCCTAGCCGCTTCAAGCTTGGAACAACCCGTTCGATCAAAGGCTCCATAAGTCCCGGAGCAATGGGGACAGCGGGACTGTCGTACGGCTCCAGCATTTGCTGCAGCTGCAGCAGGCTGCGGCACAGCTCCGCCGGCAGAGTCTTCAGCTTGCCTTCGTGCAGGACGAGGCTGTACGGCTCCAATATGCCGACAGCCCGTAATCCTTCCGCTTCCATCACATATTGCTCCTGCCCGGTTTCACTGAATTCGAACCGGAGCGGCAGCGGCTCATCGGAAACGGTTAAGCCGTTATAGGATTGTCCGCCATACTCCAGATTCACACGCGGAGCGGCTGCGAGCTTGGGCATCAGCGCCTCCCACGTATCGGGCAGGAGAAGGAGCATCCGGTCTCCGCCGGGGAAAGGCTGCCCCGCTTTTACACTGGCGGCTTCCCAGTACAGCTGCTCTTTGCGGCAGGCCTGTACAAGCTCTTGAACGGCTTCATAATCTTCTGTCCGGAAGCAGTGGGCTTCCGGATCATAGGTGAAATATTTGGATACGGTATACGGCTCGCCCCGTTCGATATGGATAAGCAAATCCCGGATCCGCTGCACGGTGTACAGCTTTTTAGGCCCGATTTTGACGGAAAGGCCAAACAGCTGCTTGCCGTCGCCGTAAGGATGGAGTCGGCAGCTGAATTCACATTCCAGCAGCAAGCGGTTATCGGCAAAGGTTCCCATGACCGGCGGACGGCGTGGCTTGCCGCCGAACATTCGGAGCAGCTTGTCGGAGGAAGGCACAGGCAGCTCTCTGACGAAAGCAGCCCGGGTTCGGGAGGAAAGCCGGCGCTCCGTCAGCCCGGCTGAAGGAGCTTCTGTTTCTCCAAGCAGATGCGAATAAGACCGTACAGGTGCGGAACCGCCATTGACAAGATCATGTACGGCAAGCAGAACGGCGGCAATATGCTTGCAATAATGCTGCTCCGCCAGCGAAGAGAGGCAGGTGCATTCCGCCTCGACATCTCCGTCCCCGTCGATGTGCACCTGCACGAAACTGCCGGATTTGCCGCCGGCTACTTCTGCGGTAAAGCGCATTCCGGCCTGGTCCGTGTCTATCAGCCGAACGCGCCCCTCCTTCCAGTAGCGTTCGCCCCGTTCATACGAAAGCGCGCCGCATAACAATTTAATAATCCGATTCGTCAATTGAAAGCTCATAGCCATGTAACCGACCTTTCTGCTGTTCCTAACCAGAATTTTTGCCCGATTCTGTTGTTCTAATTGGTAACTATATTACCAGAAGGGAAGAGGGAGCGGCAAAAAAAAGCCTGCTTTCTGCCGCAGGCGGGACAAAGCGATCCCGGCGGCTGAAAGCAGGTTTTGATCGGACAGGAGAGGAACGGACGGAGGGCTGGAGCAGGATGGCTTCGAATAAGGCGGCGGCTTCAGCTCCACAAACGGTCGTTGGAATAATGGCGGTTCCAGTTGTCGGTGGACTCCCACAACCCCGGAATTTGCGGATGCAAATGCTCGGCGAGCACTTCATCGTTCAGGTCGTCGATGCCTAGCCCCGGCGCGTCGGACAACGTAATGAAGCCATTTTGCACCAGTTTGTTCGGCAGCTTCGAAGCGATAATCATATCGTCCCACCAATCCACCTCGCAGGAGTGATATTCGAGCGCCAGGAAGTTTTCCGTTGCTGCGGCGACATGGGCGGCAGCGAGGCAGGCGATGGGGCTTTCCGCCATATGAATCGCCATCGCAACACCGTATTCCTGCGCCATATCGCCGATTTTTTTCGTTTCGAGGATGCCGCCCGTTGTGAGCACGTCGGGATGGATGACGGAGACGGCGCGGGCTTCCAGCAGCGGCTTGAAGTTTTCCTTCAAATAAATATCTTCGCCTGTACATATCGGCGTTGTAACGGATTGCGAGAGACGCACATATTGATCGGTATACTGCCAAGGAATCATATCTTCCATCCAGGCGAGATTGTATTTATCGATCCGTTTGCCCAGCTTGATACAGTCTTCCAGTCCGATATGGCCAAAATGGTCGATCGCAAGCGGCACCTCGCAGCCGATGACGCTGCGGACATTGGCAACATATTGTTCGAGCAGATCCAGCCCTTTTTCGGTGACATGGATGCCGGTAAAAGGGTGAGGGATATTGTAGATATCGTAATGCCGGTTGGCATTGTAACGGATTTGCTCCTCGGTCAGCAGGCTTTTGTCTGCAGCGTACCGTTGTTGCGAAAGCTCGCGCATTTCTTCCAGAAAACCAAGCGGCGCGCTGAGTGTTCCCGGCTCGTGGATGATTTGGCCGATGCCGAGATCCATTTTCAGGAACGTGAAGCCGTCTTCCATCCGTTTTTTGAGTGCATTGCCCATGGCGAGGCCCGTATCCTTGCCGTTTACATCCGTGTCGCAGTACATGCGGATCCGGTCGCGGAATTTGCCGCCGAGCATCTGATAGATCGGGATGCCGTACGCTTTGCCGGCAATATCCCAAAGCGCAATTTCCAGGCCGCTTACGCCGCCGCCTTGCCTGGCATGGCCGCCAAATTGCTTAATGCGGCGGAACAGCTTGTCGATCTGGCATGGGTTTTCCCCAAGCAGCCTGCTTTTTAACAGCTGGGCGTATACTTTATCCGCTCCGTCACGCACTTCGCCGAAGCCGACAATTCCCTGATTGGTGTATACCTTGATCAGGCTGCTGTGGAACGGGCCGCCTACGACGTCGGTAAACCGGATATCGGTAATGCGGAGCTCGGAAGGGCTGGAATAGGTTGAAACATGGGCGACCGTTTGTTCGAACGTTTCTTTATGCGCCACTTGCATCACTCCTTCGTGTTAATGAATCGGTTACAGCAGCATACTCCCGCCGTCCAGCCGGATGGCGGCGCCGTTTAGAAATTCGTTCTCGCTGGAAGCGATAAAGCAGGCGAGAAGGGCGACATCATGCGGCAGACCGACCCGCCCGCCGGGAAATTTAAGGCGCAGCCGCTTGAGATGCTGCTCTTGCTCTTCCGGCGTTCTGTCCGGCGGCTTTTTTTGCTTGCCGACATCCACAGCGCCTGGCTCAATGGCGTTTACGGTAATGCCGTACGGGGCAAGCTCGATGGCGGCCTCCCGGGCAAGCATCCGGATGCCGCCTTTGGTCATCGCATATACCGGGTCAAAGTCGGTTGGCCGTTTGGCATGGACGGAGGCAATATGGATGATACGGCCAAATCCGTTAGCCTTCATATAAGGCACCACCGCCTGCATGCACTGCCAATATCCTTTTAGATTAATGTTCATCGTCCGGTCATACGTCGAGAGATCGTGCTGCATCAAATCTTTGTTCAGCTGAAGCGCGGCATTGTTGACGAGAATATCGACGCCTCCGTATTTTGCCGCCACTTCTTCCGTCATCCGGTCGATGTCCGCTTTCACGGCAACATCCGCCTGTACGGTGAACGCTTCGCCGCCAGCTGCTTCAATCGCTTGTTTGGTGGCAAGCGCGCCGGCTTCGCTTTGGTTATAATGAACGGCTACTTTAGCGCCGCGTCTGGCCATCTCAAGCGCAATACCTTTGCCGATGCCTGTTCCGGCTCCGGTTACAAGCGCTGTTTTTCCGGTTAAGCTCATTGGCGATCACCCGGCCTTGGACGTTTCATTTTATGATCCATGTAGTGCAGCAGGAAGCCGCCGTCCAGCCGGATATCGGCTCCGTTCACGTATCCCGCCTCTTCCGAGCATAGAAATAAAGCGAGCTTGGCCGCATCCTCGCAACGGCCTGCCTTTCCGCTGGGCACTTTATATTCGTAGTTGTCGTATAGCGTAGTCATTGTGCTTGGAAAACGGGAGGAGGCGCCTTCGACCGGTCCCATCTCGATCGTATTGACGCGAATGCCGCTGCGGCCCCAATATAACGCGGCTTCCTTGGATAACATTTTGACGGCTCCTTTGGAGGAGCTGTACGCAAACGAAGAGCCCGTCGGCTTTTCGGCATGGATAGAGGTCAAATACAGAATACAGCCGGATTCCCGCTCCGCCATCCGTCTGCCGGCTTGCTGCGTGCATACAAAAGCGGTTTTGGCGTTGGCATCCATGACGGCAAGAAAAGTCTGCTCCTCGCAAGTTTCGATAAGCGCGGGCATATAGGCATCATCGTTATGGATGAGGACGTCCAACGGACCCAGTTCCTGCTCCGCTTCCTCCAGCAGCATATTGGCCTGGACGCTGTCGGTCAAATCGGCTGATCCAATGAACAGTCCGATACCGAATGAGCGGGCAGCGTCCAGCTCCTGCCCAATCGCCGCCCCTTTGGACGGGCTGTTCAGAGCCAGCTTGGCCCCTGCAGCGGAGAACGCCTGAATGAACGCTTTGCCGGAAGGACTGTCTGCATCCGTTATAAGTACAACTTGAGCCTGACGTGTCATAAATCACCTCCAACAGTGCTTGTAAGCGATATTATTCCTCTTCCATCATAATGAACGGGCGGATGGTTACGCGACACGTTAAACTTATGATTTTGTTTGTTTTTTTTCAAAGCGCCGGCGTATGGCATATGCCCGGAGGCAGGCAAAAACAAATAGAGCCGTTTTTTATCTATACTTGGCGCGTCATTCAATGGAATAATTAGGTATGTTTGAATGAAGGACTGGGGGAGAACCAATGGGGATTATACTTCGGGAGCTGCGGCTGCCGGAAGATTATAAGGGTTTGGCGGCGCTTCTTAACACACACTGGTCGGAGCCGGTGACCTCGGAGAGGCTGGAAGAAGATGACCGCAAGCTGTATACGACTGGCCATACGTACAGAGATGAGGAAGGCCGGCTTGCCGGCTATGACCGGACCCGAATCGTTGCCGCCACAGAAGATGGACTTATTGCCGGTTATGTTTGGGGCTGGCGGGCACCATGGACGGAGAGGGGGCATCTCAACCATACGATTGTAGTCGCTGAACCGTTCCGCAAACAGGGCATTGGCAGCAGATTGCTGGAGCATGCGCTGCAATGGGGGACGCTTCTTGGCGCGGATACGTTCGTGACGACGATCTGGGACGATGAGGAGGATTCGCTTCGTTTCGCGCGGCGCGCCGGTCTTGACATCGATACGCATGCGTTCCAGTCCGTGCTCGAGATAAGCGCGGCAGATCCGAAATGGCTGGAGCAGGATGTATATAATCCCGATATTCGGTACGCCACTTACGCCGAATTGCAACAGGATGGAGCAAGCGAACAGAAACTGTATGAGCTTTACAAAGAAACGCTGGTGGATATTCCCGGATTTACGGGTGAAGTGCCGGTGCTGGAAGAATGGCGCAAATGGCATCTGATGGTAGAAGGTTATGCGCCGGAGCGGGTGATTGTCGCAGTAGACGGCGACAGGTTTGTAGGCGTAACGAATGTACTGCATAATCTGCAGACGAACGGGATGTACCATGAATTTACGGGCGTGAGCAGGCCGTACCGCGGCCGCAAAATTGCCCAGGATTTAAAAATACAAGCGGTGCGGCTGGCCGTAAACAATCAAGCGGCCTATATCAAGACGGATAATGATTCCGCGAATGCCCCCATTTTATCCGTGAACCGCAGGCTGGGCTACAAGGCGCTGCGCGGCACTTACCGGATGGCAGGCAAGTTTGGTGAAATGAAAGGCAGCGCGCGCTCTGAATAGGAGGCACCATGTTTACTATTAATTGCAGAGATATTATGTTAAGGGAGTTTCTCGCAACGGATTTGAAATCTTTTCATTCGCTTACCTGGCAGCCTGAAATTTACACGTATTTGCCCGGCTGGAACGTCTCGATGGAGCAGCGCAAAGAGTGGCTGCTTCAGTACGAAATTCCGGAAAACAAGCGGTTTTTACAAGCCGTTTGGAACGGGGAAAGCATCGGACAGCTTCGCTTTCGTTTGGGGATCATTTTGAAGGAAACCGGCGAATGGATCGGGTGGTGCTGCACCGGAATCAAAGACGAATTGCCGTCTCCGAGCCGGGAAATTATGTATGCGATCTCCAGAGCTCATAGAAGCAAAGGGTACACAACCCAAGCTGCTCAAGGAATGATAAACTACTTATTTAAATATACAGACACTGAAACGATTAGCGCGATTGCGCTGCCGGACAATACGCCGTCAAATCGAGTCATCCAAAAGTGCGGGTTCCGTTTACAAGGCCAAATCGCCATCGAAAACGAAATGTATAACCGGTACAGGCTGGATCAGCAGGAATGGGTCCATCTGCAAATGAATTAAACCATTAAAAAGAGCAGGCATAGGGTTATTCACCAGCCTGCTCTGTTTCATTCATTTCTTTATCATGAACTGCCGGGTCCGGTTCCTCAAAAGGAACACGATCTTCGTCATAATACATATTCTCGGCTGGCCTCCTTTCAAACCTGATTATAGACGGTTTTATTCAACACATAATTAACTATATGTTTGCCGGACGTAAATGTTTATGCAAATGCCCCGAATACCGTTTCTTTGTTTTGCGCCGGCTATGGTAAAATAGATCAATAGAGATATTTTACCGGGTCGTTGGAAGGGGGTTATCCGCAGTGGGAAACACATGGCTGTTATCAGATGGCGTATTGGACTGGGTGATTCAGCATACGGATCAGCACGCGGATGTGACAAGCGTGAATCGTGTGCAGGGCGGAACATCATCCGCGGTCTACCGGATTGAAATCAGCGGCCGATACGATAAATCTTCTTATATATTAAGGCAGTTTGATCAAGCGGACTGGTTAAAGCAGGAGCCGGATTTGGCGCTGCATGAAGCTGCCAGTCTGAGGCTCGCCGAAGAAACGGCGGTGAAAACACCTGCTCTGCTTGCCTTTGACGAAACGGGGCATGCATGCGGCTTGCCGACTGTGCTAATGACGGAGCTGAAGGGCGAGGTTGTGCTGGAGCCGGAGTATTTGGATGACTGGATTTGGGGGATGGCGCATTCGCTGGCTGCTATTCATCAGACATCGGCTGCGGATTTTCCATGGCCTTATCGTTCATATATGGATGCGTCCAGGCTTGGTAAGCAAACCTGGTCATCGGACCCGGGGATTTGGGATGAAGTGATCGCGGTTGTACAGACGCCTCCGCCTGTTTATGATCCGGTATTTATTCATCGGGATTATCATCCCGGGAATGTATTATGGCAAGATAAGCGGGTCAGCGGTGTTGTGGATTGGGTTAACGCGTGCAGAGGCCCGGCCGGCGCCGATCTGGGGCATTGCCGCCTGAACTTGGCGCAGCTTCACGGGAAAGCCGCCGCAGATATGATGCTGGCTGCGTATTCACAATGTGCCGGTTATTTGTTTCAATATGAACCTTATTGGGATCTGGTATCCTTGACGGATATTTTATTCGGGCCGCCTTCCGTCTATGAGGGCTGGACCGCGGCTGGCGTTGCCGGATTAACCGATCAAATCGTGCGGGACAGGCTTGATGAATACGCCGCCGGCATTATTAGAAGCTTGAAAGGATAACGCGGAGAAGCAGAACAGGGGAAGGCATACGTGAAAAATATACTGGCGACCGGTTACCGGGCGCATGAGCTGGGCATTTTCGACCAAAAGCATAAAGGAATACCGTTTATTAAAAAAGCGATTGAAGCACGGCTGCTGCCGCTGGCGGAAAATGGGCTGGAGTGGGTTATTACACCGGGACAATACGGCGCTGATCTGTGGGCGTGTGAAGTAGTTATTGCCATGAAACGGCACTACCCGGATTTAAAGCTTTCTATTCTTGCCGCTTACGAAGGGCAGGAGGCCCGGTGGAAGGAAGATAAGCAGCAGTATTACCGCGAGATAGTCCGCCAGGCCGATTATTACGGCATCGTCAGCAAGCAGCCGTATAACGGCGTCTGGCAGCTGAAGGCAAGAGATGAGCTGCTGTTCCGCAAAACAGACGGAATTTTATTGTTTTACGATGAGGACTCGGGTGAAGCAAGCCCTAAATATATGAAGCAGCGTGCCTGGAAAAAACATGTGGAAGAAGGATACGGCTATATCGGCATTACGGCAGAGGATGTTCAAGATATAGCAAATGAGGGCATGCACGGCGAAGAGTGGGCGTAAACGGATTGCGGCTGTACGAATAAAGGAGAATAAAGAACAGGAATTGTCCCCCAAATCATTGAAAATGATTAAGGGACAATTTTTTTGGCCGATTTGTCAGAAATGAATCCGGTGCGGAGTCTATCATACAGGCGAACTTAAAAAGGAGGGCAGCGGCTAATGATGGAAGAGGAGCGGCGCGGCCGGATGGAGCAATTGGAAGATGACGTTCTGGCAGCGCTGGCCAAGACGGGAGACCGGGAAGCATTTGGGGAACTGGTCCGGCGGCATCGCGGTCAAATGTACGGTTATGCCAGAGCAATTACACGCGAGCCGTATTTAGCGGAGGATATTGTGCAGGATGCGCTTATTAAAGCCTTCTTGCATATGGGCACGCTGGCCGACATGGGACGTTTTCTCCCTTGGCTGCGCCAAATTGTCCGCAATCAGGCCTATACGAAACTAAACAGCAGGCCGCTAAAGCATGAGCAGCCGTTTACCGGACTTACGGCAGCCGCACAGGAAGAGAAGCAAGAGGACTGGGGCGATATGGAATCCTTATTGCGGAAATTATCGAAGCAGGCTGTAAGGCCGGCTGACGAACTGGAACCGGAGCGGAAGCTGGCGCGGGCAGAGCTGCTCGAATTGATTGAAGCGATGATGCGCTGTCTGAATGGCCGAGAAAAAAAGGTGTTCGAGGCGTATTTTTTCGAGCAGCTGTCGCCCCAACAAATTGCCGGTCTGTTCCAGCTGACCACGTCGAACGTCTATCAGCTGATCTCCCGTTCAAGGAAGAAGGTTGCCGCGGAGAAAGCCCGCCTGTTGGTCGACCAATATATGAATATGAGGAAGGACTGGACCGGAATGAAAACAAAGTTGCTGGATAAGAAAGACATATTGGGGCAATGCGCATGGACTTCCGCAGGGGCTGCGCTGTATGCTCTCGTGAATTACAAGGAATCTGCCTTTTCTTTGCCTGCTGTTATGGGTTATACGTCGCTTGCGTTTCGCATCAGCATTAGCCAAGGTGACGTTCATATCGCGGGGCCAACGAGCTATAGCTTCAAAGATGTATTGACAAGAGGGCTCAGCCAGCTTGGCTATCAAGCAAACGTGGTTTCCGCACTCAAGCCTGTAATTGGACCAAACGCCAGCCTGGCTGATCCGTATTTGCTGACGCCATCCGCTAAAGAGAAACGGCAGCAGCAGGAAGAGCTGCCGCAAGCGCTGGAGCTGATCCATTATGCGATTGACCGGGATACCCGGTGTTGTCCTGGGATTTGTTTATACCGGAGTTTGGCGTTATTTACGGTTATGACGACCATGAGCGGCAGCTGTACGCGCACGAATGCGGCAAATGGGATACGATTCCTTACGATCATTTGGGACGGGGATTTCTGGAGGATCTGTTTGTGTTGTCGATCGCTGATCGAAACGGGCGGGAACCGAAGGATAGACTCCGCTCTGCATTGGAGCAAATCATCCGTCATTATAACGGCGTCGAGGCGCCAAACGGTACGATTGTTCACGGGCTTGCCGCCTATGAAACATGGATAGATGCGTTCCGGGGCGGACAAATCGAACCTAACGGCAACGCCTATAATGCGGCTGTTATTCAGGAAGCAAGAATGTATGCCTCCCTATTCCTGAGTGAACTGGCGGAAAGCTGGGAAAGCGGGCAAGATGCAGATGCGGATGCGGATTCCGAAGTCCGCGCGATATGCCGGGAGGCGGCGGCGTTGTATGGGGAAACGGCGGAGCAGCTGAAGACGCTGACAACAAGGTTTCCGTTCCCGGCGGGCGGAGATCCGCATGCAGCAGCAGAAGCCAATGCAGCCATTGCCGCTTTGCAGCAAGCGTATAAGCTGGAGACCGAAGCGTTTGCGCTGCTGGAGCAGCTTCACCGAATACTGTCCTAACTCCTCTCGAATCAGCGGCGGATTTGCCGCCGGCGGATGGTGTGCCGGGACGAGGCAGGCTGCCCCTTGCGGCTGATGTACGCAGCAACAAAAGGACTGCCCCATCGGGGCAGTCCTTTTGTTGCTATTCGATAGGGATGTGCCGCTCGCTCGCCGCTCTTCGCCTGCGCCATCGGTTTATTGAAACTTCCACCGGACATGTGCCGTAAAGCGGCGATTCGGCAATTGGTTTATACGTGCGAGGCTCCTGCTTCCACGTACGGCTTCACGAGCTGCTTGACGCGCTCCAAGCCGGCCCACATGTCGCCCGGTCCATCGTAAATAAGCACATAAGCGCCGTTAAATCCGGCTTTTTCCACCGCCTGCAGGCATAGGTTCAGCTCATCGCTGTCCGGATAACCGCTGTCGTCATAAGACGGTTTAACATGAACCGATACGCTGCGCGGAACAGTCATCTGAATTTCGCCGTATTTGGCGGAACCTTTAAAATTGCCAAAATCGGTAATAAAGCCGACGCCTTCATCGGCTTGCGCCAGCAGCTTCATGCTGCTGTCTCCTGTAGAAGTAAGCGGCTTGAAGTTTTCCGTGATGACCCGCACGCCTTGTGGAGCGGCATAAGCCTGCAGCTCTGCAAGCAGCTTGGCAGATCTCGCGATTGCCTCTTCATCCGCCGGCTGCGCTTCGCCTGCTACAATCCGGATTTGCTTGGCGCCGCATACGGACGCCGAATCGATCCAATGCTTCATCAACTGAAGATCGGCCTCAACGCGGCGGCTGTCTTCAGACGTTAAGTCGCCGTAGTCAAGCAGCAGCGTATCGAACGAAATGCCGGCAGCTGCAAATGAGCTGCGAAGCTCCAGCAAATAAGCTTCATCCGTACACGGAAAATGAAAATGGCAAATTTCAACGGCGTTATAACCTCTTGCTGCCGCTTCGGAAGGAAGCTCCAGAAGGGAATGAACCTCTGGCTGCTGCTCTTCATGCGTGCGGAGGATTCCGGCTTCCTCGTCCCAGAGCGTCCAGCGGAGAGGCCCCAGCAGCCGGTGCAGACTCCAAGTACTGACGGATAAATAAGACATGGATCGTACCGCCTTTCCTGTTCGGTTAGTTGTTTCCTCCAGCATATCAGTAAAGCCCCTGTTTGCCATTGCTCATCTTTGTGGTGTTTATCATCGGATTTGTTATCCCGGAGAAGACTCGGATGTTCCTCATTCATTCATCGCTTGTGAGGGACAAGTATGAGCATTTGCGAACATATACTGGAAACAGGATAGGGGCAGGAGGGCCATCGTCATGTTTTCATTTCGAAAAGTAGCGGCGGTAATCGCCGGGAGCACGTTAATTTCGGTTGGCATCAATTTCTTTTTAACTCCGCTGCGCATATTGGATGGGGGGCTAATCGGAATTGCGCTCGTTGTCAATTATTTGTTCAAAGTAAAAGTAGGGTTAGTTATGTTATTGTGCAGCCTGCCGATCTTTGCACTGGCGTGGTACAAAAGCCGCCCTCTGCTCTATAACAGCATTAACGGGTTGCTTCTTTCCAGTTACATGATTGATATATTGGCGCCGTACCAATATCATTTTCTTTATTATTTTGAATGGACACCGTTTACAAGAGCGGTACTTGGCGGTTTTATGATCGGAACCGGCATTGGCGTTATGATCCGGTTCGATACGTCTACGGGCGGAACTGATTTGCTGGCTCACATACTGGCCCGTTATGTGCATGTGAATGTCGGCGTGCTTGTATTGCTTACAGACCTGTTAATTGTTTGCGCAGGCAGCATGCTGCTGCCGGAAGGAACGCTGCTGCTGTCGCTGCTGACGATTACGGCAGGCGGAATCGCTACCAGCTTATGCACGTTTCGATCGGGTAATAGCCACTGACAACGGCAGCCATTATCGGGCGATGGGATCAGCAGGGAATACGTTCAGGACTTTGCTGGAACAAGCGATAGGATTAAGCGATGCGGAATTCAGATCGGGGTTGCGAGAAAAAAAGCTGGCCCGCCTGGCAGCGGGCCGTTCAAGTGGTTCATGTCGAAATAGTTGAACATCGTTATTATGTAATATAAACCTTAAACGGACCTGAAAACCAGTTAAGAATGCAAATATTTTTTTTGATAACGGGCCAGTGCCAGCAGCGGCCAAATCGACTTGTAGCTGTAGTAATCGGAATAAAACAGCCCCGGCAATCCGCCGCCTGTCGGATAATGGGACGTCCATCCGTGCGGGCTTCGCACCATGTCAAGCAGCAGCCGAATTCCTTTATCAATCGCGGAGGTCGGGCGCGGATGAACGGCAATCAGCGCATCAAGCGCCCAAGCCGTCTGGGACGGGATGCTGGCGCCAAGCGGTACATAATGGCGCTTCACATCGCTGGAGCAGGATTCCCCCCAGCCGCCGTCTTCATTTTGAATGGAAAGCAGCCAGCCGACTGCGCGTTGAACGGACGGATGCTGAGGAATCGTACCGGCCGCCGACAGTCCCGTCAAAGCCGCCCAAGTGCCGTAAATGTAACAAATTCCCCATCTGCCGTACCAGGAGCCGTCTTTTTCCTGATGGCGCATCAGCCACTCCGTGCCTCTGCGGATACAAGCAAATCTTTCATGGTTTAATCCCGCCGAACCAAGAAACTCCAGCGTTCTACCAGTCAAATCGGCTGTCGACGGATCGGTAGCGACATCACGGGCGCCATGAATTGGCAGCCACGACAGCCACTCCTTGTCTGTATCCTTCTCGAACGCCGCCCAGCCGCCGTCTTTGTTCTGCATGGACAATATCCAGTTAAGCCCGCGGTTCCAGGCGTCCGTATGATGCTCATCTTTAGCTGCCAGCCGGTGAATCGCCCGCAGCGCCGCCGTTGTATCATCAACATCGGGATTAAGGGTGTTAGAATCGGAGAATCCCCAGCCGCCGGCAATATCAATCGGATTGTGGACGGCCCAATCCGTCCGTTTGTACTGCTGTTTGCCCAGCAAGTAGGCAGATGCATTTTGGATAGCCGGATGATCGGCTGGAACCCCGGCTTCCTGCAGGGCATGGGAAAGCAGCGCGGTGTCCCAAACGGCGGAAGGCGTATTCTGCATAAAAGTGTAAGCGCCGTCATCTGTTACGGCCAGCGTTCGAAGAAGACCGTCAACCGCATGCATAATAACGGGATGGCGCTTGTCGTAGCCTAAGGACAGCAGCGCCAAAATCATAAGCAGCGTAGCTGTACCGTAGCTGTACAACGTGCCGTCCGGTTCAATGCGGTCCAGCATATAACGTTCGGCCTTCCGGCGCGCATCCTCGCGCAGCTGTGCGGGATAGCCGGCGAGGCTGCCTGCCGCCTGCTTCAGCGAATCTACCCAAGTATCCATCGGGCGCGAGCCGTCCCCGGACGGCCGCCATTCCCATGTCAGCTCCGAACGGGTTGCACTAAGCTCCGACAAATCGGGGGAGATGGGCGTCGTAACGGAGAAACGGCGGTCGGCAAGAAGCAAAATCGGAATAAAATGAACGCGGGCATAACTGGAGAAGTCATATAGGTTAACCGGGAAGTGGTTCGGAAAGAGCAGCACTTCTATTGGAAGCACTAAGGAGGCTGGCCACGGATATTGGCCGGTCGCGGCCAGGAACGCTTTGGTCAGCACGCTGTCGACCTTCCGCAAGCCGCCTTGTTCGGAAATAAACTGCTTCGCCAGCTGCATCTGCTCATCCCCGGCATGGCTGAAGCCGCTGTACAACAAAGCGTAATAAGCGTCTACCGTAGCCGCCAGATTACCCTGTTCCTCGTCGGGGTACACCTTCCATGAGCCATCCGGCTGCTGGGCAGACCGCAAGCGGTCATGGAGCTTGCGCAGCAGCGGCTCATTATCGATTTCAAGCGTCCGCAGCACAATGAGCAAGTACGCATCCGGCGACGTTCCGCTGTCAAACGGAAACCGCCAGCTGCCGTCGCTGTGCTGCTGCGCAAGCAGCCTGCGGGACATCCACGCAATACCTTCCCGCAGCTCGTGATCGATCGTCATTATGTTCACCCATCCTTCTTCTGACACTAAACAACCTTCTCATTTAGCCTATGAATGGAATGAAGGCAGAATGATAAATTTGGACTCATTTACAACGTAACAATGTTATGTTACATTGAAAGTGGAGGAGATTCGATGGAACAGGATTTGATATCAAAAAAAGATCTGCTGGAGCTGACGGGCATCTCTTACGGCCAGTTGTACAGATGGAAACGAAAGCAGCTCATTCCGGAGCAGTGGTTTATCCGCAAATCTACATTTACCGGCCAGGAAACGTTTTTTCCGCGGCAGCTCATTTTGTCCCGAATCGAAAAGATTGTTGACCGCAAAGAAGATTTCTCGCTGGATGAAGTTGCGGAGATGCTTTCCGCCACGCCGTACGATTATGAAATAAGCAAAGCTGCGCTTATTGAACGTAACATTGTTTCGAAAGAAGCACTCCGTTATTGGGCTTCCAAAGACGCCGAAGATGTTGTGTACCCGTTTGATCGCATATTGTTTTTTGGATTGGCCGACCGCCTTCTTCAAACGGGCGATATGAGCGCAGATGAAGGTGAAATGGTACTGGACATGCTGAGCCGCGATTACCGCAAATGGGGGGATCATCCATGCGATTTGCTGTTTATTCGCAAAATGGGCATTTCGATCGCTGCGCTGCTGCCGGCTGATTCCGGTTTTTATTTGGATCAAGGCGCCAAGCTTGTGGCACGGATATCGATTCAGGCTGAGGTTGAGCAGCTGAAAGGAAAATTGTTCTAAACGGAGGGGATTAAGGATGGAAACGGCAAAATATCCGGATATGCGCATGCAAGGCATCTGGAACGGAGGCGGCGGGCGTTATTCCGCTGTTGAGCTGGACGGTGTCGGGAAAGTAGCGGGTGATGTGGAAGCTGACCGGTTTATCTCAAATGGCGTGGCGACAATCCAGGGCGGGCTGACAGCAGCCGTTATGCAATTTAACGGGAGGCTGAAAGTTGAAGGCGGCATTGCCGGCCAAGAACTGTTGCTGGAAGGCCAGTTGAAAGCCAAAGGCCCGCTCCATGCCGACCGCTGCAAAATAAATGGCGCAATTTCTATAGAAGGCGATTGCTCGGCCGAGCAGTTTGAGGCCACAGGCGGAATAAAAATCGGAGGG
The DNA here is from genome assembly GCF_004135365.1 of Paenibacillus protaetiae. Classification (NCBI taxonomy): domain Bacteria; kingdom Bacillati; phylum Bacillota; class Bacilli; order Caryophanales; family Paenibacillaceae; genus Paenibacillus; species Paenibacillus protaetiae. The sequence continues at coordinate 1,264,364 of NZ_CP035492.1, read as the reverse complement.
CTGCTGAACGGCGGTCAAATCAGCATCATGATGCAAGGCCCGTCCAAAATCAAAGAAATCGGCGGCGAACAAATTGAAGTGCAGCGGGCGAAACGCGAGTTATGGAGCAAGCTGCTTGGCGCCGCTGTCCCCAAATGGACGCCTTCACTGGAAGCGCAGCATATCGAAGGAGATGAAGTGAGGATTTCCTATACCAATGCCGAGGTTGTTCGGGGTGATCGGGTATTTATTGGGCCGGGCTGCCGCATCGGATTAGTGGAATATCGGACCGAGCTGCAGATCGACCCTGACGCTGCTATTCGAGAGGAGAAGAAGCTGTAATGAAATCAGACGAAAAGCTGCATAACATGAAGCTGGTCGGCCAAACGACTTCTTATGGAGGACGCTTCCGCCATATTAACATTTTGGGCGAAGCTGAAATTATGGGCGATACGGAATGCGACTCTTTAAAATGCACCGGCACGGCAAGTTTTGACGGCAATTTGGCGGCTCAACAAGCGAAAGTAACCGGGGAATACCGCGTGCGAGGTTCGATGCATTCGCGTGTGATGAAGGTGACCGGTTCGGTCATAACCGATCATCATTTAAAGGCAGAGTCCGTGCATTTGACCGGCATGTTAAGCGTGAAAGGGAGCTGTGAGGCGGGAAACATTCAGCTGAAGGGCGGGCTTGAAGTGGATGGACTGCTCAGCGCAGACCGATTGGACTTCCGGCTCCTTGGCGCAAGCCGTGCAGGTGAAATTGGCGGCGGAGCGATCACGGTCAAGCGGAGTAAGTTGGCTAGATTAAAGTCGATGTTTCAATCCTCCGGTCCTGCCGTTCTGACCGCCGAAACAATTGAAGGTGACGAATTGCACCTGGACCATATCACTGCCGGGGCTGTGCGCGGGAACCGTGTCCATATCGGAGCAGGCTGCCGGATCGAACGTCTGGAATACCGCCAATATGCGGTCATCCACCGGCTGGCTGTCGTCAAGGAGCAAGTTCGTCTGTAATTTATAGCGTGGCGTAGCTTACAGGGTAAAGCTGTATTTGGGGCTGTCTAAAAAAAGACGGCCTATTTGCTTTGCAGAAAGTCGAATTTAGTCGTATATTAAAGGATAAAGGATTGGAAAAATGGCCTAATTCAATAACGGTCTGAGAGGGGTAACACAATGGGAAACTTGACTCAATACGGTATCCATCTGGATGCGCAGTCGATTCACGACAAGCAATTTGAAAAGAAAATGAGAGGTTATGACTCCCAGGAGGTAGACGAGTACCTCGATGAAATCATAAAAGACTATACGAGAATGCAGGAAATCATCGCGAGATTCGAAGCCGATCTGGCCGACATCCATGTCGAGCTGCTTAAAAACAAAGAATCCTATGACCAGTTTATGATGAAAAGAAGGCTGGAGGATTTGGAGATTAAAGTGTTTGGCGAACGAAGAGAGCATCTGCGCCCGCGCCTGTAGGCAGAAGCGGCAGCCCTGAGCAAGCTCCTGGGAAAGGAGCTTGCTCAGGGCTTTTTTCCTATTATACCAAGAGGAACATGCTGTAACGGGACGCGTTGCAGCGCCGCCGTATTTGGTTCCGTTATGCTTCCTATGGTATCATTAGACTATACTGAACTGATTTTTGGAGGGAGTACCATTACGAACATTGCGATGAACGACGCCATGACTATGCTCCAGCAAACGAGCAGGACTTTTTTTATTCCGATCAGCCGTTTGGAACAAGGGCTAAAAGAAGCTGTAGGTGCTGCTTATTTATGTATGCGCGCAATTGATGAAATCGAAGATCATGAGCAAATTCCGGATCATTTAAAAACGGAGCTGCTTTACGGCGTACACGACACGATTAAAGCTTCTCCATCGGTGTCCGATGGCATTAAGAACCTGCTGGCGCCGCATAAGGATATACTCCCTGCTGTCAGCCTGCGGCTTCCGGAATGGATGCAGCTCTGCCCGTCTTCGATTATGGAAACGGTTAACCACTATACGGCCAAAATGTCCAAGCTGATGGCAGACTGGGTAGGGAAGAAATGGACGATTCGTACGGAAGAGGATTTGGACGGCTACACCTACAGCGTTGCCGGGCTTGTCGGAGAGATGTTGTCCGATCTATGGATGTGGTATGACAAAACGGACTCCGACCGGGAAAAGGCGGTTGCGTTTGGACGGGGATTGCAAGCGGTTAATATTTTGCGCAACCGTAAAGAAGATTTGGAGCGGGGCGTTGATTTTTTTCCGGATGGCTGGGGTATGAAGGAAATGCTGGCTTATACGCGGCGAAACTTGAAGCTTGCCGATGAATATACGAAGGAATTGAAAAAAGGGCCGGCAAAAGATTTTTGTAAAATTCCTTTGGCGCTGGCACATGCTACGGTGAAAATCATCTCCATTGGCGGCAATAAACTGACGCGCGATATGGTACTAAAAATCGTAAACAAAATGTGATCGTACTCAAACCGGGTTCCATGGACAGGACATGGAGACCCGGTTTTTCTATTGCCGCAACCGGGGTTCCACGAATAGGGGACCCCGGTTTTTTTTGCTGTATGCCGCTCCTGTATTTTGCTTAAATACGACCGGGCCATTGGCGAAAGGAAGCTGAAAAAGCGTAAATCATGAGAGATTCCTCATCATATGGCGAAGGCATGGGACATATATACAAGCATGGGCGGGTTCGTAATGAACAGGCAAAACTCGAATATTTTCCGCTCGGGTTCGTTTGTATCCATGCAAACTTGAGCAAGGTCGACAAACAAACATAAATTTCTCATACAGCTTCTGACACGCTTTTCCGTCTTGCATGTGTACAATCTAACCTATATCGTGACGAGTTACCTTAACAAATAAGGAAGAGGTGTAGTCATGCGTAAAAGGAATAAATTAGTGATTCTTTTAGGATTGAGCCTTCTCATGTTATTCATTGTTCAAATAAGGTTCCAAACCACAATTAAAGCTGCGTTGGAAACTAATCAATCAAGCGGCGTGCTGTTACATAACCTCAAGGCAAGCGGTGCCGGACACTGGGAGACTGTAGGGCTCGGGAAAGAGGATCCGCAGCTATTGCTGGCGGCGCTTACAACGAAACAGCTGGCGGAGGATACGGTCAAGCTTCAGGAGCCGGTTGCGGCAGAGCCGGAAATCAGCGCCGTTCCCGTATCGCTGGAAAGCAAGGCGGCTGCAGCGCCGGAATTAGAAACCTATAAAGTGACAGCTTATTACTTAAATGTCCGTGTAAGTGCAAGCGCCGACTCCAAAATTGTAAAAGTGGTGGAACAGGGCACAACGATAGAAGTAAAAGGGACTACGCCAAACGGCTGGATGGAGCTGTCCGGCGGCGGATATGTGCATGGCAATTACGTTGTGCCGGTTGAGGAGCAGCCAGAGCCGTCCGTCTCGGCCGCGGCCGTGCAGGATGCGCCTGTCCGGATTGCTTCGGTATCCGATGTTCTGGTCAAAAGAGCGGTTTCGCTTCCGGATGATCAGCCTGATGCCAGCAACCCGGCGAAACCAACGCTGCAAGTAAAATCGGATTCGGGATTGACCGAAGAGCATATTGCGCAGCTGTTTGAAGGAACGGATCTCGAAGGCCACGGCCTGGAGCAAGCTGTGCTTGAGATTGAAGAAGAATACGGAATTAACGCTTATTTTACGATTGCGGTTATGAAGCTTGAGAGCGGCAATGGGGAAAGCAAGCTGGCTAAAAATAAAAATAATTTATTTGGCTTAAACGCGACCAGCAGTACGAGAGCGTCCAGTTTTGAAACAAAAAGTGACAGTGTAAGGACTTTCGGGCAAATATTATCGGAAAATTATGTAGGCAAAGGGTATACGACCATCGACAAGGTTGCGAGAAAATATTGTCCGTCTAATCCGAAATGGGCGAATCTCGTCTATACGATTATGAAACGGGATTACAAAAAGCTATGACGAAGCGGGAACATAAGGCGAATTTGCGCGCCTATACATAGAGCAGTAAAAGAAGAAGGCGGCTCCTGCCCTGGAGCCGCCTTCTTCTGCGTTTATTCCGGCGCGGCGGGAATGCAGCCGCTTCGCCTTAATCTCTACCGGCGGAGTAAATCAGGTAAGCCAGCTTCATCGGTTCTGTTGCGGCGGTCGTCATATGGTCGCCGAACCCTTTCAGCAAGCGGAATAGTCCAAGCCGGGAAGACATATGCGGGTGCCAGCCGAATTCATTGCTTCCTTGCGGGAATACGTTGTCTTCAATCAAATAGATATAGCTTTTCGGAATGGTCAACGAATAATAGGTTTTCAAATCAAGCTTCTCAAACAGCGGCGCAGCCGGCTCCGGCGAGATCCGGCTGTACAGCCGGTTGACCAGATCCTGTCCCGCGAGATTAACGAATGTTTCGCGGAATACCGGATAAGGCAGCATGATCGTGTCGTCAGCCGAGCTTTTGCGGAGAGCTTCAAACATGCTGCGCACATCGGGCGGGAACTCATCGGAGACGCTTTCTCCGTCCTTTAAGACAAATGCGTCCAGAAATACCAGCCGTTTAATCCGGTCCGGCACAAGCTCCGCCGTTTTCTGAATCACGCTCCCGCCAAAGCTATGCCCGACCAGCACTGCCTGATGCACATTATTGTGAATCATATCATCTGCAATGGCGCGGGAGATTTGGGCGTGAGTCACTTTTTTATCCGTCATAGCTCCATGGCCGGGATATTCCGGCACATAGACGTGATGCCCCAGCTTTCTTAAGCCGGCGGCTACGCCGTCCCAGAATGTAACGTCTGCCCAAGACCCATGCACGAGTACAAACGTAAGCGGCTCAACCGTACGGATGCGCGGCCGCTGCGGCATTCCGGTGTATAGGTACGGATAACGGCCGTTATAGTAGGCAAGCAACGCATACGGGTCGGAATTATATCCGTTCAGGCCTTGGAAATATGGCCCATACAGGTCGTCATACATTGGAATCTTCCTTTCGCTGCAAGTCGTTAACACAGCATATGCCCATATACAGCGAAAGGTTTTTGTCAAAGCTAAGGGTCCATTCGTTTAGGAATGTTCGGGTGGTTCAGGTGCTATGGAGAACCCTTCCTCGAGCAAATATTGCTCTGCTTCTTCGAAACTTTCAAACACCATGTCCAAGTTTAGACCGGCGTAAATAAACCACAACTCATCTTCATGCTTCAGCTGCAGCGTTTGCCCGTCTTTATTCGCCCACAGCTGCAGGCGCGCTTTTTTGTTCGTTTTGCGGGCGCTGCGAGCAGACGGAGCGGCCGTTTCCGGCGCTTCGGACAAGCTCCGGATTGAGGCTTCGATAATTAGGCGCAGCTCTTCAGCGGAATAATCCCGGATATTGACAAGTCCTTTGTCATCCGTCTCATAACCGCTTAGCAGCCCGGCATACACGTAACCGTTTCCGTTTTTGTGCAAATGGTAAATTACATTTTTACGGTCGTAGGCGCTCCCGTCGAATTGGAAGTTAACGCGTCCCATCGAAACATCGCTGCGACTCAGCTCGGGAAAAGATAAAGCAATTTCAAGCTTTTGATCAAACGTAAGCATAGGAACCCCCATAGTTCATCTCATATTGTGCACATGATTATACCATACTTTTGCAGCGGGGGTTGTCCTGTGCTCATACCGCCTGCATCTGGCGAATATAAGTAGAAAAGTCGGCCAGGTTGCTTGGCAGCCGTCACCCGGCAATACGACCGCAGAGGCAGCGGATTTCACGGCAAGCAGGAGGGGACGCGTCTGAACGATGAATTGGATTGGTTAATGATGCAGTTAAACGATAAGGGTGAAGCCATTAAGAAGCTGGCGCGCGGACCCGCACAGCCATTAAGCGGTTACATACCGCTCCGACGGGAGCTGGATGGGCTAACCGCATTTATTACAAGCGAAGATCATGCGGTGTTGTGGAACCGTCACGCCGGGAATAACGAGCTTCAGCTAGCCGCAGGGATTTTACGCGACAATGTGGCGATTGCCCTGAATAAGCTGGAGCTGGCGGAAGCGGGGGCCTTTCTGATGGGGGAACTGGAGATTGGCGGTTATGTTGATGCGCTTTCTTCTTCGGTGCGGGAAGAACTGGGGCTGCTCCAGATTGGACCGGAATCCAGAGTGGTCTTTATCGGCTCCGGATTTTTCCCGCTGTCCGCGATAACGATTGCCAGAGAAGCCGGGGCATCAGTGTGGGCTGTAGACCATCACCCGGATGCTGTATTTTGCGGCAGGCTTGTTGCGGAACAAGCGGGGCTTGCCGGCCAAATCCGGTTTATTGACCGGTTGGACGACAAATTGTTTCTGGCGGACGCGACGCATGTAATTGTCGCTTCTTTCGTAAAAGATAAGCGGATCGTGCTGAAGAAGCTGCTTGCCGCCGAAAGCGCAAGCGCGCTAATCGCGATGCGATACGGCAACGGCATTAAATCCTTATTTAATTTTCCGTTGGAGCTGGAAGAAACGTGTGAATGGCTGAATCGTACACGTGACCTGGAAGCTCCGGCTGCTGCCCTGCAAATTGGAAGCAACCTTTATGATGTCCTGCTGATTCCTTCAGCTGCAAAGGGGCATATCCGGAACGAGCCGTATTCCATCCCGAAGGGGCAAGGTCGGGACCCCAATATGGCAAATGCAAGCGGAGGGAGATCGGCAGGATGAATGAACCGAATGAACCGGTTTTCAACCGTGTGCTCGTTATTGGGGCCGGGGCTGCCGGCCTTCATGCAGCAGCGGATTTGGCTGCCGGCGGCTGGTGTACCCGGATCGGCTTGCTGAACCGGGACGGAGAACGGGCAAGGCGGCTGGAAGCCGCCCTGCATACATCCGAGATGGTGATTGAAGTTCACTATGAACCCGGCAAGATTGCACAACCGCCGAAACGGGTAAAGCTGGACCAATATCATATCGGCTATGAAGCGGTTGAGGATAGATGGGACACGATTGTGCTTGCGATCCCAAGCGACGAATATAAAGCGGCGATAAAAGCGTTGCCTTTGCACCGCATGAACGGCTTGAGAACGATTATGCTTTTATCGCCGGGTATCGGCTCCTGCCTGCTTGTAAGAAGCGCCGCCGGCATGCAGCGTGACCGCCTGCAAATCATCAGTTTATCGACTTATTACGCTGCATCGCGGCTTCACCCGGATCCCGCCCGGCCGGAGACGGTTATTGTCAAAGGGGTCAAAAAAAAAGTGACGGCCGGAGCTGTAGGCCCGGGCCATATTCCGCTCAAGCGGCTCCAGGCTTTTATCGAAAGCTTGAAGCTCGAATGCGCAATAGCGGACCATGCGCTGGATGCGGAAGCAAGAAGCATTACGACGTACGTACATCCCGCGTTTTTTATCCATACGTTTTCCTTGCAAGAAATTTTTTATTCCGGGGGAACCGGTCTCTTAAATCCATGTATAAATTATTTCCGGAAGGTCCGATTATGCCGGAGTCGATTCGCCATATGGTGCTTTTGTGGAAGGAAATAAGCGGGCTGCTTCGCTCGCTCGGCGCAGAGCCGGTCAATTTGCTGAAGTTTTTAAATGACGATAATTATCCGGTTCGCGAAGAAAGCCTGACCAGAGAAGAGCTTGAACGTTTTCCGGAAATGGAGCAAATTAAGCAGGAGTATCTGCTGTACGTCCGTTATGCTTCTATATTAATTGACCCGTATTCTGAACCGGACGAAAACGGCCGCTATTACGACTTTTCCGCTTTTCCTTATGAACGTGCAGCATGCGATTTACAAGGGCGGTGGACGGTGCCGAGGGTGCCGTATGAAGATTATTGCCGGATAAAGCTGCTAACTGAACTCGCCCGGCTTACGGGCGATCCGATGGAGACGGCGAACAAGCTGGCTGCCTTATTCGAGAATCAGCTGTCCCGGTTTGTAGAGGAAAAAGGTGCTGCGAATGTTCATGAGCGCTATGCAGCTGCGCCGGCTGTGGCGGAGGATGCTGCGAGCATCTGGGCGGAGCTTCAGGCGCTGCGCACGCTTCTAAATGGTTGAACAACAGGAAGGTATCGCCTTGCATTACGGTTTGAATGCGGGATATATTAATGTCCAGGAGGCGATAACATTCCATGAAAAAATATTGTGGAGCTCTTGTACTGTCCGCTGCGCTTATTCTGACAACAACGGGATGCGCAACTCATAAGGACTATACGACGAAGTCAAATCATCAGCAAGTCCGTACGATTGACAATAATGGCACGATGGGAACCCGTTCCTACAATTTGAACGGAACGAGAGCACGAACACTTAATGAATACAACAACAGCTACGGCACCGGCCGCACCTATTCTGGGTCTAACGGATACAATCACACCGGCAGCAATTACGGCGCTAATGCTTACAACAAAGATGTTTCGCAAAAAATTGCAAAGCATGTATCATCTATCCGCGGTGTCAATAAAGCGACAGTTGTTGTATACAACAAAGACGTTATTGTGGGGATCGACACCAAACACGGCACTAACGCAACCAAGCTGAAACAGGATGTGAAACGTGCGGTTGAACATGTGCAGCCGGGTTATAAAGCGCATGTCACCACGGACACCGGCTTGAATACGCGTATCCGCAGCCTGGATTCGAATTTTACCGGCACCGGCCGTGATATTGCGCCGCTTGACGGGCATCCGGTCCGCAACTTTGCCAATGATGTAGGCGTTCTTATCAATGATATCGGCCGGACGATTACCGCTCCGTTCCGATAAGCATCCGGTTCGAATGCATCCAAGCGGGAGTCCGTTGCAGCGGATTCCCGCTTTATAATTTCATCTGCCGATCCAGATTCCTCATAATAAAAGGATCAGATCCGGATGCCAAGCTGCTGTTCAGCAATTTGTACCAGGCGCCTCGTAATATTGCCCCCGATCAGTCCCATATCTCTTGTTGTCATATAGCCATAGTAACCATCGTTCGGAAGCTGGATGCCCAGTTCCGTTGCAACTTCATATTTCATTTGTTCCAGTACAGCCCGCGCTTCCGGTACTAGCAGCTGGTTAGAAGAACGTCCTCTTGCCATCGAATTCGGCTCCTTTATTTGGTTTACAGGTATTATGAGATAAGTCTGCCAGCATTATGCGAAAGAAGGCTGAAATTACCGAAAGCCGCATTGGCGCCCCCATGCTACAATGGTAGGCATGGAGGGGATAGGCATGTTTTTTACACCACCCATGCTCCCGGAGCCGTGCAGCGAGCCGTTTGATGATGAGCGGTATTGGTTTGAGCCGAAGCTGAACGGAAGAAGGCTTTTATTATCCTTTTTTGAGCAAAAAACAACTTTATATAACCGTTTCGAACAAGATGTAACCCGCCAGTACCCGGAGCTGTGCAGAGTGCCGCTCCATGTTCCTGCCGATGTCGTGCTGGACGGCGAGGTTGTATATTGGAATGCGGATACCGGCCGGACGGAGCCGGAAACCGTTGCAGACCGGTTTAGATTAACCAAAGATACCCGTATTCGCGATGCGATGAAGCAGTTCCCGGTTACGTATGTAGTATTCGACATTTTGTATTATGACGGCGTGGATACAAGGCAATGGCCGCTCTGCTGGCGCAAAGCGTTATTATGGAGCATCCTCGAGCCTAACGGCCGGTTCCGCCATATCCCGATGCAGGATACTTTCGGCGTACAAGCCCATCGGGAGGCAGGTTTGTTCAGCGGCATTATCGCCAAACGCAAAGACAGCTTGTACGTGAGCGGCCATAACAACGGCTGGCAAGTTATTGATCATTATAAATATGAACAGGTTGTTATTTCGGGTTTCCGCAAAAACCAGCTGGGCTGGCGCATTTCGCAAAACGGCAAATGGATAGGGCTGATTGAGCATCCGATTGCGCAAGAAAACTGGCTGCAGCTCCATGAAGCGGCACAAAGCCGGGTTGCCGGCGAAGACCGTAATTATTATTATTTGGAGCCGGGGCTTGAGGTTTGCATCCGGTTCCGGAACTGGACGCGCGACGGGTTGCCGCACCGGCCGGAGTTTGTAGCGTTTACCGGATAATGCCGCCGGCAGCTTTTTTGGCATGAAGCAGACAATAGCCCGCTTATTCGACTATATGGTATAATTTTCTGATAGTATCGTATATTCGGAGGAACATAAACGTGACGGTTACTTATATCAAGTCGTTGAAATACGGCAATGTTCCCCACTATGAGTGGGAAACGGAGCTGCTGGAGCAAGGAGACGGCTATGTCTTTGTCCTGGGTCAATACGGGCGCAAGCTGCGGCACCATACGAAACAAGCGGTCTTCACGATAAATAACTGGGCGATTGAGTTTTTTTCAAGCAGCCATTGGTTTACCGTTAGTGCGGATATCGTTGACGGACGCATTCATCAATATTATTGCAATATTAATCAGCCTGCAGTTATCCAAGGAAACGGCATTTCCTTTGTGGATCTGGATCTGGACCTTATTTGCCGCGACGGCAAGTGGAGTGTCGTGGACGAAGACGAGTTTATCGCACATATTGCCGAGTTTGGTTATCCGCAGCAGCTTGTGGACCGGACTAGGCAAGAGCTGGCTGCGCTTCAGGAACGCATTGCGAGCGGGCAGTTTCCATTCGACGGAACGATTGAGCGACTTGCCGGGCAAATTCAATACAGCCGTTAAATTCCGACTGAAAAAGGAGGAATTGACTTTCGCGCGTCGAAGGAAAAAGGAAGCAGAGAATGCTACTACTATAAAGCAAGGACGGATATGAAGATGCTGAAGGAGAAAATTTTAAATAGACAAGCCGGTATCGTGACTTATGGCATTACGCCGCCCAAATCGGCCTATTCCCCCGAAAAGATTATGGAGATTTCACAAAAGCAATACGAGCGGCTGAAGGATCTCGATATCGACGGGCTGATTTTGTACGATGTCCAGGACGAAGCGGACAGAACGGATGAAGAGAGGCCGTTCCCTTACTTGAATACGCTGGAGCCAACTCATTATTGCAAAACGTACTTGAGCCAATGGCAAGTGCCCAAAATTATTTACCGCTGCGTCGGCAATAATTCGGAACAGGAACTGGAAGACTGGCTGCGGCAGGACGCGGAGGAAGACCGGTTCTCGGTTTTCGTCGGCACTTCTTCCAGCAAGCAGCAAACAACGATCAAGCTGCCTGACGCCTATGACATGAGCCGGAAGCTCAACGACAGGCTTATGCTGGGCGGCGTCGTAATTCCGGAGCGCCATATGAAAAAAAATGATGAGCATATCCGGATTACCGAAAAAGTAAACGGCGGCTGCCGTTTTTTTGTATCGCAGGCTACCTTTAATGTCGAGGCGTCAAAAAACATGCTGTCCGACTATTATTACCACTGCTTGGAGAACCGGCTGGAGATGGTGCCGATCTTGTTCAACCTCGCGCCGTGCGGCTCGCAAAAAACACTCGAATTTATGAAGTGGCTTGGCATCAGCATTCCGAAATGGCTTGAAAACGATTTGTTGAATTCCAACGATATATTGGATAAATCCGTTTCGCTGTCGCTCAAAATTTTCGAAGAGCTGTTTGAATTTGGCTTGGAGAAAGGCATTCCGATCGGCTGCAGCATCGAAAGCGTTTCGACCCGCAAGGTTGAAATCGAAGCGTCCGTGCAGCTGGTGAAAGATATCAAATCAATCATTGACCGGAAGCTTGGCGTTTATTCCGCTGTATAAGCTGAAAGGCCGCTTGAGGGGAGCAGATGCTCCACCGTCAAGCGGCCTTTGCTATGGTTATTGCTGCGCGGCTTCATGTTCCAGCCTGCGCAGCTCGACTCTGCGGATTTTGCCCGAGCTTGTTTTCGGCAGATCGGTGACGAATTCGATTTTGCGCGGATACTTATAAGGAGCCGTGCATGCTTTCACGTGGTCCTGCAGCTCTTTGACCAGCTCCGGCGTTCCTGTTACGCCGTCCTTCAGCACGATGAATGCTTTGACGACATGGCCGCGGATCTCGTCCGGGCTTGCGACAGCCGCACATTCTTTGACCGCATCATGCCGCTGCAGCGCTTCCTCCACCTCAAACGGGCCGATTGTATAACCGGAGCTGATAATAATATCGTCCCCGCGCCCCTCAAACCAGAAGAACCCGTCTTCATCCTTGCTGGCGCGGTCGCCGGTAATGAAATAAGAGCCGATCATGTTGCTCGCCTTGCGTTCCGGATCTTTGTAATAGGAACGGAACAAGGCAGGCATATCGCCGTGTACGGCAATGCTCCCTACTTCGCCTGCGGGAAGCGGCCGTCCGTCTTCATCAATAATTTCAACCAGCCCGGGCGCTATTGATTTGCCCATGGCTCCGATCTTGATCGCGGAGTCGATCAGGTTGCCGATCAGCAGCGTGCTTTCCGTCTGTCCATAGCCGTCCCGAATGGTGATGGAGAACAGGTCCCGGAAGGTGTTGATGACCGATTGGTTTAATGGTTCGCCTGCAGAAACCGTACTCCGCAGCGACGACAAATCGTATTGGCCGAGCGTCTCCAGCTTGGCCATAATGCGATATTCGGTAGGCGTACAGCACATGACCTGGATCCGGTTTGTTTGGATAAGCTCCAAATAACGCTCCGCTTTGAACGGTCCGTTATAAACAAAACCGGCAGCGCCGTTGCCCAGCACGGATAGAAACGGCGTCCAAATCCACTTTTGCCAGCCTGGTGCAGCCGTTGCCCATACCAGATCGGATTCGCGAATGCCCAGCCAGGAAGAAGTGATTTTCAAATGCGCATATCCCCAGCCGTGGCTGTGCACGACACCTTTCGGATTGCCGGTAGTGCCGGATGTATAAGCGAGTACGGCCATATCATCCCGGTGTGTCTGCACCGTATCCATATGGTCGGGCTGGCCTTCCATGATCGAGCTTAAAGAGATCCAGCCGCTGCCGGAAGCTTGGCCGCTTGCGTCTATGCGGAACTGCAGCTCCGGGAGCTCTTCTTGAATCGCGTCCACTTCCTGCGCGCCGCCTGCCCAAGCCACAACGGCACGGGCGCCGGAGTGGGCGAAGCGGTAAGCGAGATCTTTGGACCGCAGCATTTCGGATGAAGGGATGATAACCAGCCCCAGCTTGAAACATGCTAAATAAATGATATAGGCTTCAATCGTGCGCGGTACCATAATCAGCACGCGGTCGCCTTTGGCCAGGCCCAGGCTGCCCAATCCGCCGGCAAGCCGGCTTACCTGCTTCAGCAGCTCCGAATAGCTGATTTCTTCGGTGCGGCCTTGCTCATCCAGCCATTTCAATGCGGTTTTGTCCGAATTGTGCCGTTCTACTTCAGACACGATATTGTATTGTTCGGGTGCAATCCATTCCTGAAAGTTCACGCGCTTATTCTCCTTTTTTTACGAAACGATAATGTCATGAAATTAGCGTAAGTATATCATAACTTTAATACCTGGTACTAAACTATTCTTCCCAGTCTGTCGACTTTGTTTCATAAATATGATACACTTTGCGAGAAAAGAGAACTTTTGTTCGCATTTAGAAGGAAGGAGGCTTCTCGTAATGGCGGAGCCTTTAAAAGATATGTATACCAAGACGTTTCTGCAAAACTTTGGCAAGCTGATACGAACAGCTTATCCGCCGTTTGATACCGCCGGCTTTATTGCAGGCGTCATGGATGAAACCTGGGACAGCCTTGAGTTGAAGGCACGTATTCGGCGCATCGCCGTTCAGCTGGGGAGCTTCCTGCCGGCAGCCTATGAAGAGGCATTGCCTATTTTGTTTCAGATTGACGGGCAATGCGAAGGATTTCCTTATTTGTTTTTTCCTGATTTTGTTGAGGTATCCGGGCAAGGGGACGAACATTGGCCGTTATCCATGCAGGCGCTGGAGCGGTTTACGTCCAAGTCGTCGGCTGAATTTGCCGTCCGCTCGTTCCTGCTTCGGGATCCGGAACGGATGATGAAGCAAATGCTGGAGTGGGCCGGGCATCCGGACGAGCATGTGCGCCGTCTGGCAAGCGAAGGATGCCGTCCGCGCCTGCCATGGGGACAATCGCTGCCGGTATTTAAACGAGATCCGGCGCCGATTATGCCCATACTTGAGAGGCTGAAGGCCGATCCGTCGCTTTATGTACGGAAAAGCGTCGCCAACAACTTAAACGACATTGCCAAGGATCACCCGGAACTCGTCCTGGAAACGGCAAAGCGCTGGATCGGAAATGATCCGCATACAGACTGGATTGTGCGGCATGGCTGCCGGACGATGATCCGCAAAGCAAACCCGGAAGTGTTAGAGCTGTTTGGCTACGCCGATGACGGAGACGGCCAATCCGGCTTGGCGGAAGAAGCGGAGATTACCGCGGTTCCTTCCGAGATCGCCATAGGCGGGCAAGGCGAGCTGAATTACCGCATCCGAATCCGGCCGGGCGCTCCGGCGAAGGTTCGCGTGGAGTACGGCATCGCGTTCAGGAAAGCGAGAGGGCAGGTGTCGACGAAGCTGTTCCTGCTATCGGACAAGACGGTTGAAGGCGGCGCGGTCCTATCCGGTTCCCGGACGCACCGGTGGGCGGATTTGACGACCCGGAAGCATTATGCGGGAGAGCACCGGATAGCGCTTTTGCTGAACGGAAAGGAAGTCGCGTCTTCATGTGTGCAGCTGCGGGAGGAGTAAGATGTCTCTTGCCGGATTCGCCCGCATGATACATGTGCAATAAGGCCATCCCGATTTGTAAACCATCCGCAAACCCGAGGAGCACATGGAAATGTCCAGCTCTCTCGGGTTTTAGCTTTGCCCGTTTTATGTTTACCCATAACATTTGGTTATGGAAGGTATACAAAAGATTCATTGTATTTATCGTGCGATGTGAGGTAATATTCGAGAGACATTTTTATCGAGGAGAGAGAAACATGCTGACGAAAAAACAAACGGTTCTATATTTGTTATTCCTCATTTTGATGTGGGGAGTCAATTGGCCGCTTTCCAAATATGCATTAACCTATACGCCGCCCGTTCTATTCGCCGGCTTGCGCACGTTAATCGGCGGGGTGCTGCTGATCGGCATTGCGCTTCCGCGCTGGAGGCTGCTCCGGCTGAAGCAAAACGGGCTGATTTATTTGATTTCTTCCCTATTAAGCATCGTGTTTTATTACGGCTTCCAGACGATTGGGCTTAATTATATGCCGGCCGGTATTTTTTCTGCGATTGTGTTTTTACAGCCGGTATTGCTTGGCTTGTTTGCCTGGCTGTGGCTTGGCGAACGGATGAACGGCCTGAAGCTGCTTGGCCTGCTGCTTGGTTTTTTGGGGGTTGCGGCGATGAGCGTCGGCGGATTCGAAAACGGCTTGTCGATCATCGGCATTGTGCTTGCGCTTGCTTCGGCGTTAACTTGGGCGTTTGGCACCGTATATATTAAACGTGTGGCGGCGAAGGTCGACATGCTGTGGATGACGGCGAGCCAAATTACGATTGGCGGCATTATTATGCTTGGATACGGAAGCTTGACGGAAAGCTGGTCCGCGATTGAATGGAGCGCTTCATTTATGACCGACACACTGTTTATTTCCGTATTCGTCATCGCACTCGGCTGGCTGGTTTATTTCAAGCTGATCGGCTCGGGGGAAGCGGCCGTAGTTGGATCTTTCACCTTCCTGATCCCGGTCGTGTCTATTACTTGCAGCGTTTTGTTTATGAATGAGCATGTCACGGCCAATCTGCTTGCGGGACTTGTACTGATCGTATTCAGCATTGTGCTGGTCAACTATAAGCAGAAGCAGCGGAAACAGCGGCAAGCCAGCTTGCAATAGCTGTCCATTTTCACAAAAATAACAGGCTTCAGCTGCAAAAGAACGTTGAGTTGACCTGCTTTTACCGTATATAATAGAACGAATGAATTAAAGTCCAAGATGAAAAGGTGTCATACATGAGCATATTAAACGTAGAGCGGTTAAGCCACGGATTCGGCGACCGCGCCATCTTTAACGATGTTTCGTTCCGCCTGCTGAAAGGCGAGCATATCGGCCTGATCGGCGCAAACGGCGAAGGCAAGTCGACTTTTATGAACATT
This sequence comes from Paenibacillus protaetiae, assembly GCF_004135365.1. Taxonomy (NCBI): domain Bacteria; kingdom Bacillati; phylum Bacillota; class Bacilli; order Caryophanales; family Paenibacillaceae; genus Paenibacillus; species Paenibacillus protaetiae. The sequence goes on along the minus strand of NZ_CP035492.1, from coordinate 1,248,424 downwards.
ATTACCGGAAAGCTGCAGCCGGACGACGGCAAAGTCGAATGGTCCAAAAAAGTGCGCGTAGGTTATCTCGATCAGCATGCGGTGCTGACCAAAGGGATGACGATTCGCGATGTGCTGCGCAGCGCGTATCAATATTTGTTTGACATGGAACAAGAGATGAACGACATGTACGCCCGCATGGGCGAAGTGTCGCCTGAGGAACTGGAGCAGCTGCTGGAAGATGTAGGCACAATCCAGGATACGCTGACGAACCAGGATTTTTACCTGATCGACGCGAAGGTGGAAGAAACCGCCCGGGGCTTGGCCTTACCGATATCGGTCTGGACAAGGACGTTACCGACCTGAGCGGCGGTCAGCGCACGAAAGTGCTGCTTGCGAAGCTGCTGCTGGAGAAGCCGGACATTCTGCTCCTTGACGAGCCTACCAACTATCTCGACGAGCAGCATATCGAATGGCTGAAGCGTTATTTGCAGGAATATGAGAATGCCTTTATTCTTATTTCCCACGATATCCCGTTCCTGAACAGCGTCATCAACTTGATTTACCATATGGAGAATCAGGAGCTGAACCGCTATGTCGGCGACTACGATCATTTCCAGGAAGTATACGAAATGAAAAAATCGCAGCTGGAATCGGCTTTCAAGCGCCAGCAGCAGGAAATTGCCGACCTGAAGGACTTTGTTGCGCGCAACAAAGCAAGCGTAGCGACACGCAATATGGCGATGTCGCGCCAGAAGAAGCTCGACAAGATGGAAGTGATCGAGCTGGCGAAGGAAAAGCCGAAGCCTCAGTTCAACTTCAAGGAAGCCCGGACAAGCGGCAAGCTTATATTCGAAACGAAAGATCTCGTCATCGGCTACGACAGCCCGCTGTCCCGTCCGCTTGATCTGCGCATGGAGCGCGGCCAGAAAATTGCCCTTGTTGGCGCCAACGGTATCGGCAAAACGACGCTCATGCGGAGCATCCTTGGCGAAATCAATCCGATTTCCGGCTCCGTGCAGCGCGGCGATCTGCTCCATATCGGTTATTTCGAGCAGGAAACGAAGGATACGAACTACAATACCTGTATCGAAGAGGTGTGGAAGGAATTCCCTTCATTCACCCAATTCGAAGTGCGCGCCGCGCTTGCGAAATGCGGCCTGACGACGAAGCATATCGAAAGCAAAATCGCCGTGCTGAGCGGCGGCGAAAAAGCGAAGGTCCGCTTGTGCAAGCTGATCAACAGCGAAACGAACCTGCTGGTGCTCGACGAGCCTACCAACCATTTGGACGTCGATGCGAAGGATGAGCTGAAACGCGCCTTGAAGGCGTACAAAGGCAGCATCCTGCTCATTTCCCACGAACCAGAGTTCTACCGCGATGTCGTGACCGACATCTGGAACTGCGAATCGTGGACAACGAAAGTATTCTAAGCATAAGCCAGTCAGCCTGTCCGCGAATCATTGCGGACAGGCTGCTTTTTTTTGCAGGTTAACCGGTATATTAGGCGGCTCGCACCTGTTCTGCCCTTGACTGTGCGGGTGGAATTGAATACCATATTAACAACTCAATAAGGCGCAGACGGATCTATAGTACGACGGCAATTCGCTTGCAACAGCGACTTGGGGACGGTGAAAGCCCAAGGTAAGCTGCCTCGGAAACGGCAATCCTGAGCCTGAGCGATAAGGGGGCGCAGCTTCAACGCGCCAACTGGGGTGGAACCGCGGGAGAACAGCTCTCGTCCCCGGATAAGCATAACGCTTGTCCGGGGACGAGAGCTGTTTTTGTTTACGGACATTTGTTTAAACGGTTATGAAATTACAAGGTTGAAAGGGGATTTCAGCAAATGGGCGAAGTAACGATGGATCAAATTACAGCAATTGCAAAAAGCAGAGGGTTTATATTTGCCGGTTCCGACATATATGGCGGCCTGGCCAACACTTGGGACTACGGCCCGTTGGGCGTTGAGCTTAAAAACAACATAAAACGGGCATGGTGGAAGTCGTTTATTCAGAAGTCCCCTTATAACGTTGGACTGGACGCCGCTATTCTGATGAATCCGCAGGCTTGGGTTGCTTCAGGGCATGTCGGCAACTTCAGCGATCCGATGATCGACTGCAAAGCATGCAAGGCGCGTCACCGCGCAGATAAAATTATCGAGGAGGCGTTAGGCGGCCGCGGCATAGAGTTGATCGTTGACGGGTTATCATTTGATCAAATGATGGAGCTTATCCGAGAGCACCGTATCGAATGTCCTTCTTGCGGCGCCTTTGATTACACGGATATCCGGCAGTTTAATCTCATGTTCAAGACGTATCAGGGAGTCACGGAAGAAAGCTCCAGCCAAATTTATTTGCGTCCGGAGACGGCGCAAGGGATCTTCGTCAACTTCAAAAACGTGCAGCGTACAATGCGCAAAAAACTTCCGTTCGGCATCGGCCAAATCGGCAAAAGCTTCCGCAACGAAATTACGCCGGGCAACTTTACGTTCCGCACGCGCGAGTTCGAGCAGATGGAGCTTGAATTTTTTTGCAAGCCGGGCGAAGATTTGGAATGGTTCCGGTATTGGCGGAGCTTTTGCCGGGACTGGCTTCTGGCATACGGGATGAACGAGGAAAGCATCCGGCTGCGCGACCATTCTGAAGAAGAGCTGTCGCATTACAGCAGCGCGACGACCGACATTGAATTCCGCTTCCCGTTCGGATGGGGCGAGCTGTGGGGCATCGCCGACCGCACCGATTACGACCTGAAGCAGCACATGCACCATTCGGGCGAGGATTTCCATGTCCTTGATCCGGATACGAATGAGCGGTATGTCCCATATTGCATCGAACCGTCGCTTGGCGCCGATCGGGTTGCGCTTGCTTTTCTGATAGATGCATTTGAGGAGGAAACGCTGGAAAGCGGAGAGACGCGGCATGTGTTTCATTTTCACCCTGCGCTGGCCCCGTACAAAGCGGCGGTGCTGCCCTTATCGAAAAAGCTGGCGGAAGGCGCGGAGCGTATTTTTCAAGAGTTGTCGCGGCATTATATGGTAGATTACGATGAGGCGGGATCTATCGGCAAACGATACCGCAGGCATGACGAAATCGGCACCCCCTTCTGTATCACTTACGATTTCGACAGCGAAACGGACGGTCAGGTGACGGTAAGAGAACGGGATTCGATGGCGCAGCAGCGCATGCCGATCGAGCAGGTTCGGAGCTTTTTGGAGCAGCGGATTAACGGAACCGATGCTAACTAATGACGGGATGGGGGAATAAAGGCAATGCAAGCGATAGGCAAGCTGGCGGAACTGAGCCGTTATCCGGTGAAATCAATGGCAGGAGAAAGGCTGGAGGAATCGGCGCTCGTTCCGACCGGCGTGTACGGCGACAGAACCCGTGCACTCGTGGACGAAACCAAACAAGGCTGGGACCGCTACGTGACGGGAAGGAATATCCCGCAGTTGCTCGGCTATAAAGCGAGGATATTGGACAAAGACGGCGCCAGGGCGATTCCGCAGGTCAAAATCGAAGCGCCGGACGGTACGCTGCTGGACTGGGGCGAGGAGCTGCTGGAACGCGTGCAGCCGCTGTTCAAACGTAAAATAACGTTATTTACATGCGATGAGCATGACGATCTGCTCGCTGTAGATGCCGGGCAGGTGCTGATCGTCACGGACCTTGCGCTGCGTAAGCTGGAAGGGCTATTGGGCAAACCTGTCGACATGCGCCGCTTCCGCGCTAATATGACGATTGTGCTGGAAGGAAGCCCGTTCCAGCAGGAGCAGGAACTGATCGGCGAGCGGCTGCGGATCGGCGGAGCTGAGCTTACTGTAACGGAGCCTTGCGACCGCTGCTCGATGATTACGCTGGATCCGGATTCGCAAGTGCGGGATGTAAGCATTTTGAAGGCGGTGAATGAAGGGCTGGGGCTGCATTTTGGCATTTATGCAACCGTGGTGCAGCCCGGCACAGTACGGGTAGGCGACGATGTGTTTTGGATGAATAAACAAATTGATTAAGCTTGCGCATCAAAATAAAGTAACCCTACTATTATGATCGGATATCATGTATAATGGAACTAGCTGACATGATACCGAAGGAGTGGTTACGTATGACTCAAGAACCTGCATCGACCGTACCGCAGGTCCCATCCGTTCCGATGCCGCTGGTCCGGTTCAATAACTGGGTTACGCTTGCCCTGCTGGCCATCAGCTGGATTACGCAGCAGCCTTGGATTGCGGCGATCCCGCTTGTGACTTGCGGACTTGGAGCCGCAATCGGCTGGAATCCGGTCATTTGGATTGCCAAGCAAAACTTTAAGCGCCCGCCTTCCTCTTACGTATCGGAGGAAAAAGCGCAGCTTCGCTTTAATCAGACGCTTTGCACCGGGATGCTTCTTGTGGCAATCATTAGCGCGGCAGCAGGCTGGACGGCTGGCTTTTATATTTTTACGATTTTGCCTGCACTGGCGAATATCGGCGCATTGGCCGGTTTTTGCGTAGGCTGCTTTATCCGCTTCCGCTGGAATCAATACCGCCATGCGAAAAAACGGGCAGATGCATAACGGTCCAAAAGCGCAGTTTCAATCCGCTGTTATTCTCCAAACCGTATGGAATGGCATGTTAGGGAACAGCGGGAGTAATTGCGGACGTGAAGGGAATAGGGGAACGCGTCCGTAAAACATGCATGAACACAAAACAGCCTTTCTCTGCCGCATCGCCAGCGGCGGAGAAAGGCTGTTTTGTTTGAAACGGATGGAGCCACACCTTATAAGGCCGGGTACCGCTGCAACCCGTCTTAAGAACGCGAACGGATTTCCTGGCGCATAAACAGCACATACGAGATGCCGAAGCAAATCATCGTTTCGGCAATCATGCCAACCAGCTGCGGCCACGAAAGCAGGATGCTTTGCGACAGCGGCAGCGGACTGGCAATAGCCCCGACAACCTGCTCGGTCGTCAGCGGCCCAAGTGAACGGACGCCTGGCATAAGGAGCGTGCTGGTTGCCTCGGAGAACAGATAGGAAGGCGAGATCCGGTTCAGCAGCAGCATCCAGTGAATATGCCCAAGCTGCGTATCCAGGCTGGATGTATCCGACGGCGTTGTCGCTTTGTCGATCAAATCCACAATCATGCTGAAGAAGACAGAGAAAAAAATCCAAAGCGCAATGCCGGACAACGCCGACGTTGCCGCCTGGCGGAACCGGATTGAGAACAAGATCGACAAGTTGAGCCAGAAGCCGACGTACACGACCGCAACGATGACAAAGCACAAGACGCGCAGCACTTCTTCCGGCGTTGGAGGATACCCGATAACGAACAGCCCAAGCCCCATGACAAGCAGCCCCAGCGAAAATAATACGACACCGATGAGCATGAGCGAAGCGGTAAACTTCGCAAGAATAAAATCGTCGCGGTACAGCGGCTGCGACATCAGGCGGCTGAGCGTACCTTTATTCCGTTCCGTATTCACGGCGTCAAAGCCAAGCGCAATGCCGATAAGCGGTCCCAGAAACGAGACAAAGGTGACGAATGTCGGCAGCGTCCCGTCGGAGGCGGTGAACATTTGCAGGAACAGGAAGGTCGTGTCCGTCTGCTGGCTTTTGACTCCTGCCTGAATGGCCGTTACAGCTGCGTAAATGGACCCGATGCAAGCTAATGTAATGATGCCGATCAGGATGGTAAACCGCCAGCTGCGCAAATGGTCGCCAAATTCCTTTTGTACCATGACCCAGAACGGGCCTGCAGACCGGCGTGAGGCTGAACCGGAGGAGGCGTCCCGTATGTTCTTCCCGGCAAGCCTTCTCCAGAAGCCGTTACTGAATGTTGTTGCTTCGCCCAAGCTGTCCGCCTCCTTCAAAATAACGGTGATAAATATCGTCAAGCCCGTATTGCTTGCGCCGGATCGAATGGAGCAGGGCGCCGCTTTCCAGCACGGCGCGGGCTGCGTCCGAAGTCAAATCGCGCGTGCTCACCAGTACCGCTTCGGCGGGCTGAGCGCTGCCAGCTGCCGGGAACGGCTGCTCCGGGCCTTGGTAGGACAAGATGCCGTCCAGCCCGGCAAGCCGGGCTTCCAGCTCACTCGTCCATGGCGAAGCTGACAGCTCCACGGTAATTTTGCCTTCATCGTCCAGCTGCTTCGCCAGCGATTCGATGTTGCCGGAAGCGATCAGCTTGCCTTGCACAAACAGGCCGACGCGGTCGCATATTTGCTGCACCTGATGCAGATGATGCGAGGACAGCAGTACAGTCAGCCCTTCATTGCGGCTTAGCTGCTCGATCAGCTGCAGCAGCTCGCGAACCCCTTCCGGGTCAATGCCAAGCGTCGGTTCGTCGAGGATAATGACCTCGGGCTTCTTAATCAGCACATCGGCGATGCCCAGCCGCTGCCGCATCCCTCTTGAGAACGCACCGACTTTTTTGCCGAGCGCATGCTGCAAGCCGACCCGTTCAAGCAGCTCCATCGCCTGCACGCGGGCTTCCCCGGGCGCAATGCCGTTCAAGCGGGCCGTGAGCATCAAATTATCCAGCGCGGTCCGGTCCTCATAGAAGCCAACGTCATCCGGCATATAGCCGACACGGCGTTTCACTTCCAGCGGCTGGCGGGTCGGGTCAAGCCCGCATACACGCACTTTGCCGCCCGACGGCTCGGTTAAGCCCAGCATCATCAGAATCGTCGTCGTTTTGCCGGCTCCGTTCGGGCCGAGCAGGCCAAACACTTCGCCTTTGGCGATAGTCAAATCCAGCTGGTTGACCGCGGTTTGCTCGCCGTATTTTTTCGTAAGCCGGGTCATTTCAATGATCGGTTCCTGCTGTAAAAGCGTTTCGTGTAAGGTCGGTTGCACGATTACCGCCTCCCAAACTTCCGGAACAGCCCGTAAATGCCGCCGATTACCGCCAAAATGATGACAATGCCGATCCATCCCCACAAGACGGATGACTTGACGGCGACACGGAATTGGGCGTTGGCGGATTTTTCAGGCGCTGCTGCATTAACGTTAACAACATAATCGCCGGCGAGCGCTTTTTTGTCCGCTTTAATCGTTGCTTGCACATGCGCTGTTTGCCCCGGCTGGATGGAATCAATGGTGGAAGGCTCGAAGGTGACTTCCCAGTCGGTTGGCGTATCGGCCGACATGGCTACTTGCTTCAGCTCTGCGGAGCCGGTGTTTGTGACAACAAGATCAACTTTGCGCTGCGAACCTGCGGTTACATGGGTGCTGAGCAGGTCGTTAGGCGTGCTGAGCGTCATGTTGTACGTGCCGGTTACGACCGCTTCAACCGTCGTGTTAGCGGATGTCGAATTGTTGGAAGCCGTAATCGGAATGTCGTATTTACCGGCTTTTACCGATTCGGGCGGCTTCGCAGTAATGGTGATGCTTTTTTCGCCGTTTGGATCGACGTCAACCGAAGTTACGCTGTTGCTGCCGTCACTGAACGTTACATCCCAGCCGGTTTCGGCTTTCGCGGCCAGTGCGTACGTTTGCTTCTCGGCCGTCCGGTTACGGAGTGTGGCGCTGAATGTAAAGGTTGAATCCGAATGGCCCTGGATGTTCGGCTGATCGGTCGTCAGCTCCGTGCGGAACGTGCCTTGCTCGGATACTTGAACGGCCAGCGGCAGCGCTTCTCCGCCTGCATTCAACTGGAATTGGTATACGCCTTTATTGATTTCGAGCGGAACATCGAGCTGCAGATTAACCGTCTGCGTTTCGCCGCCTTTTACCGCCAGCTTGCTGACCGTACGGCCGCCAGCCGTCAGCTCGTAATCCCATTTATTCCCTTTCGTATCGAAACCAAGATCGACCGTTTCGGTCGAAGAACCGTGGTTGATAACGTCGATGGAATACGCAATGGAGTCTCCCGGCGGCGCCGAAAGCTGCAGATAAGGCGTGTACAGTTCCACCGAGCCTGCGGCCGCCGCCGGCAGCGCGCCAAGCCCCGCCGAAACGGTTCCGAATGCGATTCCTAAAGCGAGCAACCATTTGTAGCCTGTCTTGCGGCATGCTTGAAGCATGCGATCCCCTCCTGAACATGGAATGATGTCTGCGTCTTGCGCAGTTTACGTAATCGGTACGATTCAGGAACGAATTCGGATTTACGAACCTGAAAAAAAATTTAATTTTCCTTGCGCCGATTTTTTGATAAAACGTTAAATAGATCAATTACTGTTAAGCGGGCTGATGAAGGAGGGGGACCCGTTGAGCCGTCAGGAAACGAATATGTGCGAAGTGCTTCACGATATGTGCGAAGGGGAGACAGAAGCATTTGACCGGTTTTATGCGCGTTATGCTCCTTTAGTGATGCAGGTTGCGCTCCGCATGCTGGGCGAACGGATGGAAGCGGAGGATGTGTGCCACGATGTGTTTCTGGAAGTGTTGCGGCGCGGCAGGCATTATGATCCGTCGCGGGGGTCGCTCGAGGCATGGCTTTCTGTGATGACCAGAAGCAGATGCCTGGACCGGCTGCGCAAAAAGAAACGGGTTGTGCAAAGAGACGAGCCGCTGGAGGAAACGGCCGTATCCCATGACGGCAGCTCGGAAGAGATGGCCTTGTTGAGGCTGCAGAAGGAAGCGTTGAACGAAGCGCTGCAAATGCTGCCGGACCGCCAGCGCGAAGCGGTGGCATACAGTTACTACAGCGCACATACGCAGCAGGAGATGTCCGCAGCCTGGAACGTGCCGCTGGGAACAGTCAAATCATGGGTCAGATACGGCATTCATAATATGCGCAAGCATATGGAGCGACAGGGATGGATGGAAGAGCGGAAAGACGCCGCAAAGGAGGGACCGCGATGATGGCGCCGCAGCAAGAAGCAAGCTGTAAGCTGGGATACGGAGAGGAATCGTGGATTGACTGGCTGCTCGGCAAGTTTTCGGATAGGCAAAATGAAGCGATGGCCGCCCATTTGGCACATTGCGGGGCATGCCGCTCGCTGGTTGAGTTATGGGGACCGCTGCTGGAGGCGGGCATCCCGGAACATTCCGGCGCAGGAAGTGGAATGGCAGCCGAACCGCAGCTGCCTTCGGACCAGGTTCGCCGGAAGCTGCGCAGACGCGTGCAGGCTGCCGGAATGATGCGCCGGTTCCGAAGCGGCTGGACGGTGCATAAACGCTGGGCGGCGGCCGCCGTGTCGGCGGTTGTTGTCCTCCTGTGCGCGGCTGCGCTGTACAATAGCGTCCGCCAGCCCGCCGATCAGCGGAATGCTTATGTGGCGCGGCATGAACCAGGCGCAGCTTCATTTATGAACGATCCCGAGACGGCCAGCTACAAAGTTCATCCTTACAATGATGAGCTTGGCGAAGGTTATGTCTGGTATAACGGCAACTCCAGCGAAATGCTGGTTATGCTGGAAGGGATGCTGCCAAGCGACGATTACGACATACAAGCGTGGGCGCTGGAAGGCGGCCATCGGACGAATCTCGGCTTGCTGGCGCATTTGGAGCAGCGGCGGGCGTATTTGTTCATTAAGGGGCATGCGCTCGATAAAGCTAGCCGGCTGGCGCTGACGATCGAGCCGAGCGGCGGAAGCGATACGCCAACCTCGCCGGATGCGTTCCTGTTTCAGCTGCAGCGGTAGAACATCTAGCTGCCGCACAGGACGGGTCTATGTTTGTCTATGAAAATCGGTTATAATAAAGTGTCAAAAACTAAAAGAAAGCGGGAAGAGCATGGGTCGCAAATGGAATAATATTAAAGAAAAAAAAGCGTCAAAAGATAAGAACACAAGCCGTATTTACGCAAAATTCGGCCTTGAAATTTATGTAGCAGCTAAAAAAGGCGAACCGGATCCGGAATCGAACCGCGCTTTGAAGGTTGTATTGGAACGGGCAAAAACGTATAACGTGCCAAAAGCGATTATCGACCGCGCGATTGATAAAGCAAAAGGCAGCGGCGACGAAAACTACGTTGAGCTGCGTTACGAAGGCTTTGGCCCGAACGGCTCGATGGTGATCGTTGATACGCTTACGAATAATGTAAACCGCACGGCGGCATCGGTTCGTTCGGCGTTTAACAAAAACGGCGGCAGCATGGGTGTCAGCGGTTCGGTGGCCTATATGTTTGACGCAGCGGCTGTCTTTGGCGTAGAAGGCAAGTCGGCGGATGAAGTGATGGAAGTGATGCTGGAATCCGATGTGGACGTGCGCGATGTTGTCGAAGAAGACGACATCGTCATCGTATACGCAGAACCGGATCAATTCCATGCGGTACAGGAAGCGTTCAAGAACATTGGCGTAACCGAATTTACAGTGGCCGAACTGTCGATGATCGCACAAAACTACGTCGAGCTGCCGGAAGACGCAGCGGCGCAATTCGAGAAAATGATTGACGCGCTGGAAGATTTAGAAGACGTTCAACAGGTTTACCATAACGTCGAGCTGCCGGAGTAATAGAACAAGGCAGGATAGCATATCGACTGTTCGATGGATCGTGAGTCTGTCTGGCGAGGAGTTATTCTCTCTTGCTTGCCAAAAGATGTAAAAACAGCTGTTTCAGGCATGTAACCGATGCCCGGAACAGCTGTTTTTATTGGTTCAGCCTGCTAATTGGTCTTCTATGCAATGGTACGGTTTACTGCCGGCTTTGCTGCTCCGGCGGCGTGATGTGCCGCGGTACCGTTCCCGGAGGCAGTTCGCCTTCCAGCCCGAGGTAGTAATGGCGAATTGGCTTTAACTCATCGTCCAGCTCATAGACGAGCGGTATAGCCGTTGGTATATTCAGATCGGCGATTCCGTCCGCCGGAATATGGTCCAAATGTTTGACAAGCGCACGGAGTGTATTACCATGAGCTGCAATGATGACGCGTCCGCCGGCTTTTATAGCTGGGGCGATGTCGGAATCCCAATAGCGGAGCACTCGGCGTTCCGTATCCTCCAAATTTTCCGTAAGCGGAAATTCGCCTTCCTGCAGGCTGCGGTAACGCGGATCGGACGCTTCGTACCGCTCGTCCGTCTTGTCCAGCGCCGGAGGGCGGACTTCCACGGATCTGCGCCATAAATGGACCTGCTGCTCGCCGTATTTGGCTGCCGTCTCATCCTTGTTCAGCCCCTGAAGCGCCCCGTAATGCCGCTCGTTCAGCATCCACGATTTATGCTCGGGAATCCATAACAAGTCCATTTCATGAAGAACGATCCACAACGTCCGGATCGCCCGTTTCAGCACCGACGTATAGGCGACGTCGAACACATAACCGTTTTTCTTTAAAATCTCCCCGGCTTGCCGGGCTTCATTCAGTCCGCCTTCGGACAAGTCCACGTCCGTCCAGCCTGTAAACCGGTTTTCCACATTCCATACGCTTTGCCCGTGGCGGATCAAAACGATTTTTTTCATCGAACGCACCTCCGACTTCCGGCTTTTGGGCCGCTTTCGCCCGTTACCCCATTTTATTACATTTGCCTGGTTTGAAACAAATTTGCGTATTTATGAGTACAAGTGCCATGAACCTGCCGGATGCAATAAACTTGGAACTGACAACCGCCTAATCAATGAGGCTGCTTCGTCCAAGCAGGGAAAACGGTAAAAAGGGACAGCTTTTCGGCCGACTTATCTGTGTTATACTTCAACTAGTGATAGAGCAGGAAAAAATGAGCTTTTGGCGGTGTAAAACATTTCGTTGTTAGGAGGAACACAGATGCAGCTCGTCTATAAAACCAATGAACCTTTGCAGGCAAGCGATGTTGTAGAATTGTTCAAAAGCAGCGGGATCAAACGTCCCGTAGACCAGCCCGAACGCATTCAAAAAATGCTGGATCATGCCGATCTGACGATTTCCGCATGGCTTGGGGACAAGCTTGTCGGCATCGCACGGGCGATTACCGATTTTCATTATTGCTGCTATTTATCCGATCTTGCAGTTAGCGCGGAGTACCAGAAGAGCGGTATCGGCAAGGCGCTGATCAACCGGGTAAAAGAAGTTATCGGGGAAGAAGTGGCGTTAATATTGCTGTCCGCGCCTACTGCGATGGACTATTATCCGAAGGTTGGTTTTAGTAAAATTGAAAACGGCTTTGTCATTAAGAGAGCCAGGTAACGAGCAAGAGAGGGGTTTAAGGAAAAGCAGCTATGGAGTTGACATGGGGAATTATTGTACTGATTATAGCAGGCGGGTTTCTGGCCGCCTTTATTGATTCAACGGTTGGCGGCGGCGGGCTGATCTCGGTGCCGGTGCTGCTGGCGGCGGGGCTGCCGCCGCATTTGGCGCTTGGCACGAACAAGCTGTCGGCGTCGATGTCGTCGATTACGAGCACGCTTACTTTTTTACATTCCGGCAAAATCAATCTGCGCAGCACGGGCAAGCTGGTGCCGTTTACTGCCATCGGTGCGTCCGGGGGAGCGCTGCTGCTGCAGCTGATCCCGTCCGATTGGCTGCGTCCCGCAATCGTCGTAATGCTGGTTGGCGTTACGATTTACACGCTGCTGAAGCGCAATTGGGGGATGAAAGGCGGCGCGGCGCGCGAGCTGTCTTCCGCCGGAAAGCTGGGCATGATGGCGGCAGCGCTGCTGCTTGGCGGTTACGACGGATTTTTTGGCCCGGGCACGGGCTCGTTTCTTATTTTTGTATTTTTGCTGCTGGGGCTGGATTTCGTGCAGGCGGCAGGCAATGCGAAGCTGCTGAATTTTACGAGCAATATTGCAAGCCTGATCGTGTTTCTGTCGCTCGGCTGGGTAGATTTCCGCGTCGGGCTGCTAATGGGCGTATCGATGGTGCTGGGCTCGCTTGTTGGATCACGCCTCGCGATCCGGCAAGGCGCGCGTTACGTGAAGCTGCTTTTTGTAGCGGTGACGGTGGTTCTGATCGGCAGGCAGCTGTGGACGCTTATTACGGGGAAGTAGCTGTAGTGGGGATTGGATTGCAGCGGCTGGGCCGCTTGTGGTAAAGCGGGTTTTATATGATTAGTCGTGAAGAGTAGCAAGAGAGGAATGGAGTGTAACCGGGTATCGGATACATGGTACAAGTACCGCGATAGGGCGTAACTAAACTAGTATGTCACTCCCCCTCAGCTCCCTGTAGCGGGCATGCAGTCTAAACGAGTGACCGTAATAGGAATGTAGTCGATTCAGTACCGTATACATAGGAGGATGAGGCAAATGGTGAAGTTTATTTCGGTAAATGAGCTGAAGGAAAGGCTGTCCGGTGGGCAGCAATCTTATGTGCTGGCGGATTGCCGTTTTCTGCTGAACGATCCGGCTGCAGGGGAAGCCGTGTATGCGGCAGGACATATTCCGGGAGCAGTATACGTGCATCTGGAACGTGATTTGTCCGGGCCAAAACGCCCTGACGGTGCAGGCGGGCGCCATCCGCTGCCCGATCCGTCAAAGCTTGCCGTTAGGCTTGGCTCGTTAGGCATTGGCAACGGCACCACTGTGATTGCCTATGATGATCAAGGCGGCGCCTATGCGGCGCGGCTCATGTGGCTGCTGCAATGGCTTGGTCATGATGGCGAGCGGCTGATCGCCGCAGGCGGATTTGCCGCCTGGCAGGCGAGCGGCGGCGAATCGTCGGCGGCAGTGCCGAGCCCGGCAGCTGTGCAGTTCACGCCGCATGTACAAGAGGGACTTGCCGTCGATGCGGCATATGTCCGCGAGCGCATCGGCCGGAGCGATGTAACCATCATCGACTCCCGCGAAGCGCCGCGCTACCGCGGAGAGATCGAACCAATCGATCCGAAGGCCGGCCATGTGCCAAGCGCCATCAACCGCTTTTGGAAGGAAGGCTTCGATGAAGACGGCATGCTGAAGCCGGCCCGCTCGCAGCTGGAACGTTTCGCCGGCCTCGCTGCCGATGATGAAATCATCGTCTACTGCGGCTCGGGCGTGACAGCGACGCCAAACTTTTTTGCGCTGCAAAGCGCCGGATTCACGAACGTGAAGCTGTACGCAGGCAGCTGGAGTGATTGGATTTCGTATGAGGGGAATGCGGTGGCGACGGGGGAAGAGGAATAGCCGAGAGGCCGCGTCGGACGCGCGGGTTTGGGGGCTGTGGCAGGTTGCTGTTTGGTGACCTGTCGCAGCCCTTTTTGGCTGTCAACAACTTGCAAACAAGAACTCACTGAAAGCAGTTGCAGGAACCCCGGAGCCAGCCACGATGAGGCGGGGGCGGTTCGCATCGGTATCTGGGTGACAACTTGACAAAACTTGCTCCGTTGCCCCAAAACATATCTATCAACAAAGTGGGATAGCCGATGAATGAAACCGCTAGATTTGCTTTAAGTTTGACTAAGAAGATACATCAAGATATTCCAAACCAGCTCCCACCCGATGAAGGGTCTCATTCGCATAATCAACTTGTTTTCTCGCAATCTCTTGTCAAACATACGAGAGGTTATATTGAAAAAGTTGTTAACCAGATCAATGGTACATATGAGCAGGGGTGGTATGATGCTTGTGCAGTAATGATTCGCAGAGTGATTGAGACTTTAATCATAGAAGCATTCTCGAATATCATAAGATTGATGATAAAATAAAAAATCAAGCAACTAGCGATTTTTATTATTTAAGGGATTTAGTCAGGATTACCCTTGATGAAAAGTCGTGGAACTTAAGTAGGAATACACGAAAGGTTCTCCCCTTGTTAAAAGATATTGGCGATTTGTCGGCCCATAGTAGGCGCTATAACGCTCATCGAAGCGACATAGACAAAGTGATTCCTTCTGGATACTGTCCGGCAGTATCGTTTATAACACGCCCATTTATACAGATTTGAGCGATATCGTATATCCCATTTGAGTCACACCTTTATCGCGGCAATTAATATTCTCAACAAAAATACCCGCCAGCGAACCGTGGTGGGTATGGGGGTAGTCTAGCCTCTTGGAGGATAAGGGTCATTTCCATGACAGTCCCGGGATTGAATCTTTCCGTCCCTGCCTGAAGTTTTTTTAAAATCGTAATCACCCAAAATGTCAACACGGTTAAAGAGTCGGACAGTCACACCTGAGTAGGATGGTGAATGGGAGAGGCAACATTGAAGGGCACAGCACTTCAATATGCTACCGCCATACAAGCAGCAACAGCCGCAGAAGTCGTCATAACGGCTTCCTGCGGCTGTTGCTGCTTGTATGGCGGGTATTGCGCGGGCTGCGGCTAATCACCTGCCTACCTGCGAATCGCCGGTCATGGGACAGGCATTATTCCTCGTGATCTTCGACCGGAATTTCGAGCAGATTGGATGGAGCGGTATAACGGTTCGGCTGTCCTGGTACCAGGAACGAGACGAGCGCCCGGTTGCGGAGCACGTTGTCGGGAGCGGGAGCGGTCTGTTTGATGATGAAAGAAACGGCCGTGCTTTGGCCGGGAGCCAGGCTGCCGACTGCTATCCCGCTGGCAGGATCGGCTGAAGGAACGGAGCGGCCGCCGACGATGACGCTATGCGGCACGAATGTAGTTCCTTCCGGCAGCGGGTCTGTAATGATGACATCGTTTAATATCGTATTGCTGATGTTTGCGGCAGTTATTGTAAAACGTGCCGTATCCTCGACGAACAGAAGGCTTACGTTCGACCGCTTGTTAACGGCAAGCGGCAGCGGGATAATCTTCACGGCGGCAGCTGCCGATAAAGTTCCGGTCTGTTCGGAGTTGACAAGTAATGTGTTGACAATCTCGCTTCCCGGAACCGCGTTTTCCGGGATATCCAGCGGGAGGGTAAGCTCGATCTGCTGGCCGACATCCTGAACGGAGACCGTTCCCGTTGGTCCGAGAAGATGGTCGGCATAACGAATGTTGAATAACGGAACGTTGCCTGTATTCGTCCCTGATACTCGGAAGAATACGCGCTGTCCCGGGTATGCAATAGCCGGAGTTACTGTTTTCTCCAGTTCAAGACGGGGAACCTGGCGAATTGCAACTTGCGCTGAAGCGGTAACAGGCTGTGTCTCCGCAGAGGTCAGGATGGCTGTATTCATAATGGCAGTGCCTCCCCGAGCGTCAAGCGGAATTTGGAAGGAGCGGCTAATGACGATGACGAACCCGATCGGCAAAATATCCACTTGCTGATCAAGCCCGAGAAGAGCGTCTGCCAGATGCAGGTTCGTAATAGGCGTATTGGACAAATTGCGTAGAACAAATGTGAAAGTGACGGTCTCCCCCGGCGATGCTTCTTGTCTATCGACACTTTTGACGAGATCAATCACGAATGCAGGAAGTACAGTGTACGAGGCTGCGGCGGATGTCTCGCCCAGCTCGGATGAGGAAGCAGTGGCTGTGTTGGTAATGACTGTGAATGCTTCGACGAAAGGAACAACAATCGGCAGTGCGATCGTAATGGATTCGCCAACCGGCAATACCGGAATAACCGTGCGGAAATGAAGAGTTTCATCAGCAATGATAATATTCGTCAAAGTAACATTTCCGGCATTGGTTGCGACGATCACAGCGGTAACCGTCTCGCCTGGCGCTGCTGTGACGGGACTAATTGATTTGACTAGCAGAAGCTCCGGATGGGCTTCCACGGAAACTTGAGCAGAACCTGCGACGGGATCGGTCTGATCCGAATCCGCGATGGCCGTATTGATGATGATTGATCCGTTTGGCGTATTCTCAGGTATGATGAATGGAATGTTGAACGTACGGCTTTCCAGCGGTAAGAGCGTACCGATCAGTTGTGCAAAACCAAGTGTGTCGTCCGATACAATGACATTGGTCAAGCCGGTGGTACCCTGGTTCGTCACGATAATGGTATATATGACGGTTTCGCCAGATGCGGCGGAAGCTGTGTTCGCAAATTTAGCAATGGAAAGCAATGGTGCAGCGACATCCACGACGACCTTGGCGACAGCTTCGGCCGTATCCGTCTGATCGGAGAATGCAATGCTCAGATTCCTGATGACCGATCCAATAACCGCATCCAAAGGAATGACGAAATTGACAACAAGGCTGGTTGACGCTCCCACGGCCAGAACAGGAAGTACCGTATCTAACCCCAGCAGCGCATCGCGAATGGTCACATTCGTCAAATCCAGATTGCCCGTATTCGTAACCGTAATCGTATAAGAAACCGTCTCACCCGGCAATGCATGATTGCGGTCGGCTGACTTGGATAGCGTAATTGCCGGAACGTCGTTAACGGTAACGCCAGCTTCTGCAGTCTGCGGCCCAAGCTCTGTTGACGTGACGGTAATCAGATTCGTAAACACGGTTCCGGCAAGGGAACCCGCAGGCACGGTGAAAGGAAGCGTCTCGGTAATTGAAGAACCCGGGAGCAGCTCGGCGATAAATTGAAAATAAGACAAAAGCGGATCAGACAAAACGAGATTCGTTAAGGAAGCTTCGCCCGTATTCGTCAATGTGAAAGTGAAGAAAACGGTTTCGCCGGGATTTGCCGCCGCCTTGTTGACAGTCTTGGACAGCTCCAGCCCGGGCAGCAGCACCTGAAGAGTTGCCTGGCTATCATCCGTCACCGTCTGCTCGTCGAAATCGCCGGCTGCGGTAACGGTGTTGACTAGATCATCTGTGGCATCAAGCGGAAGCGTGAACGGAACATCAATCGTTCTCGATTCACCGGCAGCCAGCGTGCCAATCCGCCTTCGAATGCCAAGCAACGGATCTTCCAGCCGGACATTGCTAAGTTCGGTATTGCCCGTATTCGTAACGATGAACGTATAGGTGACAGCAGCGCCTGGCTTCGCCTGGGAAGGGGAGACCGACTTCAGGATGAGGAGGGCAGGTACGCCTGTAACAGTGACGATTGCGATATCTTGTTCGGGATCGGTTTCATTCGTAGTAACGGTGGCGACATTCACAATCTGTTCGCCTTCAACTGCGGTCAGCGGAATCGTGAAGGGTACGCTCAATGAAACCGAGTCGCCGGGATCGAGCTGGTCAAGCGTCACATCGACGCCTAATGCGGGATCGGTAATATGGACATTCGTTATGGCCTCATTCCCGGCATTCGTAACTGTAATCGTATAGGTGACGGTATCCCCCGGCGCTGCTTCCGCTGACGAGACGGTTTTCACAATCGTATCGCTGGGAGCGGGGCTGACAACAACTGTAGCAAAGTCGGACACAGGTCCTGTCTCATCGGATACGGCGGTGGTCACATTGGTGAGAACTGTGCCTGCAGGGGTTCCAAGCGGAATCGTGTAATTGACGGTGAAGAACTGCGTCTCGTTAGGAGTCATGGCGCCGATCGTGGTCGAGAATCCGAGCATTGCGTCTGTTACGGCCACATTCGTAATGGTGTCGTTAGAAGTGTTCGTAACTGTCAGTGTATAAGTAACTGTTTCGCCGGGAAGCGCGGTTGCCCGGTCTGCCAATTTGCTTACTGCCAGTGTGAATAAGGGCAAAACGGTAACGTGAGCTGAACTGTTGGCAGGCGGAGTCTGGTCGGATTCTGCAACTACCGTATTGATAATGGTGCTGCCTGCAGGGGTACCGGGCGGTATTGTATAGGTTGCGCTCAGCGTAATGGTAGCGCCTGCGGGCAAGACGGAGATGCTGTCGATCAGTCCCAGCAAGGAGTCTTCAATCTGTACGTTTGTAAGGTCAATTGCATTCGGGTTCTCTACGGTGAAGGTATAGGTAACTTGTTCGCCAGGTTCCGCAGAAGAGGGGGCAACCTCTTTGTCGATTATCAGAACAGCAGCTTCGGATATGGTCAGAGAATAGTCTTCAACCTCGCCGTCAGAGGCCGGTCCGATGCTGCGAGGATCTTCCTCGCCATTGGCGGCATTCTGCTGGTCCAGAAGATCGGTTGTCAACCGGAGTCTGACAAAGGTTGTACCGGCGGCAAGTATAGCGCCGGCTGGCACGGTAAACAGCAGGGAGACAACCTGGGTCCCTGGCTGAGAAGGCACCATTGCTACGGGTGCTGCTTCGTTCACTTCAAAGATCCCGTTCTGGTTGAAGTCAATCCAGCCGTACAGATTGGCAGGCGCTCCAGCCTGATTGGTGACCGTTACGTCAAGCTCGTAGCTGGCTGCGGACGTAGAAAGCGGGGGCAGGGGAGCGTTAGCCCGTCGTCTTGGATACCTAATGGAATATCGTCGCCCGTTGCACTCGCGTTCTGCAGCGCATCGGTTTCCGCAGTCACCTGGGTTCCGAGAAAAAGAGGATTTACAAGACCATGCCTCGGCCCGTTATTTGCGAGCAGCGTGGAATAGTTGCCTGGCCCATTGCCCGATCCGAGGTCGGGGGCATCTCCGAAATCCAACTGGACTGCTGCATGCACGCACATGGTCGCATCGTTGAAAGAAGTTGTCACCGTCGAGGAGAAGCGGACAGCGGTCGCCGTGTTGCCCGAAATCGTATAGCGGTAGATCGTTCCGTCACTGTTGGAGATTGCATAGATTGTTCCGGTCGAATCAATAGCAAGCGCGCCGAAAGGACCTGTGTTTAGCGGAGTCGTAGCGATGTTGTCGATATGTCCGGTTGCAGGAGCAATACGTTCGACCGTTCCGGTCGGCGTGATCGCGTACAGATTATTGTCTGCCGCCCGATAGACCCAATCGCTCACATTTAAAACGCGGTTCATCGTGATGCCGCTCGTTGTTTCCAGGAAGCCGGTCGCCGGGTTGACAAGTTTGAGAAAGGTGGCTGAATTTGGACGGAGGTCAATGACATAGAAGGTCGTTTCGTTGTTGACAAACACATAAAGGAAACCGTTCTGGTCGAAAGTGCCTGTGTTGTACGCATCTGACGGCATGCCGGGCGGCAGCGGAAATAATACCATTACATTGCCGTCACTGTCCACGCGCACAAGATGGTTATTCAATTGGTCGTAGCCATAAATATAGCTGTCGAGTGGATTAAAGCCAATCGCATTAATATCAAGAGGAGGGGAGACAGTCCCTTGAACCGTCTCTTCTCCCGTCACAATGTCAATGTTGAACCAGACAGAAGGCCGCCCGGCAAACTGGATCATCGTCGTTGTACAATTCAGCGGATTCAAGATCGTATCATGGCTGAAATTATGGCCGGTAATCGTAACATTGTTCGTAACTTGGGCGGCTGTTACGATTTGCGTCAGCTTGCGAGGACCGTTGGACATCGTAAAGCCGGCTGGCTGCGTGAATGTAACAGGCGGGCAAGAAGCGCCGGGATCCGCAACCGGTTCATACACGGTATAGGTACCGGCAGCCGTAATCGTAAAACTGTAATTGCCGTTAATGTCGGATTGAACCGTCATGCAAGTGCCGCCCGCATTGCTGAACAGCACAAGATTGACGCCGGCAATCCCGGGTTCTCCGGCATCATATTGCCCGTTATGATTCAAATCGTTAAACACGATCCCTGTTAATGTCGCAGGCAAAAGGAATTCCTCCTTTAAAACGTTCATGGATGGACGCAGCCCATTTTTAATGCAAATTTGGGCAGACGTGTGTCACGTCAGTATATGTGCCTGCGAAATTCGGGGTTCGCGTTTGGCGGTAAAAAGGCGTGTCTCCGCCCTTTTTTGGCTGCGGCAAAATGCCAATAAGCACGATGCTGCAGCTTTTTTCTGTTTATGCGTAACTGTAAAAATCGCAATAATTGAGAATCATTCAGTGATATATTGGAAGAATGCTTCCAGCTGAACAAGTACAATGGTAATATGAAAGCGCATTCATCCGAACGGCTATTCTATAGCTCCTGCAGGATGAAGACTATAAATGAACAGGGAGGAATCCGGTATACATTTGTTTATGACCAATGCTAAAGGGGCGGCATCTAATCCGTAATTATCATAGTGCTTTCCTGATACTTTGAAAAAAATGAAATAAAGGAGGCTATACCTTAACATGCGAAATTGGAAGCGGTACATTTCTCTTATCCTTATCGCTGCGATGTTTTCCTCATTTGCTACTTTCGCGGCGGCAGCTGAGAACGGTTCGGGCGATGAGGAGCAGATTCCGCCTTCTGGGCTGAATTATGATCAATATCCGGCGCTGAAGGATGTATACGACGGATATTTTATGGTCGGTACGGTTGGGCCATTGACCGGCTCCAGATCGGACTTGATCCGTTACAATTTCAATGCCTACACGCCTGAGAACGAGATGAAACCCCAGAGCGTGCAAAATGTCAAAGGCCAGTTTACGTTTGATAATCTGGACAACTTATTCAGCAACGTAACCTCTTTGTCCAGCGATATTCATCTGATCGGGCATACGCTCGCTTGGCACTCGCAAACGCCTGGCTGGATGTGGGATGCGCCTGCATTCGATCGCGATACCGCTCTTGACAATCTCAAGACGCATATCGACACCGTTCTCCGCAAATACGGCGGGGAGCTGTACAGCATTGACGTAGTCAACGAAGCTGTAGGCAGAGCGAACCCGAATGACTGGCAAGCTTCATTGGATAAGGGTGAAGGCTGGGCGCTGGCACTCGGGCCGGATTGGGTGGAGCTGGCTTTCCAGGAAGCGGCTAAAATCATTGATGAAAACGGCTGGGACTGCAAGCTGTATTATAATGATTTTGGTCTCGACGATCCGGCAAAAGCTCAAACAGTATACGCAATGGTTAAAGACATTAACGAGCGCAACGCCGGTTTGCGTCCGAACGGCAAACCGCTGATTGAAGGCATCGGCATGCAGGAGCACTACAACAGCAACACGAAACCCGAAAATGTAGAAGCTTCAATTCAATTATTTTCGACGCTGCCGGATGTAAACATCAGCATCACCGAACTCGATATGGAATGGCCTAATTTGGGCACTCTTACTTCGGAACAAGCTGTGGCGCAAGCGCAAAAATACGCGCAGTTTTTCCAAATCTACAAAAAATACGCAGCGGGTCCGGCGAATACGACCGATAACCCGAAGGTGATTGAACGCGTGACCTTCTGGGGCACGAATGACGGCGACAGCTGGAAAAAAGACGGGTTGCCGCTTCTGTTCAACGCGCCTGACGGATCAAATATAACGGCCAAAGAGGCATTGGTAGCAGTGTTGGACCCCGATGCCTACCTTGCGAATAATCCGATTACTGATGATCCGGATCAGGGACAAACGAAGCATATCGACGGCGTTTACGTCTATGATACTAGCAAAGGGGATAGCTGGTCCGGTGCGAATATTATACTGGGCAATAATGCTGCTGCGTGGCCATGGTCGACGGGCGGGGCAGACGGCAAAGCGGCTTTTACCCCCGAGAAGAACGCCAAGTATCGTATTTCCGTTAATTTGACTTCGCTTGGAACGAATTCGATCCGTATTCGTTGGCTTAAAGACGAATCAAACGGCAGTTACACTGCAGCTGATAATGCTGAAGTCAATAATCACCCGTATTCGGCGGATCAAGTTGCCACCGCATTCCCCGCTTATTTCAACAGCGGCATGTCAACCGGCAACAGCTATACGCTGGTTAATGAAATTACGCTGGATGGTTCCCAGCCGGCTGACGGCTTGATTGGGAATATCGCTATCCGCGGTGGAGCCGGCGGCAACAGCTTCTCGATCAATTGGATCAAAGTGGAGAAAATCGGCACCGGCGGCATGCCAGATCAACTGCTGGTCAATTGGCCGGACGGCGTTCCGAAAGCCGGAACGGAAGGTGTTCATATTTACTCCACCACCAAGGGAGACGACTGGAGCGGCGCCAATATTATACTGGGCAATAACGCTAACGCTTGGCCTTGGTCAACGGCCGGCGCAGACGGCAAAGTGGCCTTTATCCCTGAGAAAAACGCTGCATACCGTGTCGCGGTCAATTACACTTCTATGGGGACAAGCGCCATACGTGTTCGCTGGCTTAAAAATGAATCCAACGGCAGCTACACCGCAGCAGATAATGCTGAAGTCAATAATCATCCGTATTCGGCAAGTCAAGTCGCTGCCGCAATCCCGGCTTATTTTAACAGCGGCATGGTGAACGCCGGCACTTATACTTTAACAACTGAAATAACGATGGACGGTTCTCAGCCGGC
Source organism: Paenibacillus protaetiae (assembly GCF_004135365.1). Taxonomy (NCBI): domain Bacteria; kingdom Bacillati; phylum Bacillota; class Bacilli; order Caryophanales; family Paenibacillaceae; genus Paenibacillus; species Paenibacillus protaetiae. The sequence continues at coordinate 1,225,616 of NZ_CP035492.1, read as the reverse complement.
TGACGGCTTGATCGGGAACATTGCGGTCCGCGGAGGTGCCGGAGGAAGCAGCTTTGTAATCAACTGGATCAAAATCGAGAAGATCGGTACCGGCGGCGCACCCGACCAGCTGCTGGTCAATTGGCCGGAAGGCATTGACGAGCCTGTCGTTGAACCGGAAGAGCCTTCCGTTGTAATTCCGCCTGCAGGCCAAACCTATGATAAATATCCCGCGCTGAAAGACATCTACAAGGATTATTTTACAATGGGGATATTTGGATCGGGTGAAAACAATGCCTTGCTCTACAATTTCGCAGCTTATACGCCAGGCAATGAGATGAAGCCCGAAAGCACGCAAAATGTCAAAGGCGTCTTTACGTTCGACGGTGCTGACAATGCGTTTAACAACCTTGCCGGCAAAAATCCGGACATGATTTTCTACGGGCATACGCTGGCATGGCATTCGCAAACGCCAACGTGGATGTGGGACGCGCCGCCGGCGAGATACGATCAGCCGGGCAATTACGACAAAGAAACGGCCCTGAACAATCTGAAGTCCCATATTGATAATGTACTGGAGCATTACGGCGGACGCCTTGCGGGCATAGATGTTGTTAATGAAGCGATTGGCACCGCAAACCCGAACGACTGGGAAGCTTCGCTGGCTAAAGGGAAGGCTGGTACACGGCGCTTGGCTCGGAGTGGGTTGAGGAAGCGTTTAAGGAAGCGGCCAGAGTAGTCGACAGCCATAATTGGGATGTCAAGCTGATCTACAATGACTTTGGGCTTGATTCGCCTGCCAAAGCCCAAACCGTCTATGCTATGGTCAAAGCTATTAACGAAAAGTATGCAGGCACCCGTCCAAACGGCAAACCTTTGATTGAAGTCATCGGGATGCAATCGCACTATAATCTGACCACGAATGCCGAGGATGTCGAGAATTCCATCAAGCTGTTTGCAACGCTTCCGGGCGTGAGCATCCACATTACGGAGATGGATATCGGCAGCCCGCCGATCGGGGTTCTTACACCAGAGAATGAGAACAATCAGGCTGTGAAATTCGCCGAGTTGTTCCAGATTTACAAAAAGTACGCCACCGGCCCGGCCAATACGACGGATAACCCGAAAGTTATCGATCGCGTAAGCATTTGCGGGGTAAGAGATGCGGTCACCGGCTGGCGTGCCGGAGAATTTGCGCTGCTGTTCAACTCGGACGGACTGGCGAAACAATCGCTTGTGGCGGTGCTGGATCCAGATGCATTCCTTGCAACGCATGAGTACATTGAGCCGGAGACCGGACCGGAACAAGTGCCTGTTGACGGTGTCTACGTTTATGATGCGGGCAAAGGAGACGCTTGGACCGGCGCGAATATCATCCTGGGCAATAACGCAAACGAGTGGCCTTGGTCTACCGCAGGCGCTGACGGCAAAGTAGCCTTCACGCCGGAGAAGGATGCGACATACCGTCTCAGCTTTAATTACACGGCAACAGGCACAACTTCGATTCGCGTGCGCTGGCTCAAAGATGATTCCAACGGCGGTTACACCGATGCCGACGGAGCGGTGGTCAACGATCACCCGTATTCGGCAAGCCAAGTTGCCGCCGCCATTCCGGCATACTTTAACAGCGGCATGGTGAATGCCGGAAGCTACACCTTAACGACGGAAATCCAATTGGACGGTTCACAATCCGCGAACGGCCTGATTGGCAACATCGGCATCCGCGGCGGAGGCGGCGGCAACGCTTTCTCCATCAACTGGATCAAAATCGAGAAGATCGGTACCGGTGGCGCGCCTGATGAGGTACTGGTGAATTGGCCGAAGCAAGCAGAAACGCCGGCAGCGCCTGCTGCACCGGCAAGTGTCTCTGCGCAAGCGAAAAGCAGCAGCGCAATCGGCCTCAGCTGGACTGCTTCGGAACATGCAACGGGATATAACGTTTATCGCGCAGCTTCTGCCAACGGGGATTACAGCAAAATCAATGCGCAGCTGATTACTGGCACCCAGTATCAGAACAGCGGCCTGTCAGCTTCGACTACCTACTATTACAAGGTGACGGCTGTTAATGACAGCGGTGAATCTGAACAATCCGCAGCTGCTCAAGCAACTACGAATCGTGAAAGCAGCCATACGGATCCTTTGCCATCCTCACCGGCCGGTCAGCCTGGCGAAGTGAAAGCAGATGTGGATGCAAACGGGAATGCCAAAGCTTCGTTCGAAGATTTGAAGAAGGCTCTGCCAGGAGCGAAAGATGGAATCCTGAAGCTGAAAGTTCAAGGTGCCGGCGATGCGAAGCAGATTACCATCTCCATACCGGCTGATCAGGTGAAAGCAGCCGTGGAGGCGGGCATACAGCACATTGAAATTTCCTTTGGGCTGGCGTCCGTGCAGCTGCCTGTATCGTTACTCAAGGATGCCGCAACCATTGGCAATGTTGAATTGCATGTTGCACAAGCAGACAACAATACGCTGTCTGATGCAGTACGCGGCATTATAGGCTCCAATACGGTACTGGACTTCAGCCTGACAGTCGGCGGCCGGAAGATGACAAGCTTCAGCCAAGGCCAGCCGGTGAAAGTTGCCATTCCGTACACACTGAAGGCTGGCGAGAACCCGAACCAAATCGTGATCTATTATTTGTCGGAGGATGGCAAGCTTGAGGTTGTCAAAAATGGGCGATATAACCAGAATACCGGCATGGCGGAGTTCAACGCGAAGCATTTCAGCAAATACGCTGCAATCGCCAATCCGGTAAGCTTCAACGATGTAAAAGCAGTCGCATGGGCAAGCGACAGTATCGAAGGACTGGCTGCCCGCGGCATTGTAAACGGCGTGTCGAAAGATTCATTTGCGCCAAACCAAACGATTACAAGAGCCGAATTCATCCAAATGCTAATGCTTACGCTAGACCTGAACCAAGCGGAAGCAACAAGCAGCTTCTCGGATGTTAATCCAGGTGCATGGTACTACAACTCGATCGCTTCGGCCCAGCAGCTTGGCATTGTGTCCGGGTTGACTGACGGATCGTTTGGCATCAACAACAAGATTACCCGCCAGGAAATGGCCGCCATGGCATACCGGGCGATTCAGAAAGCAGGCATTACGCTGAACGAAGCAAACCCGGCAGCCGGCTTCCGTGATGGGCAGGACATTGCCGGTTACGCATCCGAAGCGGTGAATGCGATGCAGCAAGCGGGAATCATCAATGGCATCGGCAACGGCAATTTTGAGCCTAAGGGAACTGCAACACGCGCTCAGGCAGCTGTTATTTTGTATCAATTGCTAATGCAATCCCTGTAATCCATTTTGCCATCATACAAAGCGAAGACTAGCTGGGATTAGACGATCCGCTAGGGGAAACAATCAGAACACCTCCAAATCGCTGTTGCTCCGTATGACGCAGCAGACAACTTTGGAGGTGTTTTGCTGTCCGGAGCAAGCGAAGGCTTCCCCGTGAGAAGCCAGGAGCGCATTTGTTGAAATGAGGCGAAGGGGCTTGATGAAGGGGGAAGGGATGGAGCGGCTTGTCATTTGGAACAGGACGGGAGCCGCATAGGGCTGAAAGCAAGACAAGCCTTGTGAGCCGTATGGGCTGTTTTTACATAAAAAGGTGTAATTTTCATTGGGTTTCATATACAATGTACAAATAGCTTGCAGGAATGAATGATTGCCGAACGAACGTTATACTTAACCAAACCATACTAAGCAAAAGAGAGTGAGCAAAATGAAAGACGTTACGTTCAAAGCTTACGCTGTCACCAATGAAATTGATCTTAACAAAATCGCCGTTGACTGCGGGATCCCGAAGAAGTTTACTTGGGAGGAACCGCTCATTCTTAAAGGCGAAGCGCTGCACAAAATTTTGCGGAACAAGGTGGACGAATCCCAGCAGGTGCTTGTCTTCTCATTTGGCAGCGTCGTCTTCGTCAATGACCCGTCCAAGGAAGGTTTTTTGCCTTTTGTCCGCTATTTGCGCACGTTCGAGCCGGACATCAATGAAGCTGAAGCGGACCGATATACAGATGATTACAGCCTTCGCACCGATGCGCAAGGCGTAACGGACCTGACTGACGAGTACGTTGTCGTTAACGAAATCGAGCCTTTCCATGAGGAATTGATAGCAACGGTGCTGGCGAAGTCTGCAGCGCTCGAGAAAATCGAGGAGCAGCTCGGCAAAATTCACGATAAGCTGGAAAATATGATTGATCGCCTGGATAAAACGAATTTGCGGCTCGGCAAAAAGGAGCTGGCACGTACAACGGCTACAATTATGCGGCATGAATATAATATGATTTCCTATGTTATGATTCTGGATAAGCCGGACATTACTTGGACGAGCAGCAGTGCGGCCGAGTTTTACGACCGGATGCTGGAGTTTTTCGAAATGAATGACCGTTATGCCATTATGAAAAGCAAGACGGAGATGTTGTACCGGATCATGGACGGCTTCTCAACGATAAGCCACTCGATTCGCGGTTTGTTTGTGGAATGGATTATCGTCATCCTAATTGTGAGCGAGCTTGCGATTACCGTTCTGCAAGTGACCGGAATTATTGATTGACGCTGCCATTAAACGATAATTTGAAGAGTCCGCCTGCATAGGCTGCGCTTCATAACAGGAATGCAATCCGCGATAGATGCGGGGAAAGGGGAGGTGACAGGCTGCCGTTTGGCAGGCTGTCACCTCCCCTTTTTCGATACGCCTATTTGGTAAGGCCAGCTTCTTAAAACAGGTTGACACGACACTAAACGGTGTCATATAATCAAATCGCCACCAAATGGTGTCTAATGTAAGTGGCAACAACTCATTAGATGAAGATGTTGTGAACGAAAACAAACAGCAGCATGACGTTTTTTATGAAATTGCTTATTAGAGGAGGAGAAAAGATGAGTTTAGCATTATCTTTGGATTTTCAATACACAACATCAATCGAGAAGCTGTGGTCCGCTTTAACGGATTCAGGCAAGCTTGCAAAATGGGTGGCTAACATCCATACCGGTGAAGCGATGAGCAATAATTTCGAACCTGTAGTGGGGCATCGGTTTCAATTCCGTACGCAGCCGTCCGAATATTGGGATGGCATCATTGAAGGCGAAGTGCTTCTGGTAGAGGAACCGAACCGGCTGTCTTACACTTGGGCAAGCGGCGGGGAAAAACATACGGTCAACTGGACGCTGCAGGATTTAGGAGACGGGAAAGTGAACCTTCATCTCGAACAAACCGGATTTGCGAATGTGCATGGCCTTGAAGGCGCTAAGTATGGCTGGAGCAAATGGTGCGGCGAGCTTCATCAGCTCTTTTCCTAAAAGGAGAAGATCAGGCTGCAAGGCCGTGCATAGCTATAAGCGGCATCTAAAGAGTCCCTTTGACAGGGCTCTTTTTTTATTTCCAACGGAAGCAGACCTGCGCGGATGCGCTCTTATCAAACGCTTGCGAAGTGTCTATCCCGTACAAGAGCCTCTTATATAGATGCCGGGAAATGCCGCAGCGGAAAGCCGAAAAAAGGGCGATATGACAGGCACCAAATGCTCACTCCAAAACAACTAGTATTTCTTATTATACAGTAAGCGAATAAGGAGGTTTGAGCGTATGGGAGCCTATCGATTACGAAAGAAAAAAATAGCTGGCCGGAAAAGAAAATGCGCTTCCGGCATCAAGCAGAACCCCCGACACAAGCCTTCCACGGGTACTGTCCTGCTTCTAAAGCCAGTTCCGGTCTGCGGTAAAATTGTTGTATGCAAGCCGCCGCGTAAAAAAAAGCAAGAGAAAAAACGGAAAAAATGCTGCAGAAGGAAAAAATTGTGCCGCCGGAAAAAAAGCTGCCATCTGAAAAAATGCATCGTGATCTGCCGCGGACCGAGGGGACCGCGTGGTCCTGAAGGGCCGGAAGGCAGACCAGGCCCCGCGGGTCCAGCCGGGCCTGCTGGTGCGCAAGGCGTCGCAGGAACAGCCGGCCCGGCAGGAGCAGCAGGCGCAACCGGACCGATTGGTCCGCGCGGCGAGACAGGCGATACGGGTTTAATCGGTCCAGCCGGCCCGCAAGGCGTAACCGGTCCGCAAGGCGTAACCGGTCCGCAAGGCGTAACCGGCCCGCAAGGTCCAACCGGTCCGCAAGGTCCAACCGGTCCAACAGGACCCGTAGAGCCCGAAATTGATTTGATTTACGTCACAGCTCAGTTTGCAGATGTGACCAACGTTATTGACGGCGTGACCAATACGGTTATTGCAACCATACCTGTCGGTGTCGCGCCGCGCGGCGTTGATGTTAATCCGGAATTGAATCATATTTATGTCGTCAACCGGTTCGGCAGCAATATTTCGGTTATCGACGGCGAGACTTTTTCAGTTATTACAACTACACCCGTCGGCGACCTTCCAAATCTGGTTGCTTACAATCCGTCCACCAACCTTGCCTATGTAACGAACGTTGCATCTAGCAGCACCTCGGTTGTCGACGGCACGACCAATACACTCCTGCAAAACATTACGGTAGGGATTGCTCCGGGTGGAGTAGATGCCAACCCCATTACGAACAGGGTCTATGTAGCGAACGGGCCGTCAAACAACAATATCTCGGTCATTAACGGCGTTACGAATGCAGTCATCACCACTATACCTGTCGGAGCAGATCCCGGCTTCGTAGCGGTGAATCCGGCAACGAATCTGATATATGTTCCGAACTTTGACAATGGCAGCGGAAGCAGCGTAAGCGTCATTGACGGCGCGACCGACACTGTCATAACGACGATCACAACAGGTCTTGGCACGGGCACGTTTGGGGTTGCCGTCAATCCATTGACCAATTTGATCTATGTGACGAACAGAGGCAGCGATACCGTATCAGTCATCCGGGGTTCCAGCCAATCGGTCATCGCAACGATTCCTGTAGGGACTGCTCCGTTCGGCCTCGATGTGAATGTGAAGAAAAATCTGATATATGTCGCTAACTCGGGAAGCAACACCGTGTCAGTCATTGATGGCTTAACCAACACAGTGGTGGCTACGATCCCGGTTTCAGCCTTTCCTTTTGATGTAGCGGTCAACCCATAAGGATTGCTAAGCCCTCTTGCAGGGCTTTTTTTTATAGATGACACAATGTTATGTCGTTTCGATTGCGGTTCGCGCCAAAGCCCGTTGTGCCAATCTTATGTACGACAAGGAGGACAGGCAGCCTTCTCCGGGTGAGGAACCGAAACAGAATTGAACCAATATTGCCCTATTAAAGGGACATATGGTAATAACGAAGAAAGTATATAATGCGGCAAAAAATCCTTGTCCTAAACAAAAATATGATGCTAAGGGAGCTGCTTTCTATGAACATGAATGTGCCGAAATTATATTTTGATGGACAAATGGTAGATGTGCTTTGGGATAATCACGAAGAAGCTATCCGCTGGTATGAGACGTATATGGGATGGGAGGTTCAGCAGAAGGAAAGCTGGAAGCCTGATCCGAGGTGTACACATGGCAAAATGACTCGGATGAATGCGGGAACCTGGCTTATCTCAAGCTTATCCAATGAACGATTGCCCCATCATTATGCCGAGCGCGGAACGGTCGAATCCAACATCCGTTTATGCTGGAGAGTGGCTGATCTTCAGCAGTTTCACAACCGCTGCCAATCGGACGGCGTCCGGGTAACGGAGTTGTACAGGGGACCTGGAGAGACGGACTATTTTGACTTCTGGGCGACAGGAGAAGGCATCCGGTTCACCGCCCAGGAAGATAAACGGATTCAGGAAGGGTTCGCTCCGTCATGGCTCCGGATAGGCGTCAGCGACCTGGGCAAGTCCGTCCAATGGTACCGCAACTGGCTCGGTATGGACCTGGAAAATGATTGGAGCAAGGACGGCTATGCTCTTATGAGCCTTGGGCTAAATCGCCGGCCAGGCGACAAATCGTTATGGGTGCTGGAGCAGCTTCCGGAGAATGCTTACACCGGTAAAGCAGACGGCCAAGTTCAGCCGGTATGCTGGGTAGCCGAGCGCAGCGATTTTTTCAACTATCAAACCTTTTTATTGGACAGCGGGGTTGAAACGTCGGATATCGGCGGATATGTCACAAGGGGAATGGTTAGCTTCCATCTGTATGATCCGGACGGCAATCGTCTGAACATTAGCAGCATGTAGTCTTGGTAGGCAGGCTTTTATTGGATGCGATCCGAATCGGGGAGCAGGGAGAAGGATAAACAAGCCGGACCCGCGATTAACCTTTCAAGGAGTGTCCGGCTTGTTCGCATGATTACGAATGCCGCTGGACCTGTCTCCTCATCCATTGGGTTGCGACCCACTTCTCTCCGCTTACAACCGGAACGCCGGCATGCAAAGTAAGCTCATTCAGCCGGCTGTCCTTGTAAAAGTATTCAAAGTAAACGGCACTGCCTTTACGCGGCATAACCGAGAGGCCCAGCGAAGGGAAATACGTTTCGCCGCCTTCTTCCACATCATTCAAATACATAATCAAAGTGCTGATGCGATTGTCGGCGCTGCCATTGCTGAAATAGTCAAAATGAGGCTGATATTGTTCCCCTGCCCGGTAATGCAAAATCTGCAACGGCTCTGCGTGCTGCAGCGGTATGCTCATAAGTTCTGCGGCTCTTGCTTCAATCCGTCTAATCCACTCGTTTTCGCCTTCTTCGAAAAACATGCTGCTGCTCGTCCGGACCTCGCTGACAACACGGGATACGCCAATTCTAGCACGCTGCATCCGGTCCTTCGCCATGGCGATTAGAATATCGCATTCCTCCGCGCTCAGGACATTGTCCAGAATAAGAATGAGAGGTTCTTCCCATTTGGCCGCCATATACACGTCCCGGTCCTGCGTAATCAATTTGTTGCCCGATGCTTGAAAGATCGTTTGTTCTCTCGTAGCCATCGCTGCATCCTCCATTCCAAATCATATAAAAGCACATACGGACATGCATGAAGCAGTTGATTTACCCTATTCTTGGCGAATCGTTTTATGCCGTGTTGGATGCAATTGTTCCGAATTGTGCCGGGTATTCGCCGTTTTACCATTTCACCCAGAAGCGGCCAGCGCGACCCGTTCCTCCATTCAAGCAGCTGCTTCCGATAGGCATGAACGTATTTGTGGCAAAAGACTATGAATGAAAACGAGGGACGGAGAAACCAATACGGCGGTGGATACGCTGACAGTCGGCACTTTACCGGTTGGTGTTGCAGCGAACCGGGCAACAGACCGGATCTATGTGACGAATCGCGGAACGGATAATAATCTGCTTACGTACGACGGCTTGACGAACGGTCCTTACGACCATCAGCGTAGCTTCCGTGCCGTATGATGTTGCCATCCATTATGCGCCTGCATCGTAAAGGTTCGGAATCGAGGCATCCTCCAGTTTAATGGCAGGGTGCCTTCTTTTAGTAAAAGGACAGCTTACAATGAATGATGCACGTTTCTCCGCTTGCGGTTATGCGGGGGGAAACGTATTTCTCGTTGACAATAAGCGGCATCCCGATATATTATTTTTGTATATGAAATTGAGAATCAATATCATAATAAAAAAGGGGTTTAAAGATGCATAAAAAAATGTTCTTGCCAGTCATTCTGATGTTGTGTCTGATTGTAATCAGCGCCTGCGGCAACAACGCTTCGAAAAACAATGAAGCTGCGTCTCCAGCGTCTCCAAGCGCAAACGCGAGTTCAAGCGAGCCATCGGCCGCACCAACCGATTCCGGTTCCGATAACGGTACAGTAACGTATCAATCCGAACTTGGTCCGGTTGAGGTTCCGGCTAATCCGAAGCGTATTGTTGCGCTCACCAATGCGCCTAACGTGCTTGCGCTGGACGGAACGCTTGTAGGCATAGACGAGTGGGCAGCGAAAAGCAGTCTTTTTAAAGATAAGGTGAAAGACATCCCGGTCGTTTCCGACGACAATATGGAGAAAATTGTGGAGCTTGACCCGGATTTGATTATCGCTGACGCAAGCAGCAAAAATATCGACAAACTGAAAGAAATTGCGCCTACCGTTGCCTACACCTGGGGCAAATTGGATTATTTGACCCAGCAGATTGAAATCGGCAAGCTGCTGAATAAGCAGCAGGAAGCGCAGGCATGGGCGGATGACTTCACCAAACGTGCGGAAGAAGCAGGCAAAGAAGTGAAAGCGAAAATCGGTGAGAATGCAACGGTTTCCGTATTCGAGACCGATTCCAAAGAATTTTACGTATTTGGAAACGCATGGGCACGCGGTACGGAAGTGCTCTATCAGGCGATGAAGCTCAACATGCCGGAAAAAGTAAAAGCCGACGCGCTTGGTCCAGGTTACTACACGATGTCTCCTGAAGTGCTTAGCGATTATGCCGGCGATTACATCGTGCTGAGCAGAAGCTCCAAAGGCGACAACTCGTTCATGCAATCGGAAACGTGGAAGAAAATTCCTGCAGTCAAAAACAATCATGTCATTGAGATCGAAACGGATGATTACACGTACAGTGATCCGATTACACTTGAACATCTGCTTACCTTGTTTAAAGAAGCTCTACTGAAATAATACTCGTGAAAAAGGCCGAGAAGCCTGAGCTTACGCAAAGGCGCTCTCGGCTTTCTTCGCGCCTTTTATTCGTTAAAGGAGGAATAACGTCATGCGTGGCGGTCGGCGGTTATTTGCTGTCAAATGGGTATGCAGCTTAGCGGCGCTTGTCATTATGTTTGCGCTTGCCATGTTTCTAGGCGCCAAGGACGTCTCCCTGCGTGAGCTGTGGCTTGTGCTGGTTAACAGGGGAGGCGGGGAAGATAAAATTGCAATGCTCCGCGAAATTCGGTATCCGCGTGAAGTGGCGGCTGTTCTTGTTGGAGCGGCACTTGCAATGTCTGGAGCCATTATGCAAGGCCTGACCCGTAATCCGCTTTCTGATCCTGGACTGCTTGGATTGACAGCTGGCGCCAATGCGGCGCTTGCCGTCGCAGTTGCTGTTTTTTCAGCCATTAACTATTTTGGCATTATGCTGGTATGTTTTGCCGGGGCGGCGTTAGGCATGTTCCTTGTCATTGGGATTGGCGCTTTGCGAAGAGGCGGCATGTCGCCGTTTCGAATTGTACTCGCCGGTTCGGCCGTGTCCGCATTTTTATATGCAGCGTCGGACGGCATCGGCTTATTGACCAAAACGTCCAAAAACGTAACGATGTGGACCTCAGGCGGCTTAATCGGCACGACTTGGGGGCAGGTACAGGCGATTAGCCCGTTTATTGTAGTTTCGCTTCTTGTTGCGCTTGCTTTATCCAAACAGCTGACCATCTTAAGCTTAAATGAAGATTCCGCCGTTGGCCTTGGCATACGGACGTCCTATATCAAATCGGTTTTATATGTGGTGATCATTTTGCTGGCAGGAGCGGCTGTTGCGCTTGTTGGCAATATGGCGTTTATCGGGCTGATGATTCCGCATATGGTCCGAGCGATGTTTGGGACCGATTACCGCAGCGTTATTCCGATGTCGGCCGTTTGGGGGGCCGTGCTGATGCTTTTGGCAGATACGATCGGGAGAACGCTATTTGCTCCTTTTGAAACGCCGGTTGTCGCCATTATTGCAGTGCTTGGACTTCCGTTCTTCTTAGTTGTTGTTCGTAAAGGAGTGAAGTCGCTGTCATGATTACGGCTGCCAAAATTCGCAAGCAGATCATCGTTTGCGTAACGATGCTCATCCTTATTGCGGCGACATTTGTCATCGGCACGAGGCTTGGTTCGGGTTCTTTTTCACTGGATCGCTTGCTGGTTACGTTGTTTGGCCACGGAACATCCAAAGAAAACCTGCTGCTGTTCTCCATTCGTCTGCCGCGGGTGGTCATTACGCTTCTGGCCGGTATGGCGCTGGCCTTGTCCGGCTCCATTCTGCAGGGAATTACCCGCAACGATTTGGCCGATCCCGGTATCATCGGCATCAATGCAGGCGCTGGTGTAGCGATTTCCGTCTTTTTTCTCTATTTTCCTTTAGATCCAAGAAATTTTGCGTACGTACTTCCGATTGTGGCGTTTGTTGGCGCGCTTATTACAGCGGCTGTTATTTATTTGTTTTCCTATTCCCGATCAACAGGGCTGAAGCCGGTAAAGCTTGTGCTTGTTGGGGTAGGCTTTGCACTGGCACTGAACGGGTTAATGGTCGTTCTCATTTCCTCAACGGATTACAGAAAAGTTGATTTTATAGCTCAGTGGCTGGCCGGAACCATCTGGGGAGCGGACTGGCCGTTTGTGTGGGCCGTACTTCCTTGGCTTGTTATCTTATTGCCGTATGTGCTGTACAAATCCAACGTGCTGAATCTGCTGGCTATGGACGAATCCATCGCCATCGGAGCCGGCGTCTCCGTGAACCGGGACCGGCTGCTGCTGCTTGGCTCTGCCGTTGCGCTTGCCGCGGCAGCCGTGTCGGTTACAGGCGGCATCGCTTTTGTCGGGCTTATGGCTCCGCATATCGCCAAGGCGATTGTCGGGCGGCGCCACCAGTTTTATGTGCCGCTTGCGGTGCTGATGGGCGGCTGGCTGCTTTTGCTCGCGGATACGGTCGGACGTCATCTTGTTGATCCGTCAGGCATTCCGGCAGGCATCATGGTTGCGCTTATTGGCGGCCCGTATTTCTTGTACTTGCTGCTGCGCAAGTAGGCGGGTACATCGGCAGCGAGTGGAGATGAACGCGAGATCGGCTGTTTTCTTTACCCATAATTAGAAATGGCGGTGCAGGGCATATCCCTGACACTGCCATTTCTGTTGTGCAGAACGATATATACTTTCAGCGAGTCGTCTCACCCAAGCAGGCGCTTCAAGGTATAAGCGCTTGCGCTTATTTACTGTAGCACGGGGAGGAGCACGCAGCTTGGATACTGCTCGGAATGGTAGATCGTTTGCGTCGCCGGTACAGGTTCCGGATCGTCGTACGGGTTAAGCCCCGTATTGGAATTTGGAAATGCGACAAATTTGCTGGACGATGTAACCGAGAAGCGGATCCTGTGGCCTGCGGCAAAACGGTGGGCGATATTCGGCATAAAGATGTCGAACCGTTCCGCCTTGTCCGGCGTCAGCAGCTCCGGCTTGTCATACCCCAGGCGGTATTTGGCGCGGATAATATAGCTCGACAGCAATATCGAATTATCCGCTTCATCCACATCGCTAAGGGCGACAACCCAATCGGTGTCAACCGCGGAGCTGGCAGCATACAGCACAGCCGAAAGCTCGCCGGCAATGTCCAGGCTGCGGTCCAGCTTATCGCTTGTATAACAGAGCACATCCTGCCGAAGCTCGATGGCGCGGCGGTTTTCCGGTATCCGTTCGCCGGAGTCCGCCACCGGATCGGATGGATTATACACATATATATCCGGCTCCGTCCGGACTGGGAGGGAAGAGGACAACGTCCCATCGCCAAATGCAGAGTTTGCGCGTCCGCCGCTGCCCAAATAAAACGGTGTCACCACCGACTCCGCCGGCGTCCAGTCGCTGGAAGTCCGCCACTTGTTCTCCCCAACAACATAATAGCTGGCTCTTGGTTCCCGTTCGATGCCATTGTCGATCCCTTTCAGGAAATGATCGAACCAGCGAAGCACGTTTATATCGTAATCATACACAACGGCGTCTTCGCCGAAGGCGACGCCATGCAGGTCGCGTGCCCGGTTGGGGCCGTGCTCCCATGGCCCAAGCCAGATTTTACGGTTCGGAACATCATGTTCCGTAAGCAGCCGCCACGTTTCCGAGACACCGGCGCTGTCGCCGTCATACCAGCCGGAGATGACAAACATCGGCGCCTTGATCTGATGCGCACGCTCCGAATGCGTACAGTTGCTCCAGTACGAATCATATTCCGGATGTTCGCTCCATAAATCCCATGGCCCGGAGCTTCTGCCGATCATTTGCTGCGGAATGTCCCGGATGGGCCGGGCATCGACAGCTTTGGCCGGATCTACCGTAATGCCGCCGAATATATCAAAGTCCGTCCGGGTGCCAACCGACTGCGCCAGCGTCCAGCATAGGAGCGGCCATGAGCATACGGTTCCGCCGCGGCGTACCGTATCGACAAAAGGAGAGCCGACGTTCACTTCGTTGACGACGGCTTTTAAATTCGGGTGGCCGCTGGTGGAAGCTGCCATAACGACATAACCGAGGTAAGAAGCGCCCCACATGCCAACATCGCCGTTTGACCAATCCTGGCTAATAATCCAGTCAATCGTATCGCTGCCGTCCTCGCGTTCGTAATAAAACGGGATCAGCTCGCCTTCCGAATCCGCCCGGCCGCGCACGTCCTGATTCACGACCGCGTAACCTTTGTTTGCCCATCGCATAAAACTTTCCTTGCGGCCGTTCCGGTCATAGCAGGTCCGGACCAGAATCGTCGGCAGGCGGGTCCCCGGCTTGATGCCTTCCGGGAGGTATACATCTGTCGCCAGCTTGACGCCATCCCGCATCGGAACAAGGAAAGTGCCAAGATCATTGACACCGTAATCCGGGCGGGACAGCTTAGCGTCCGCATACCCGGCAAGCGGCGTCAGCTTCTCCATGCCCTCAAGGACAAGCAGCTCCATGCCATACCGGTTCGGGCATAAAAAGGCGATGACTTCTCCGTCCAGCGTTACGATATCGACTGCCGTGTCGCCGCGTTTCGCCCACACTTGAGAGACACGGCCTCCGTCTTCAAATACCGTATGGCGGTGATAGGTCTCGCCGTTTTCGACTGTCACGCGTTGTCCGGTCCATTCTGTTTTACGGTATAAAGGGAGCGCTGCACGTATTTTTTCCAGCGGAAGGACGTATTTTGCCTTGCTGTCCAGCACATTTTCCTGCATTTGCGTACGGCGTCTGGCATCCACTTTGGCGTGCATCACCGCGTTTTCTGTAAAACGGATTGTACCCTCGTACACACCCGCGCAATACAAATAGTAAGTTGTCATCTTTAGCGCCCCCACACTTGTTCGAATACCCGCAGCCAGTTGCCGCCGATGATGTTGCTGACTTGTTCGTCGGAGTAACCTCGTGCAACAAGCCCGCGTGTAAAGTTCACGAACAGGCCGTATTGCTCGAATCCGTGAATCAGTTCGGTAGAAGGACCGTCGCCTTTGGCAAAACCAAGTTTCGGAGCAATGTGCTCTTTAAAGTAAACAAGCGACCAGCTGACATCGCTCATCGGCCAATCCGTACCGATGGCGACATGGTCTGTGCCAACGAGCGAAACGATGTAATCAATATGGTCCAGCACATGGTCAATTGTTGTGGCCTGCGGATCCCCATGGACAAACCACGGCATCGCAAATACGCCGATTACGCCGCCGGTAGCGGCGATTGCCCGCAGCTCTTCGTCGCTTTTGCAGCGGCGGTGCGGGTAGATCGCCTCAGCGCCAGTATGGGAAGCGATAACGGGCTTGTCCGACAAGCGGCAGGCGTCCAGCGTCGTTTGTTTGCCGCAGTGGCTTGTGTCCACCACAATGCCCAGCTCATTCAGCTTGCGGATGAACGTCATGCCGAAGTTGGAGACACCGCCGTTGGCCAGCTCCATACAGCCGGAAGCAATGGCGTTCTGATTGTTGTAGGTAAGCTGGAGAACGCGAAGGCCATAGCGGTGAAGCGCTTCAAGCAGCTCGAGATTGGTGCCGATGCCGGCAGGGTCCTGAGCCGTAACGATGCCGGCTTTTAAGCCGTGCGCTTTGGCGCTTCGAATGTCGGAGGCGCTGAGCGCTTTGATGAGCCAATCGAAACGGTCGAATTGCTCCTGAATCTCGCCCATGCTTGTTATCATAGCTTCCGGCGTTGACAGATCGAGCTCCCGGTTGCCGGCTGTAATGCCGGAGCGGTACCATTCCTCCTTGAACGGTTCCAGCTCGCCGCTGACGGACATTTGGCGGAGTTTTTTGGCCGGGAATGCGCTGTATGCCAGCGGATCGTCTTTAAGCGGCTCGCTTTCTTGTTTAAGCTGGTCGGATATGTGCGGCGGAATGACTCCGGGAGACAGCGGGCCTTGAAAAAGAAGATCAATGACAATACTGCGCTCGTGAAGCTCATATGCGCGCTGTTCCTGTTCCGCGGACAGGTGAAAATCGTAAAGCTGCTGATGTTCGCTCATGATGCCACTCTCCTACATTTCGATAGTTGTACCTTTTCCGAGCAGTTCGGCTTGTTCGGCGATATAAGCTGCTGCAGCCAAATCTTCCACGGCAAGGCCAAGCGACTTGAACAACGTAACTTCATGGTCCGATGTTCGGCCTTCGATTTGACCAAGCAGCACTTCGCCAATTTCCCCAATTAAGTGGCCATTGCCGATGGCTCCTTCCTGGAGCGGGATTAAATAATCGCCGGCTTCGCTTTCGGCGGATTCGCGCCGGTCGGCGAACAGGCGGGAACGCTTTACAATGCCGGTAGCCAGCTCCCGGTCTGCAGCCCGGCAGGCGCCGACGGCGTTAATGTGGACACCGTCCGGAATCCACTCGTTCTGGAGCACGGGAGTGGTGGAGGACGTTACGGTACAGATGATGTCGGTGCCGGAAACGGCCTGCTCGGCAGTGGCGCACAAGCTGATTCGCAGCCTGCTGCCGTACAGATGCTCCATTTCGGATTGGAACTGCTCGGCGTGCCGGCGGTTCGGGCTCCATATTTTGACTTGTTCGATTGGCCGTACCAGCAGCATCGCTTCCAAATGGCTGCGCGCCTGCTCGCCTGTGCCAATCAGGGACAACGTACGCGATCCGGGAGCGGAGAGCTGTTTCGATGCAGCCGCGCTGACGGCAGCTGTCCGGATTGCCGTCACACGGCGCCCGTCAACGATCGCTTTCAATGCGCCGGTGGCGGAGTCAAATAAGGCGATGGCGCCTTGATGGGAAGGCAGCCCGCGGTTATGGTTGCCGGGGAAGACGCTGATCAGCTTGGCGCCAACGATTTGCTGGCGGATCAAATAAGCAGGCATAAGCCCCATTAAGCCGCCCTCACGGACGGGTACAACGGATCTCAGCTGCTGTTCGGCTTGTCCGGCAGACAAGTCCTTTAGTGCATTTTCCATCAGTGTGATACAAGTTTCCATGGATAATAATTCGCTAACTTCGTTCTGGCCAATGACGATCAAGATCACTTCACCTGCTTTACGAGTGAATAGAAAGACTCTCTCATTTTATGCCATGACGAAGCAGAATCACAACTGTCCATATCAATCTTCATGATGCAATAAAGCCGGAAGTGATGAAGGGGCCGCGTTTTATTGGGTTTGGGGGTTGATCCTGCTTTTCCGGGGCGTATGACCAGGGCAAATGATATATAACGGCTCTGCAAATTTACGACTGAAAACATACATTCAATCGTAAAAATAAAATAGGGCCATCATTAGGCGGAGTTATCTTGAACGGCAAAGGAGGCGAAAAAATGACGTTAATCCTCCGTTATACGAACAATGTGGCGGGCGATATTATTTTTACCGGCAATACGCTTGGACTAAGCCGCTCCAATAATGTAGGTCAGCCCGGAACTGTAGATTCGATCGGCGCTTACGTAACGATTGATACGAGCAGGCAATTCGGTACTTATCCGTCAGGCACAACGGACGATTTCAATTTGAACAGTTCAACCGCAATCCTTCGGCTGCCGGCCGGCAGCACCGTATTGTATGCGGAGCTCGTATGGGCAGGGCTTTGCCGGAATCCGAGCAGCGACTTGACTCCTTTTATTGATAAAACGGTAAATTTGACCGTGCCTAATGGCAGCACCTTTGCGATCACACCCGATCCGGCTACGGCACAAACGGTTGTAGAAGGCAATTTAACCAACTATGTGCGGAGCGCCGATGTGACCGCTATCGTCCAGGGGGCGGAGCAGGGGCGTATACTTGCGGCGGCGTTGTCGGGACGATTACGATTAACGATGAGTTTGAAAACAGCTGCGGCTGGACGCTTTGCGTCGCTTTTCAGAACAGTACGCTTACGTTCGGAAATTTGTCCATATTTGCCGGAATTGTCCGGGTGGCGCCCGATCAAACGATCACAACGCCGATTTCCGGCTTTGCTACTCCGCTGACCGGTCCTGTATTCGGGCGTATCTCGATGTGTGCGGCGGAAGGGGACCCGGGCAGAAGCGGGGAGCAAGTCTTATTTGGCCAAACAGTAGCGACATTACTTCCGATATCAGGCCCTAACAATTTCGCGAACAATTTTTTTGCTTCTCAAATTAATAATGAGCTTGGCCTGCTGGATACTACAGGCACTTTCGGCACCCGGAACCATATTAACGGCGCACCAGGCACGCTTGTTGTCGGCGGCCGGCAAGGTTGGGATGTAACGGCGGTTGATGTATCGCCGCAGCTCGTTAATAATCAGACATCCGCTGTTCTGCAGTTCCGGACTTCCAGCGATGCATATCTCGTTGTCGGGGTCGGCTTTTCCATTGAAATCAACGCGCCTTTTTTCGTACTGACTAAAAGCGCCAGCGTAAGTTCCGCAGCTGTAGGGGATGTGCTGACCTATACGACTAATATCGTTAACTCCGGAACAGCGGCGGCCGGGCTTAGTTTTTTTGCAGATCCGGTTCCTGCCGGCACGCAGTTTATAGCAGGCAGCGTTGTTATTAATGGAGTGCCGACGCCTGCAGCGGACCCGTCTGTTGGCATACCGCTTGGCACGCTCGCTCCCGGAGGGGCGGCACAGGTTGCTTTTCAAGTGCAGGTAACGGCAATTACAGTGGATGGCGTCATTCGAAACCGGTCTCGCATTGATTTCAGCTATCAGATCGTTTCAGGAGGACCGTTCCAAACCGGCAGTACGCCATCCAATGTGGTCATAACGGATTTGCAAATTCCGGGGCTGACGTTAGCCAAATCCGTGACGCCTAACCGGTCTCCACCCGGCGATACCGTAACATATACGATCGTAGTTACGAATAGCGGACAAATTCCGCTTACGAACATTATGATTGATGATCCTCTGATCAGCTTTCATGAGGAGTTGTCTTCCCTTGCGCCGGGGGCTTCGACTAGTTTGTTTGTCAATTATGTCATCCCAACAGGCATATTGTCCGGAACGGTTATTACCAATACGGCAGTTGCCATTTCCGATCAGACCGATTCGGTTGAAGCGCAGGCGAATGTATCGGTCCTGTCTCTATTTGAAATCCGGGTTACGAAGGTTCCTGATCGTCTGATTGTACTGCCCGGCGATACGGTGACCTATACGATTACGGCCGACAATCTATCCAACACTGCCATTACACAAGTCGTTATTAATGACTCATTAACTAATTTTTTTGCCATCATTCCTTTCATGGCGCCTGGTGAAAGCAGATCTTTTACAACGGAGTATACCGTTCCCAGCGGAACATTTCCCGGCAGCGTCATTACGAACACCGCTGCGATGAGTCCGCTTGAAACCAATGCAGTATTCGATCAGGCTTCGATCGTCGTAACCTCCCTGACCGAACTGTTTATCATCAAACAAGTTAACAGGCCGCTGGCAGCGCCTGGTGATACGGTTGAATATACCATTGTAGTTACGAACGTCAGTGACACCGAACTTACCAATGTTGTCATTGAAGACGCGACGCTTGGCATTAACCAGACTTTCGCTGCCCTGGCTCCCAGCGCTTCCATTACGCTGAATGCGACATTTACGATTCCAAGAGATGCCGTAAGCGGCCAAGTGTTCCGCAATCTCTCTACGACTTTCGCAGATGGAATCGAACCGTTATCAGCCAATGCGGACGTACTTGTAGCGGCAAGGCCGGCCATTACGCTAACGAAAAGCGTTGTGCCGGAAGAAGCTGCTCCAGGCAGCTCTGTTACGTACTTGTTCCAAATTACGAACAGCGGGAATACATCACTTGAATTTGTTACGCTCACCGATCCGCTGCTTGGGTTGTCTCAAACGATTGGAACGCTTGCTGCTTCTGAATCAGCGGTAGTGCCGTTTCCTTTTGTTGTGCCCGCTTCGGCTACCGACCCGTTTGTAAACAATGCAACTGTTACCGCAAGCTTTGAATCCGAGTCGGTAAGCGCCGTTGCGACAGCTGCGCTGCGGGTGCAGCAGGCAGACTTTACAATCGTCAAATCTGTAGATCCGTCAGAGGCCGCTCCGGGCCAGGAAGTGTCCTTCAGTTACCTGCTAACGAATACAGGGCCGCTGCCGTTAACCAATATCGCTGTCACCGATCCAGCGCTAGGCTACTCCATACTTATTCCGCTGCTGGAAAGCGGCGATTTCGTCAGCGCGGTAATTCCGTTTACCGTACCGGCTAATGCGCTTGGCGGCGATGTTATCCAGAACATTATAACGGCGCTGCCTGAAGGAGGGACGCCTCAGCAAGCTTCCAGCTTTCTTATTGTGCGGACCTTGCCGGCCATGACGATTGAGAAAAGCGTCACACCGGCAAGTGCGCTTCCCGGAGCAGTTGTTACTTATACCATTACAGTGACCAATATCGGTAATACCGTCTTGCATGATATTGGTGTCGGAGACGGGCTGCTGGGGCTGAATGATTCCTTCTCTGAGCTGGCAATCGGAGCTTCCCAGACATATACGATACCTTTTCAAATTCCGCTGGATGCGCCTGTCGGATCAATTATTACGAATACGAGCACTGCAGTATCCGATGAGACGGAATCGCTGCTCGCAACTGCAGCGGTACGTGTTGCGGCGGCGCCGCTTGTTCTGAATGTTTCCAAAACCGTCGACCGGCCAAGCGCCGCTCCCGGCGAAACCGTACAATTTATAGTCGAAATTGCGAATCCCGAAACGGAGACGATTACGGGTGTCGCCCTGTTCGATCCGCTCCTTCAAGTCGATTCGACAATTGGCAGCCTGTCGCCAGGGCAGACTGTACAGTTTCCCTTTGTTTTTGTTGTGCCGCTGAATGCGCGAGCGGGTGAAACGATTAATAATACCGCATTTGTAATCTCGAATGAAACAGAAGAGGTTGAAGCAAGTGCAAGCATTATCGTTACGGCGTTTCCTCCAAGCTTGGCGCTGGAGAAAACCGTTACGCCGGCTCAAGCGAGGCCAGGGGAGGCTGTAACGTTCAGGCTGAGATTGTCCAACACCGGAAATACCGATTTAACGAATGTCGTACTTGCTGATTCCGTCCTCCAGGTGGCGCTGCAAATTCCTGTACTGGCTGCGAGAGCTTTCCAAATCTTCTCTGCGACTTTTATTGTGCCAAATGAACCGCCGGGCACCATTATTCACAATGTTGCAACGGCAGCTTCTGATCAGCTTCCGGAACAGACCGCAAGTGCAGATCTTGTTGTGCTGCCGGCCCACGAGGTAAACCTGTCCAAACGGGCAGACCGTGCCGAAGCGCTGCCGGGCGAAACCGTCTTTTTTACAATTAATTTTGCTAATTTATCCAATGCAGCATTAACGAATGTTCAGTTTGAGGACCCGCTGTTTGGCCTTATCCAAACGGCAGCAGTCGTGCCGGCAGGCTTTACAGCGCAGCTTGAGCTTTCGTATGTTATTCCCGAAGGAACAGCTGCAGGGACGGTCATCGTCAATGAAGTATTTGTGCGGGCTGATGAAGTGGGGGAACGGCGGGCCAGCGCTTCGGTCACAGCCGGCCCGCTGCCACGTTTGGAAATAAGCAAACAAGTACGCCCGCAGAGCGTCTTGCCCGGCCAAACCGTCTTTTTTATTCTGAGAGGAACCAATACCGGGAATACGCCTTTAACGAATGTGCATATGTTGGACCCCATGCTTCAGCTGGAAGCCGTTATAGGTACTTTAAACGTTAATGAATCGCAGTCGATCGTTATTTCCTATGTAATTCCGGACGATGCGGTGCCCGGCACAGATTTGGTCAACACGTTTGTTATCGTATCAGATGAGCTTGGCGGGCAATTGGCAACGGCAACTGTTCATCTAAGCCCTTTGCCTTTGGAGCTTCGGAAAACCGTCTCTGCATCGACTGTATCGGTGGGAGAAATATTCGACATAGCCTTGCAGGCGGTAAATACAGGAGAGCACGCTGCGCTTGACGTTATCATTACCGATCAGCTGGCGGGTGAGTTTACGTTTGTTCCGGGCAGCGTGACCGTAGATGACCGCCTGTTGCCGAATGCAAGCCCGCTGCCCGGCATTCCGGCAGGGATACTAGAACCGGGGCAGTCCGCTGTCATCCGCTTTCGTGCGGAAGCTAATGCGGTACCGCATGGGGGCAAAGCCGATAATCAAGGGAAAGCGTTGTTCCGGGCGGTCGTAAACGGCAGGGTGTTCCAGACAAATTCCAACGTGGTGGAAATTGAAGTGGAAGAAGGGGAATAAAACTGCCTTAAGTTTCATAACAAACAAGGGTCGTGCAAATCATCCGCAGATGGCTTGCACGACCCTTGTTCTTATTCTTCTTCATGGATGACAAGAACAGAAGCGCTTGCTGTCCGGACAGGTCCGTTATCTGATGTTAACGTTACGGTGCTGACCAGTGTTGTATCTTCATCCACTTCAGGCAATATGAACGGAATTTGCAGCGTTTGATCGCTTCCGATCGGGATGCGTTCCGATAACAACCGGACATCCAGCAGAGGGGCGGTAATGAGCACGTTAATCAGATCGACGTTCCCTGTATTTCTTATTCGGATAGAGAAGATCACCGTCTGTCCGGAATGGCCGGAACGCGGACTGACCTGATGCGTCAGTTCTACATTTGGCAGTGATGCTACAGTGACAATTGCAGGCGCATCCTGCAGCGGCGTCTGGTCGGAAGCGGCGAACGCCTGTGACGTTATCACGGTTCCTCCGATGGCATCAGCAGGTATAACGAACGGCTGCGTGAAAGATTGCAGCTCGCCGCTTCCCAGCTGAGGGATTTGGGTGCTGAAGTTTGTGAGCGGTTCGATGACCCGGACATTGGTAAGGGTGAAGCTGGACGATACGTTCTGCACGATAACCGTGAACAGGACGGTTTCTCCCGGATTTGCAACCGGCCTGCTGGCAGTATTCGCCAAGCTCAGCAGTGTACGAGGCAGGCCGGTTGTAACGCGGAATTCACTTTGTACAGTTGGCGCTTCCGGGGAAGCGACGGTTACCCGATTGGCAAATACGGTACCCTGCAGCGCTTGCTCCGGAAGGATAAACGAATAAAACAAGCGGGCCGTTTCGCCCGGAGCCAGGACCGGCACTATATTGTTCGTCCCTGTTAAGGAATCGGACACGATAATGACGGTTGCCGGATTAGGGCCGACATTCGAAACTTCAACCGTATAGTTGACCTCTTCGCCGGGGGCGGCAATGTTCCGGTCCGCCAGCTTGCTGGCGGCAAGCGTTGTAGGCGGCCCTGGCGGTCCGCTTTGGACCGTAATTCCGAACTCCGCAGCCTGGGCAAACGTTTGGTCCGACGATACGATAAACACGTTTGTAATAACGCTGCCGTTGACGGCATTCGGCGGAACGGTGAATGAGCCAGTTCTGACCAGCGTTTCGTTGACTTCGAGCAACGGCACTACTTCGTGGATTCCAAGCATTGCATCGTCCAGCCGGATATTGGTTTGTACGACAGGCAGCAAATTGCCGGCGGTGAGCGTATAAACAACGGTTGTTCCCGGTGCGGCAATGGCTGTGCTGGATTGCTTGGCAATCGAGATTCCCGTACTGGCTACCGTAACGGTGGACTGCACGGATTGCGGTCCGGTCTCAGCGGTTGAAACAGTCAGTTCATTCACAATTTCGCTGCCTATTCTCGCATTCAAAGGAATGGTAAACGGCAAATTGCGTACAGCCAGGCTTCCGACCGCAATATCGGGAACAGCGAGATGGATACCGAGCAGCGGATCATTGATTACTACACTTGTCAAAGGAATGTTCCCAAAGTTTGAAACCGTAACCGTATATTCAATCGTTTGACCGGGCGTAACGGAAGTTTGGCTCGGTAATTTGCGAAGACCGACCCGCGGGACCGCATTAACGGTTACAGATGCGGAAGCAGTTACGGCTGCTGTCTGATCCGAAACTGCCCTTGCCGTATTCGTATACAATTGTGGCGGTGTTTCCAGCGGTACGAGTAAAGGTACGGTAAAGATGCGCCGGTCTCCGATCGGAAGAAACGGGATGGTTGCCTGGAATCCGGTAATATCATCGGTAAGCAGAATGTTAGTCACATTTACTCTGCCTGAATTAAAAACGCCAACCGTAAATGTCACCGTATCGCCTGGCGAAACAAATAGACGATCCGGTGTTTTCGTTAAAGCAAGCTGGGCTATATCAATAACTTCTACACTTGCCGAAGCTTGTTGCAGCGTCAAATGATCGGCTGTCAGCTCCGCCGTATTCGAGATCACGCTGCCGATAACGGCATTGCCCGGGATGACGAACGGAACAGTCAGCGTATAGGCGCTTCCGGGCGGAATCGTGTCCAGCGACTCGTTAATGCCAAGCAATACATCAGTCAGCACCGCATTCGTCAAGTCGGCAGTTCCGGTATTATCTACAATGATAGCGAAGGAAACCGTGCTGCCCGGCTGTGCAAAACGCGGCGTAACCGTCTTGGTGAATGAAACGGCTTGATCAGAAACGATCTGGATGACGGCTGTGCCGAAACGGGGGAAAGCGAATTGATCGCATATAACGCTGACTGTATTGGATAGTGTACCAAGCGGCGTAGTTGGCGGCACGGTGAAAGGAACCGTCAAACCGTAAGTCTGCCCGCCTAATAAGGTGCCAATATTGACGGACAGCCCCAACATTGGATCCGTAACGGTGACATTCGTTAAGGTAGGATCTGTCCCGCCTCCAATCTCGCTTGTATTCACCAGCTGTATGGCGTACGTAACGGTACTCCCTCTTAAAACCTGTGTTTGATCCGGCGTCTTGCTGACGGTCAGATTGGTAGAAGGCGTAAACTGCATCAAGAATAAGCGAGGATTGCTTAGAGCAGTCGTATCAAATGCACCGGGCGTAACCGGGAAGTCAGGAGATGTGGTAATCCCTGCGATAAACGTTACCGCTTCCGGCGAATCGGGCTGGAATTCGACCGCATAACCGGTTTGCGTGCCGCTGCCTCCCAAATAAGTCGAGTAGCCGAGCGCGGTTCCTGTCGGCACCATAATGACCGCAAAAGCGGAAAGGCTGCCTCTTAACGCCGGCTGGAAAGCATCCGGCGTTACCGGAAACGATGCCGAATCCGTATCACCGGTCACCAAAATCACATTCTCACGGATGTTCAAGTCCAGCACATGCGTATTTCCGGCAGCCCCGCCTAAATACGTAGAAAATATTAATCCGGTTCCGCTGTTGTTTACTTTGGTAATATATCCGCTTGTCGTTCCCTGCAGAGCGGTTTGGAATGCACCGGGTGTAACCGGGAAATCAGCGGATGTGGTCGAGCCGCATAGAAAAGCATTGCCAAATTCGTCAATTGCAACGTCCGTACTTTCCTCCGTGGCAGAACCGCCGATATACGTGCTGTAGATTAGCGCTGTGCCTGAAGCATTCATTTTGTACAGAAAGGCGTTTAATCCCGGCGGCGCAACAACTTGAAAGGCGCCCGGTGTGGTCGGGAAATCGGTAGAATCCACCGAACCGCTTACATATGCCTGGCCAAGCTCGTCGACATCAAGGCCGCTTCCCCGGCTGTTTTGGCTGCCGCCCACAAAGGTCGAATAAATTAAGCCAGTACCCGTGGCGTTTAATTTCGTAATAACGGAGCATTCGGTGCCGGTAAAGACCGGCTGGAATACACCGGGCGTAAC